>JBHGWS010000109.1:0-21373 GCA_041936745.1 Candidatus Darwinibacter acetoxidans
CCTTTTAAAAAATGCTTCCTGCGCCAGCAAGAAGCATTAAAAAAACGCCTGTTCCTTGCCAGCTTCACTGAGCTAACTTAAAGGACCACTTATAATATTACCTATAGATTACACCAGATGGCGGGGGCTGTCAATTTATTAAACGCGCCTTTCGTAAAATTTCCTTAAATTCCAAAGGCGGTTCTGACTCAAACTCCATAAACCGCCCGCTGGGGTGGGTGAAACCGAGGTAAAAGGCATGTAAAACCTGGCTTTTTGCTCCCAAATTATTGCTGCGAAAGCCGTAGAGCACATCGCCTACCAAGGGATGGTGGATGCCGGCCAAATGCACCCGAATTTGGTGGGTTCGGCCTGTTTTCAAACGGCAAAGAAGCAGTGAATGCCTGTGAAAACGCTCTAACACCGTATAAGATGTGTAAGCGCGCCGTCCGCCCTCCAGGACCGCCATCTTCTTGCGGTTCTTGGGATGGCGCCCGATTGGTTTGTCGATAAAGCCTTCTGCCTGCCGCAGCACCCCTTGGACAAGCGCCAGGTAATGGCGCCTAACCAAACGTTTTTTAAACTGCAGAAGCAGGTGATTATAGCTCGCATCATTTTTAGCAACCAGCATGAGGCCGCTTGTATCTTTGTCTAAACGGTGCACTATCCCGGGCCGGTATTTCCCGCTGCCCTTTGCCAAACGGGGAAAATGAAATAAAAGGGCGTTAACCAATGTACCCTGCCAATTGCCTGCGCTGGGGTGCACTACCAGGCCCTTGGGCTTATTGACGACGGCCAAATCTTCGTCTTCATAAACTATGTCAAGCATTATATTCTCCGGTTCCAAAGATGGCTTGGGCCTTTTTGGTACGGCCGCAAAGATTTCATCTCCGGGCTGCAGAGAGTATCCCGCTTTTACCGTCACGCCGTTTACTGTAATTAGACCCCTGTCTATCAGGCGTTTAATTTGAGAGCGGCTTAATTTCAGAAAAGAACTCAGCCATAAATCCAGGCGGCCCTGCACTCCCGCGGGCACAACAATTTGGTAATTCTTCGCCTCAGCTGCGCCCATGGAATAAAACCTCCCAAAAAAGGAGCCCCACCCCAAAAACTATTGCCATATCGGCCAGATTAAAAATGGGGAAAATCCGGATGTCTATGAAATCCACTACAGCCCCCCATCGCAGCCGGTCGATTAAATTGCCGGCGGCCCCGGCAACACTGATGGCCACTCCCCAACGGACAAAAAAACTCTGCTGCGCAATTTTACGCCATTGGGTTAACACTAAAAGCAGGCAGGCGGCGGCCAAAGCTGAAAGAAAAACAACCCTGCCCCGCAGCAGGCCGAAAGCGGCCCCTTTATTGCGCACGTAGGTGAAATACAAGAAACCTTTGATAACGGGGATGCTCTGCCCTTCCGCAAGCCTGGCCATAATTACCAGTTTGGTTATGCGGTCACTGATTAGAATCAAGGCCACTACCAGAAGAAAATTCAAAAGTGCGGCTCCTCTCCAAATTCTATCAGTGCCTATTTCCATGCCAAGCCCGGTATTCCTGCCAAGCTTACTCTTCCTCCTCATCCTTTTCCGTATAACTGGAGGTACCGTAACGGGCGACAGCCTGCCAGGCATCTTCCCCGTCAAAAATCACACTGTCCGTCTCGTCTGTAAAAGTGCGCCCAAAAGGAGGGAATAAAACTTCTTCCTCAATGGGCCTTTGGCGATCATCACTGTCTTCGCCCGCCTCTTGGCAGGCCAAACAAAAAAGGGTGCTGGGAAGCGCTTCTAAGCGGCTTTTTGAAATCTCCTTCCCGCAGTTTTCACAAATTCCATAGCTGCCCGCCCGGAGGGCATTTAGGGCTTTTTCTACTTGGGCCAGCTGCTTTTTTGTAGTTTCCAAAAGTCCCAAATCCTTACTTCTTTCATAAAGCTGGGAGCCTGCATCACCGGGATGGTTATCGTAAGAAGAAAGTTCGCCGATCGCCTCGCCTAAAGGCGCATTGAGCCTTGCTGAATCGATCAGCCGACTTTTAAGGGTAAATAATTCCCTTCTTTCCGCCAGCAATTTTTCCTTAATTGGTTCCACTTATAATCCTCCTAGGGCCTGCCGGCCAACTCATTTTGGACTATGCGGGTGATCTCGGCAATGAACTCGCCCACAAAGGGCAGGTTTAAGGAGGCGATCTTGCCCAAGGCGTACAGGAAAAAAGCACCCACCACGGTAAAGCCCAGCGCCAAACCGAAGCCCCGCACAATACCGAAAAGGAAATTAAGGTACATCAGGCGCCGGGGATTTTGATACAATTCGATGTACTCGGCAATGCTGGCCTTTTCCAGGCGTTGGCTCATCTCCTCCAATTTACGCAGCAGGGTCTGCAAAAGGCCCGAGTTCATTTTCTGTTTCAAGCCGTTGCGCCTCCTCGCCTCTTTCCCCCTTAGAATATGCAAAACCCCCTCTCGTATACAAAACGAGAGGGGGTAAAATTTTAATTGATTGCATCCCGGCAGCGCCGGCAGATTGTGGCATGCTCGGGATCGCCGCTTAACTCCTCATAATATTTCCAACAGCGCTCACATTTTTCACCGGGTGCTTTCATCACATCCACGGCAATACCGTCTTCACTGTAGAGCGCAGTCTGGCCTTCCCGGAGGGGATGCAGTTCGACCAACGAGGCGATCAGCAACAGCCTTATTTCCTTTTCAAAGGCCCGCAAAACTTCCAGCTTGCGGCCGGCGGCATAAATGACAACTTTGGATTCGTTGGAAGCACCGATCACTTTATCTTTCCGAGCGATCTCCAGCGCTTTGGAAATAACGCTTCGAATATCTAAAAATTCCTGCCAGCGCCGGCCCAAGTCCTCAGCCAAATATTCTTTGGGCAGCTCGCTCCAGGTGGTTAGATGAACACTTTCTTCCTGCCGCCAACCTTGAGGCAGGTGCTGCCAAATTTCATCAGCCGTAAACACCAAGATTGGCGCAATCAACTGTGCCAGTTCTTTAATAATCACCAGCAGAGCCGATTGGGCAGATCTTCTCTCCCGAGCATCGCGGGGATCGCAGTAAAGGCGGTCTTTTAGGACATCCAAATAAAAGGCCCCCAGATCAACGGCGCAAAAATGATGCACAGAATAATAGGCGATGTGGAAATCATAGCTGGCGTAAGCGGCCCGCACCCTTTTGCTGAGCTTAGCTAATTTTAATAATGCCCAGCGGTCCAACTCTTCCATTTCTTCGTAAGGGATGGTATCCGTTTTTGGCTCGAAATCGTGCAGGTTACCCAGAATAAACCGGGCGGTGTTTCTCACCCGCCTGTAGGCCTCCGAAAGCTGTTTGAGAATATCGTTGGATATCCGGATGTCTTCCCTAAACTCCGCAGAAGCAACCCAAAACCGCAGCAGATCGGCACCGTAACGGTTCCAGATTTCCTCCGGGCCCATCACATTGCCTAAGGACTTAGACATAGCCTTACCTTCGCCGTCCACAACCATACCATGGCTTAAAACAGCTTTGTAAGGGGGTTTTCCGGTTGTCGCCACCGCGGTTGACAGCGAGGATTGGAACCAGCCTCTGTATTGATCGCTGCCTTCCAGGTAAAGATCGGCAGGCCAGCTTAAATCCTGCCGGTTATTCAAAACGGCCCGGTGGGAAACGCCCGAGTCAAACCAGACATCCATGGTATCCGTCTCTTTCTCGAATGAACTGCCGCCGCACTTGGGGCACTTATAATCTTGTGGTAAAAGTTCCGACACGTCCCGCCTAAACCAGGCATTGGAACCTTCCCGGCGGAACAGATCGGCAATATGGGCAATCGTATCTTTTGAAGCAATGGTTTCACCGCAGTCACAGTAAAAAACAGGGATTGGTACTCCCCAAACGCGCTGCCGGGAGATACACCAGTCGCTCCTGTCGGCGACCATGGCTCGAATGCGCTCTTCACCCCAGGCGGGAGTCCACTTCACCTTTTCAATCGCCGTAAGCATAGCTTCCCTGAATTGGTCGATGGAAACAAACCACTGATCCGTTGCCCTATAAATAATCGGTTTTTTACAGCGCCAACAGTGGGGGTAGGAGTGATCGACAAAGTCCAGTTTCAAAAGAGCACCGGCTTTTTTAAGATCATTGACCACCACTTTATTCCCTTCATCTAGATCCAAACCGGCGTAAGGCCCTGCCTCTGCCGTAAATTTACCGTCTGCATCAACGGGCGATAACACCTGCAGCCCATACTGCAGGCCCACAACATAGTCTTCATGGCCGTGGCCTGGTGCGGTGTGGACACAACCCGTGCCAGCCTCCAACGTAACGTGATCGCCTAAGATGACCACAGAATCCCGCTTATAAAGCGGATGGCTGCAGATTATGCCTTCTAATTCGCTTCCCTTAAATTCCTGCAGGATACCTTGGAAGTCCAATTCCAAGTCTTCCTGCACAGCTTCCATTAATTCCTTGGCCATTACCAAATTACCCCGCTCTGTTGCAACCACCGCGTAATCATAGCTGGGATGAAGGGCGATGGCCAGATTAGCCGGGATGGTCCAGGGCGTTGTCGTCCAGATGACAAAATACGTGTCCTTTTCCTCTAAAATCCCCCTGCCGTCTTTGACGGGGAAATTTACGTAGATACTGGGTGAGCGAAAGCCGCCGTATTCAATTTCCGCCTCCGCAAGAGCCGTCCTGCAGTCGGCACACCAATAGACAGGCCGCAGTGCTTTATAAACATAGCCTTTTTCCATCATTTCGCCGAACACTTCGATCTGTTCCGCCTCATATTCCGGCGCCAAAGTTAGGTATGGGTCTTCCCAATCGCCCCAAATCCCCAAGCGGCGAAACTGGCTGCGCTGAATGGCCATCTGTTCTAAGGCATACTGCCCGCAGTATTCCCTAAACTCAGCTGCTGACATTGCTGCCCGCCTCTTACCCAAGGCCTTGACTGCATGCAGTTCAATGGGCAGCCCGTGGGTGTCCCAGCCGGGCACATACGGTGTGTAATAGCCTGCCAAAGAGCGGGAGCGCAGCACGATATCTTTTAACACTTTATTCAAAGCAGTCCCGATATGAATGTTGGCATTGGCGTAAGGCGGCCCATCGTGCAGGATAAAAGCAGGCTTGTTTTCTTTTTCCGCAAGCCGCCTTAATTTTCCGTAATAGTCCTTCTCTTCCCAATGCTTTAACATTTCCGGTTCCCGTTCAGCCAAATTACCCCGCATAGGAAAATCGGTTTTAGGCAACTGCAGAGTATCTTGGTATGAGTTTTTTGCCACGTTTAACAACCCCTCTAACTAAATTTCCAAAAAAAAATCGCCCCAGAAGGGACGAGAAACCCGCGGTACCACCCTAGTTAAGGCAAGCAAAAAACGCCTCCACTCTTGCGGTTATAACGGTACCAACGGCTCAGCTTAATAATTAATATTTTCGGCCTGCAACTCCAAGGTGATTTTCGCGCAAAGCCCGGGGGCCCCTTTTCAGCCGGCGGGGCTCTCTGTGCCCTCTGCTTGGCGGTACTCTCCTTATCATCGTTTTTAATTTTACAGCCATTATATCCAACGGTCAGCTAAAAGTCAACTTTCCGCCGCCGATTACCGAGCTCATCGCCTAAAAGCCCGCCCCCACAGCATCCGGTAATTTACTGTGAGGGAAGGATAGACGCAAGGTTAAATGGTTTGACTTGTTTAAATGACGCCCCTTTTTAATCCTCGTTATCTTCTGCGGCCTCCGGATTCTCTCTGCTGGCCGCTGCTTTGCGGTACGGCCTGGTCGACACCAAATCAACATCTTCTTCATTGAGGATGTTCCAAATGGATTCCATAGTTAGGCGCACTTTTTCTTTCAGCTGGCTTTCTGCCCGCTGCAAGCGGGCCAGGCGGCTTTCCGCATCGGCCACAATCCGCTGGGCTTCCAGGCGGGCGGCGCTGAGAATCTTTTCTGCTTCGGAGTCCGCGGCCGCGACTAAGTTTTCCGCTTCCCGGTTACTTAGTTTTTTTATCTCAGCCGCGGTCTGCTTAGTGAGGGAGATCAGGTCAAGGACATCCTGTTCCTTCTGGCCTTTTTGCTGCAGTTCTTTTTTTACCTGAGCCAATTCTTCCTGCAGGATTTGATTGTCCCGGTAAACGGATTCGTATTTACCCACGATGGATGCCAAATAATCATCCACTTCTTCCGGATCGTAACCTCTAAATGAACGCTTAAATTCTACATTGTGAATATCCATTGGTTTAAGCATTCACTCACCCCCTAATAATAATAGCGATGCAGGACTATACTGAGACGCCCTTTCCGGGTCGTCCCGCCTGTTGAATGGAGCAAAACCCTGCCGCGGCCCCTCATAGACAGCGTGTCGCCGCTTTCTACGCTTAATGCAGGGTTTGAAACAAGCTGCCAGTTAAGTTTGATTTTTTCGGCCTTAATTTCCCTGGCCATCCTAGTGCGCGACATGCCAAAACCTTCCGCAGCTACAGCATCTAAACGGAGAGAGGCGACTGTCGCCCTTATTTCTTTAATCCTCTCCGGTTCGATGTTCAGCTGCCCTTCATCAATTTCAACAACTTCAACGGGCACCGGCCCGACTCTTTTCCAATTAAGCAGCAGGTGTTTTGCAACTTCCGCGGCAACCACCGCTTGGCAGCCCCCGGGCAGGACGATAATATCGCCAACTTTCTCCCGTTTTAAGCCCGTGCCCAGAATCGAGCCGAGAAAATCTTTGTGGCCCACCTTATTGAAGGAAAAGTTCCCTTCTGCTTGCAAAACCTTGATCGGTGCTTCCAAAGTTTCCAGAAGATAATACTGGGGATAAATCATCAGGCGGGCACGTTCTGCTTTTTTGTAACCGCCCGCTTTAAAAAAGCCTATTTCCGGCAGCCCGCCTAAAACGCTGCGGGCGACTTTACGCTCATAAGGATCTAAAAAATCCGTTGCTTGGGGGCGGTTTGTTTCCCAGGCCAATTGAGCCAGATCGTAAACGAGAGCCCCGATAAGTTTTTCTTGTTCACCGCGTAGATGTCCAAGTGATTCCTCTTTATTCAATCGGCTGTCAATCCTTTCTCTAAAGCAGCAGCCTGCTTAACAGCGTGATAACTAAAGGCCTGATCAATCTTAAGGCTAAAAACACGATCACCGGTGAAAAGTCCACAGACCCGTAAGGAGGTATGATGCCTTGAAAAGGCCGTACTATGGGATCGGTAACTGCCTGCAAAAATTGGACAACAGGATGCCTGTAATCCACATTGGGGATCCAAGATAGGACAAAGCGGGCGATTAAAAGCCACCAGTATATTTCAAACAAAAGATCAACTATTTTGAGAACAGTCACTTTTAGTCACCTTCGTTCTTCAGCATCTCAAAAAAGTCTGCTTCTAAGTCCCCTTCAATGACAACTGAGGCCGGCGTAAAGCAAAAAATAGTTTCGCCCAATTTCCGCATATTCCCATCCAGGGCATGGGTTGTGCCGCTCATAAAATCCACTATGCGCTGCGCCTCGCCCTTATCGACCAAATGCAGGCGGAGGATTATGGATTTATTGTTTTTCAAATGCAGGACATACTCTTTCACATCTTCGAAAGCGTGCGGTTCAAGGATAAACATCTTGTTTTGAGCGCTCTGCCCCCCCGCTAAACTCACTAAAGTAGGCCGAGCCTGCGAGCGGGATTTTCCGGCCTGCACATCAGTTTTTTCTCGCCGCAAAGGTATTACATCCTCTGCCGTCCGCTGCTGGTGGAAATCAATTTGTTCCTCGTAATCATCGTATTCCTTGACACCCAAAAACTCCTTGAGCCTGTTTACAAAATTACTCATCCTACTCCTCCTTTGCAAACAACGCCGACCCAATGCGCACTAATGTGGCACCCTCCTCCACCGCTACCTCAAAGTCATTCGTCATTCCCATGGATAAGATGTCCCAATCTAAATCTAATTCTGCCCGGACCTTGTCATATAATTCCTTTGTTTTGCGAAAAAAAGGCCTGGTAGCTTGGGGTTCAATGTAAGGGGCCATCATCATCAACCCCCGAATTTTAACGTAAGGGCACTCCGCCAGCACTCTTTCCACAAACTTTGGGACGGACTCCGGCTTTAAACCGTGTTTCGTCTCCTCGCCGGCCGTATTAACCTGGATAAGTACTTCCTGCGGCCTGCCCCGGCGCTTGGCCCACCTGTTGATCTGCCGCGCCAGCCGCCAACGGTCTAAGGAATGGATTAAAGCGAAATTTTCGCAAAATCTCACTTTATTGGTCTGGAGGCTGCCAATAAAATGCCACGTGGCCTCGGGAAACCTCTCTATCCTTTTAACCGCCTGCTGCACCCTGTTTTCGCCTAAAGTTGTCAAGCCGGCCTGCATCAGTTCTTCTATTTCTGCAGCGGAGGCAAATTTCGTCACGCCCAACAGCTGAATGTCGGCGGCGGCGCGCCCGCTGCGCTTCGCTGCTTGTCCAATTCTCTCATATACGTTATTCAAATTGTCCTGAATGCTCATAAATTCCACCTTATTACTGTTTTTCCTTTTTCTTTAAATCAAACTGAGTAAAACAACCGCCGCTCCCACCACCCAAGTATAATAGGCAAACCAGATCAATTTTCTTTGTTTAATCAAGTTTAACAAAAGATGAATGGCTCCATAACCCGTGACCGCCGCGGCAATGAAACCAAGCCACAAAGAACCGGCCGGAATGTGGGCAGCCCCCTTGGTTAAATCCTTGAGGGAAAAAACAAGCGCGCCCAAAATTGCCGGGATACTTAACAAAAAGGAAAAACGGGCTGCATCTGCCCGGGCAAGCCCTCTCGCTCTGCCCATGGCAATAGTTGACCCGGAGCGGGATATCCCCGGCAAAACCGCCACAGCTTGGGCTAGGCCTATGGCCGCGGCGTCCGGTAGCTTTAAGTTACCTAATTTTTTCGGGCCCGCCGCCAAGCGCTCCGAGATGAAAAGAACAGTACCCGTAATAATAAGCATAAAGCCGACAAAAATGCTTTGGAGAAAAAGGTTTTCAATCTGTTCTTTGAAGATGAGGGCCAGGATAACTACGGGTAAAGTAGCGTACACCAAGTTGGCCAATAAACGGCAGCCCGGATCTTCTTTGATAAGCTCGCTTAGGCGCTTAGGCTGTTTTAAGAGCTTGAAAAAGGAACGGATTAAAAGAATTACATCCGCCCGCAAGACCAACAAAACCGCGAGTAAAGTCCCCCCATGAACAACGATTTCAAAAACCAGAGAGGTTTCTTTAATTTCCATTAACTGGGAAAATAATACCAAATGCCCCGATGAGCTCACGGGTAAAAATTCCGTCAACCCCTGGACGATCCCTAAAAAAATTGCCTGCAGCGCCGACATAAAAAACACTCCCTCTCCGTAGTTCCTATACTTCTTGTTTCCCCGCCTTTATTCCTGCCAATCTCCAAGCTAGAGCCGCAAAATAATCTAAGACGGGCAGTGCTGCAATCCCCGTCAAAAGATTAAACAAAAAGTGAGCATTGGCAATTTGACGCGCCAAATCGTGGGAAGTAAGAGCCACCAGCCGGAGGAAATGTCCGTAAAAGGGCAGTACCAAAAGAACGCCTCCGAGATTAAAGATAAAATCGGCGAAGGCAGTGGCTCTGCTGGCCCTCCCCCTGCCAGTGCTGGCGATCAGGGTTGTAAAAACCGTGCCCACATTACTGCCCAATGCTACGCCAACCGCAGCGGAAAGAGAAATTGCATTTAAATGGGCCAAGCTGATTACAACACCCGTTACCGCTGAACTTGATTGGATTAAAGCCGTTAAAACAATACCCGTCAGACAGGCTTCCCAAGGAGTGTCACTCAAGTTTTTCAAGACATTTTGAATGTGAGGAAACTGCAGCAGGGGTGCTAAAGTCGCTGTGATAATCGTTAACCCGTACAACAACGAGCCCAAAGCGAACAGGGCGGTACCCAAAGATTTCCGCCTGCCGGCAAAAGCCAACAGAAGGCCTAAAAATATTAAAGGCAGAGCAACGTTTTCCAAGCGGAAGGCAATAATTTGCGCCGTCAAGGTTGTGCCGATATTGGCACCTAAAATAACCCCGAAGGCTTGTTTTGCTGTTAAAATGCCGCTTGCAACCAGAACAACCATCGTGGAAGCTACAGCACTGCTGCTTTGCACAAGGCAGGTCGCTGCGGCACCGGCGAAAACGCAGCGCAGTTTGGTCGTTGTCAGGCGCGTTAACAAACGGCGCAGCCTCGCCCCTAAAGCGCTCTCCAGAGAACTGGCCAATAATTTTAAGCCTAAAAGAAAAATACTCAACCCTAAACCAAAGCCGCTGATAAAAGTAAAGGTCCTCATATTTGACCATATGAGAACCGCGGCTTCCTTAGACTATGTCCAGCGGACTATAAAGCCGGGCTGAGTGTGAGGCAGCAGATAATCATTGGGATTGGAACTGATGACCCGTACAACACGGGCCTGGAAATCCCCCAAAGGTTCCAACTGGAGAAGCACGCCTCCCACTACCATTTCCCTGGTCGGTGCAGGCTTTTGTGAAAGCCCCTGCCAGATTTCTTCCGGGGGCATCACACTGTAGAGCATTTATCGCTCACCCCTTTCGTTTCGCTGGGAGACCAGCTGGGAAAGGCGCAAAAGGGCACTGCCCACGCCGCCCACTTCGTTGATTAACCCAACCTTGACCGCTTCTTCTCCGACTAAGACCGTACCTACATCGCGCACAAGCTCGCCCGTGCGGAACATTAACTCCCTTAAAACTTCAGTAGTCACTCTGGAGTGCTTGACAATAAAGCGGATAACCCGATCCTGCATTTTATCTAGGTATTCATAAGTTTGGGGAACGCCGATGACAAGGCCGCTTAAACGGATGGGGTGGACCGTAATTGTGGCGGTTTCGGAAATCACCGAATAATCGGCGGCAACGGCAATGGGAGCACCGATGGAGTGGCCTCCGCCTAAAACTAAGGAAACGGTTGGGGTAGTCATGGTCTTCAGCATCTCGGCTATGGCCAGACCCGCTTCAATGTCTCCCCCAACGGTATTTAAGACTACAAGCAGGCCTTTGATCTTGGGATTTTGTTCGATGGCGACCAATTGGGGAATGACGTGCTCGTACTTAGTCGTCTTATTGCGCGGGGGCAAAACTAAATGGCCCTCGATTTGGCCGATGATTGTCAGGCAGTGGTAGGGCACATCCTCGCCTGTGGGAATTTCCGTCTGTCCCAATTCTTTGATGGCCTCCAGCGCAGTGTCTTCCGTGTTTGTATCTTTTTCCCCCCAAATAATAATCCCTCCTTCCCTATCACCTCTAGTATGATAAGAAAGGAGGAACCTTAAACGTTCTTGAATTATATTTCCATGATAATGGGAAGGATCATGGGCCTTCTTTTTGTTTTCTCCCAAACATAGCGGTTTAAAGCATCGCGTACAGCACCTTTCAGCGTATTCCAGTCTAAAGTATTCTGATTGACGCAGGCCTGCAGCGCTTCATCCGCCCGCTTGCGGGCTTCATCCATCAATTCTTCCGACTCCCTGACATAGACAAAACCCCGCGAGACTATATCAGGCCCGGCCACCACGCGGTTGTTGCGCCTGTCCACCGTAACTACAACGATTAAAATGCCGTCTGTGGAAAGCTGGCGGCGATCCCTGAGGACAATGTTGCCCACATCGCCTACCCCTAAGCCATCGACAAAGATTTGGCCGCTTTCGACCCTGTCTTTGATTTGAACACCGTTCGGCGTGAAATCAATGGGCAGGCCCAGTTCGCCGATTATGATGTTGTCTTTCGCAACACCGGTCGCTTCGGCCAATTCCGCGTGTTTCAAAAGCATCCGGTGCTCGCCGTGGATCGGCATGAAGTATTTCGGTTTGCAGAGATTTAAAAGCAGTTTCAATTCTTCCTGGTGAGCGTGCCCGGAAGTGTGAACACCCAAGTGCGGTTCGTAAATAACATTGGCGCCCTCTTTAAAAAGCTGGTTGATAATGCGCCCCACCGACTTTTCATTCCCCGGGATAGGCGAGGCGGAAATAATCACCGTGTCCCCCGGTGCGATGGTAATGCGGTTATGCTCGGCTATTGCCATCCGGCTTAAAGCCGCCATAGGTTCCCCTTGGCTTCCCGTCGTCAAAACGACAACTTTTTCCGGCGGTAGGCGATCGAGCTTATCTAACTCCACCAGCATACCTTCTGGAATGTGTAGATAACCGAGGCTGCTGGCAACTTCCACAACTTTAATCATACTCCGCCCGGTTACGCCGATAAAACGCCCTTCCCGCTCGGCGGCTTCGATGATCTGCTGAATCCGGTGGACGTTAGAGGCAAAAGTTGCCACTAAAATCCGGCCTTCCGCCCTTCTGAAAATCTGTTGAAAGGTTTCGCCCACCTTCCGCTCCGACTCTGTGTAGCCGGGGCGTTCCGCATTCGTCGAATCGGACAAGAGGCATAAGACCCCTTTTTCTCCCAATTCGGAGAATTTATAAAAATCGGCAACCTTCCCATCGTACGGCGTTTGATCGAATTTAAAATCCGTACAATGCACAATGGCACCCAAAGGTGTGTGGAAAGCTAGGGCAACAACTCCGGCAATACTGTGATTAACATGAATAAATTCCACATCAAAGTTACCTAGTTGAATCCTTTGGCCGGCGGAAATTTCCTTTAATTCCGTGCTTCTTTCCAAGCCGTGCTCTTTCAGCTTCACCTTTAAAAGCCCCAGGGTTAATCTCGTCCCGTAGACCGGGACATTTAACTCACGCAGCACATAGGGTACTCCCCCGATGTGATCTTCATGGCCGTGAGTTAAAAAGATGGCCTTGACCCGGTGGGCGTTTTCAACAAGGTAGGTGATATCGGGTATCACCAAATCTACGCCCGGCATATCCTCTTCAGGAAACATTACACCCGCGTCAATAACGGCGAGATCGTCTCCAATTTCGATCACCATCATATTTTTCCCAATCTCGCCTAAGCCCCCCAGGGAAACTAAACGTATTCTATTTTCTTTTGTCATGCAGTTCAATGCACCCCCATAAATTTTGAATCTAAGCCTATTTCTTCTAAAAACCAAACCACCTCGCTCCGCTCAAAACGGTGGTTTTTGTACTTGCACAAACCGGACATATTATGCAGTCGTCTTATTATACACACTTTGCTTGAAATAAGCAAACGAGAAAAGCGAAACTCCTGTTAGGCTTTTTATAGCCAAACAGGAGCCTTCTTATGCAAAGTGTAATTCTTTACTTTTAAGACTGCAGCCCCACCTGGAGCAAAACCTCTTTGATAGTTTGAACTTCTTCTTTCGTCAAATCGACCAAAGGCAGCCTCACGGGCCCTGTCTCCACGCCCACAAGCTCCAAAGCGCGCTTAACGGGTACAGGATTGGTAGTCAAGAACATGGCCTTAAACAAGGGCATCAACTTTAGATGGATATCTAAGGCTTCCTCTGTCTTGCCGGCACAAAATGCGGTAATCATCGCTTTAATTTCCCTGCCCACCAAATGAGAGACGACACTGACAATGCCGGCGCCCCCCACCGCCAGAATCGGCAGGGTTAAGGAATCATCGCCGGAATAGATGAGGAATTCTTCCGGCACCAACGTTTTCAAAACGCTGACCTGCTCTAAATTACCGCTGGCCTCTTTAATGGCGACAATGTTTTCGATCTCCGCTAACCTGGCTACAGTTTCCGGCAGGATATTGACACCGGTCCTACCGGGGACATTGTAGATCATGATGGGCAGCGGGGTTTCCGCCGCAACAGCTTTGAAATGCTCATAGAGGCCCTCTTGGGAAGGCCTGTTGTAATAAGGGGTAACGAGCATGATCCCATCTACACCGGCGTTTTCCGCAGCTTTTGTCAAAGCTATGGTTTCCGCCGTATTGTAAGAACCGGTGCCCGCTATAATTTCTATTTGGCCGCCTAAAGCATCCGTTACTTCCCCGTAGAGCTTAGCTTTTTCTTCAAAAGTCAATGTAGGGCTTTCTCCCGTAGTGCCGCTGAGCACTACTCCATCAGAGCCATTTTCCCCCAGCCTTTTTGCCAGTTCCACTGCCTGCACGTAGTTTACCTTGCCGTCTTTATGCATGGGAGTGACCATTGCCGTAATTAGCTGACCTGATTTCATAAAATAAACCTCCTAGATGCAATCAAGGTGAAATTCCTTATACAATGCCTGCACAGCCTGTTTTACATGTTCTTCCGACACTAAGCAGGAAATATTGGCGTGCGAGTCCGTAGTCTGGAAAATTGGAATTCCTTCTTTCTCCAAACAATTCACTATTCTAGCCATAACACCTGGTACACCGTGCATGCCTGCCCCAACCACAGATACTTTCGCAAAGCCCACCTCAATCTTAACATTTAAGCCTAACGGGGTCAAAGCATTTCGCGCCTTTTCACTCAACGCTTGATCGATGACAAAAGCGATTAACTCCGGTGAAAAATAGATTAGATCGACACTGACTCCTTCCGCCGCTAAGAGATCGAAAATTTGTGGCGCCAACCCGCCCCGCCCAAAATCCAAAGCCCCGGTAATTCTCACCTGGGCCCGTTCGCCCAAATGGGCAATCCCCGTAACTACCCGATCGACAACAGATTCACCGCCCCTGCCGCCCCTGGGTTTAATCCCATGGCCAACGGTTGTGCCCCCCTTGGAATCCGCAACTGACAGAATCTGCAGGGGGATGCCTTCTTCCATTGTAATTTCCGCCGCCCTGGGGTGCACAATCTTAGCACCCATGTGGGCAAGTTCCACAACTTCCCGGTAGGAAAGCACCTTCAACGTGGGCGCATCCGGAACCAAGCTGGGGTCAGCTGTTTTGATTCCGTCCACATCGGTATAAATTTCGACCCGCTCAGCACGCAAAACTACACCCAAAACCGCCGCGGTGGTATCACTGCCGCCCCGGCCTAAGGTTGTGATCTCCCCCTCTGCCGTAATGCCTTGAAAACCGGCCACAACCGGGATCTTCCCTGCGTTGATGGTTTCCCAAATTTTATCGCCGTGCACTGCTTTAACCCTGGCTTGGGAATGCTTATCATCGGTTAAAATCCCCGACTGCCAACCGGTCAAAGCAACTGCGGGAAGCCCTTTTTGATTTAAACCTTCCGCAAACAGGACGGCGGAAATGATTTCACCGCAGGAAAGAATCAAATCTCTGCTCCGGTCCCCGGCCTGGGGGTTAACTCCGCCCAACAAAGCGAGAAAGGTATCAGTGGCGTAGGGATCGCCGCCCCGGCCCATGGCAGAGACAACTACAACTGGCATATAACCGCTGTTGGCCGCATCGGCCACGCGCTGAAACGCAGCGCTGCGCAAATTCGGCCGGGAAAGGGAAGTGCCGCCGAATTTTTGCACGATGATTCTGATCACACGATCACCCCATTTTTTGGGCGTAATATTCAGCAATTTGAACCGAGTTTAAAGCCGCACCTTTGCGGATCTGATCACCTACAACCCACATATTCAAGCCGTTTTCCACAGTGAAATCCCGGCGGATGCGCCCGACGTAAACGGCGTCTTTGCCGCCTGTATAAAAAGGCATGGGGTATTCCTGCTTATCCACATCATCAATTATCTCCAAACCCGGCGCCTTGGCTAAAAGCCGGCGGCATTCTTCGGGCGAGAGGGGTTTTATTGTTTCCACGTTAATGCTTTCGCTGTGTGAGCGCATTACCGGTATGCGGATGGTGGTCGGCGAAACTTTGAAATTCGGGTCGCCAAACAATTTCTGCGTTTCCTTAACCATCTTCCATTCTTCTTTGGTATAGCCTTCCGCGCCAAAAACATCTATTTGAGGTATTGCGTTAAAGGCAATGGGATAATGGCGCTTGTCACCGGCGGCGGGCAAAACCTCCGCTTTCAATTCACGGCCCATAACGTAATCTTCCGTCTGCTGGCGCAGCTCTTCCATCCCGCGGTATCCCGCGCCCGAAACAGCCTGGTAGGTGGAGACCACAACCCGTTTGATGCCTACCTGATCCAAAATTGGTTTGAGGACCAGAGCCATAATGATTGTGGAACAGTTCGGGTTGGCGATAATCCCGTTATGCCTCGCAATTTCCGCCCCGTTTACTTCCGGGACAATCAAAGGCACATCATCGCGCAGACGAAAAGCACTGGTGTTGTCAATGACAAGTGCACCTGCTTCAACCGCCCGATCAACCCACTGGACGCTGATTTGGCCCCCCGCGGCAAAAAACGCAATGTCAACGCCGGAAAAAGCCTCTTCATTTATTTCCTGTACCGTTATTACCCGCTCTCCCACATTAACCTGCCTACCCGCGGAGCGGGGGGAAGATAAAAGAGTAAGATTCTTGATGGGAAAGTTCCGTGCCACCAGCAGATCAGTTATTTCTTGGCCAACCATTCCCGTTGCGCCTAATATTGCTACATTGAAACCTTTCATGCAAACCTCTCCTTCGTTAACGTACTCTTCTCCATTCTCTTTCGATTAAAACCGGCTGAAGCTGCCGGTTAACTAATGCTTTTTCTAAGGTCGGCAGGATTAAATCCATATCGGCCACCAACGAATTTGGCTTTTCAGCCGGATTGTCCTGCCCAAAAGGGACGAAAAAACAGTTGGGCGTGTTCAGCAAAACCCCAATGTTTTTAGCATTAAGGCCTAAAGCATCATTTGTGGAAACGGCCAAAACTAAAGGCCTGCCGTTTCGCAGATGCGCTTTTGACACCATTGTGACCGCCGTATCGGTAACGGCATTAGCCAGTTTAGCACAGGTATTGCCCGTGCAGGGTGCTACAATTAAACAGTCTAAGATTTTTTTCGGGCCCACCGGTTCAGCGTCAACAATACTTTTAATCACGGGCCTTTTCGTAAGGTCGGCGAATTTAGCAACAATTTCCCGCCCCAAACCAAACCGCGTATCCGTATTGGCAACATTTTCAGAGACAAAAGGATAAATCTCCGCCCCGGCTGCCTGCAGTTTGGCAATTTGGGGCCAAATTTCCTCGTAAGTGCAGTGGCTGGCGGTCAGGGCAAAACCGATGTTCTTTCCCCTAATAGTCATGGTGTTCCTCCCCTAACAGTTGTTGGAGTAGGCGAGGAATTGTTTCAATCAGGATGCGGCCCGCGGTTTTAGGCGCAACTCTGCCCGGCAGCGACAGCGCCTGGATCGCCACAATACCGAGCTGTTCCGCGGCTGGAAAATCCACCCCCCCGGGAGCGGCCGCAATATCCACGATGACAGTAGCGGGCGAAAGAAGCCTTAAATACGAACGGCCCAAAATCAAAGCCGGTATTGTATTAAAGATTATATCAAAGTCAGTTCTGGTATGCAGGTTTGCCAAGGCAAGCGGTTCGGTGTTTAAAGCCATCGCCCGGGCTAAATCCGCAGCCGAGCGGGAACCAACGGTAACCTTAGCCCCCAAAGCGTTGAGGCCTTGGGCTAAAGTGATGCCGCAGCGCCCCAAACCTAAAACTAAACAGCGGGAATTGTGGATAGTGATTTCCGTATTTTCCATGGCCACCTGGATGGCCCCTTCCGCCGTGGGTATGGAATTCAAGATGGCAATTTCATCTATTTCCGCTATTTCGATTAACTGCAGCCTGTATTGGGTAACCAAACCGCGAATGACCGGCTTGGCTACCCCGATTAATAAGGGGGTTTGCGCCGGCATCAGGGGGATGAGGCCCGTCAAATCGATGGGCTCTTCCCTGCCGTCCAGCCTGGCCGTAATCCTGCCGGCCAAATCGGTATTGCTCATGGGTGCTATTATACATTTTGTTTTCTGGACCGCCTCTTTTGCATCGGTAAAATGCAGGGCTTTTTTCAATTCCGCTTCCGGCGGAAATCCGACTAATCGCAAATCACAGCCTAAGCCAACCAAAGCTACTGCCAGATCGACTTCCCGCCGATCGCAACCCAACATGGTAATGGGTATCCCAGCCAACTTGCTAGCCACGGCCAGCCCTCCTCACCTAAACTCACTAGTACTATATGTTAGAAAAAAGAATGTGTTCTAACCCATAGACTACTCCCTCAATTTCTTTTATCTTGGAGATGGCGAGGAGAACACCCGGCATAAAGCTTGTACGGTCGGTCGAATCATGCCTGATTGTAAAGGTTTGTCCGGGCAGGCCTAAAATAACCTCCTGGTGCGCCACCAAACCGGGTAAGCGTACGCTGTGGATCGGCACATCGCCTGCCATAACTTCCTGCATCATTTCTTTTGTTTTTAAAGCGGTGCCGGAAGGAGCATCCAGCTTTTGCTCATGATGATACTCTATTATCTCTGCTTTTGCAAAGAAAGAAGCCGCCTGCTTGGCGTATTCCATCATTAAAACCGCGCCGATGGCGAAATTGGGCGCAATGATCGCCCGCCAAGCGGCTTTTTTTGCCCTTTCCCGCCATTTTTCCAATTCTTCGCCGGCAAGTCCGGTCGTGCCGATCACCATGGGCACTTTTTCGGCCAAGCAGATCGCCATGTTTTCCCTGATGGCCGCAGGTGTTGTAAAGTCAACTACCACGTGGGGCTTGGTAACCTTAAGGGCAGTATTTAAATCTGTAAATATTTCAACACCGTCCAGGCTGCGGCCGGAGGAGTTTACCCCGCCGGCTAAAACTAAACCTGCAGTATCTTGTACGGCGCGGCAGACTTCCCGCCCCATTTTTCCCGTAGCCCCTGCTACAATTACTTTCATAATTTCTTCAGCCTCCTCGTTTGCCATTAGGATTCTTTCTAGGCAGGCTTAGAACATTCCTGCCAAATTTCCGCATAGGCAAATAAAAAGGCCGCCCAAAGGCAGCCTGGTGTTTTTTAGTTTGCTTTAGTTGTTCTCTCCTCCGTGGCTTTCCACATCCCGAGCCCCGTTTTGCCTGAGGATCGAACTGGCGTCGTTGACTTTATCGGAACTGGTTTCAATGACCGCGAGTACGCCACCCTGTTTTAGTTCTTCTTCGTATTGACGGCCTCTTTCTTCCGGGATGCCAAGGTCAATTAATCCCCCCGCAACACCGCCGGTGACTGCGCCGGAGAGCACGCCGGCCAAAGGCCCCGCGGCGATAATGGGCCCAATGCCCGGGATTGCCAAAGCCCCTGCGCCGGCTAAAAGTCCGGCAATGCCGCCTAAAGCCCCGCCCCAGGCGGTGCCGTCAGCTATGCTGTCCGTTCCCATCTCCCCCACTTCCACGTCTGTTGAAGTCCCGCCGCCTTGCGTGTCATCTCTAGCTATTATAGATATTTCATTATCTTTAAAGCCTTTGTTTCGCAGCGCCTTTACTGCTTCTTCCGCGGCGGAAACGTCCCGAAAAACTCCTATTACGGTTGACAATACAATTCCCCCTTTAATTTTCTTGGGTTTATTTTACCCAATAAAAGGAGGCTTATTCCAGCGGGGTCTCTCCTCAATTTTACGCATTACTTCGTTGTAATTTTCAGCCGTGGCAAGGTCAACAATGATTAAATCCCGCCCGATCTTTTTAATGCCCCGCCAGGGAATAACGATCAAGCGGGGCCGCCACCAACGGCTGCCGTACGGTATAACGATAGAATCCACTTCGCCCGTCCGGGTGTTAAGGATAAGGTCCGTATGGTCTACAACGCCCAAACGGATGCCTTCATCGATACAGACGATCTCTTTGCCGGCCAGTTCCGAATAGCGCATGCCATCACCTCAGCACCATGTTATGTAGGGAAACTGTTTAAAAGTCCCATTCCCATGATATGCTCGCTTGGCGGGGAGCGTCAAAACCGGCATGGATGTTTCCCCGATCATAAACCCCCACAGCCAGGCTGAAGCGGAAATTTTTGTTTTCAAACTCGGCCAAAGCGGAATAGTTTAAACGATTTTTTAAAAAATCCCGTTTAGCAATCAGCCGCCACTTAAGTCCCAAATTAAAGCGAAGCTCCAAACGTCCGATCCGGCGGGGCGCATCAAAAGAAATGCGGTAATTTAATCTCGCAAAAAGAGTTGAATCAAAGCGGCCGCTTTGGCGCAGCGGATCGATTTCAAGCTGAGCGCCCTTACCCTTATAGCGGATGAGAAAAGCTTTGGTAGGCTCCAGCCGCCATTCCACTTCCGTATTATAGCCTGCCGCGGCAAACTTCCAAGAGTACTGGTTGTACTGGGTGGTCTGCGCCAAATTACCCTGCCGGCGCCGGTTTAAGGAAACTAAAACATCGCCCAGGGGAAAACTGCTTTTCAGATGCCATCCCCGGCGGTTAGGCGTATACTTATTGGTTTGTGCAAAAGGGCTGACAAAATCGGCCGCCACATGCTGCCAGGCCAAATTCGCCTCGTATTTACCCTTCTGATAAGCAAGCTCAAGGACTGCCGCGGGAGACTTTTCCCGCAAGCCTGCGGCAGCCGAGATTTTAAAAGGGCCTTCCGCCAAGCGGGCTTCCAGGACAGTAAAGTTCCCGGCCCCGGCCTGTAAAAAGGCTGCCCCTAAGCCAAGTTGGCGCAGTTTTAAAAACCCCTGCAGGTAGAGCCCATTGACTAAATCCTCGTTTTTAAAAGGTATGCTCCCAAACCAAGCTGCACTGATGTTGGGGGTATCTGCCCAAAAAACAGTTGTTTTGGCCTTAAAATGATTTTTATGGACCAACCGAAAAAAATCCGGCGAAGTAAAATGGGGTTGATTGCGGCTGAAAGCTAATTGTTTGTAGGCGAGGCGCCAAGCGGGCTCCCACGCCAGACTGAGGGGCAGAGCCGCCAGGGAAACATTTGAATTCAGCACTAAGGCGAAATCATCTTTTTTGCCGGAATACTGCAAAAACAGCTGCTGCTGCAGGCCCGTTTGATCGGCAACCCCCGCAACCGTACCTATAAGCCCGCCCGCCCGGGCAGCGGCAACATTCAACAATAAAATTAGACATAACAAAACTCCGCAGCGCGACAAAGAATAGTCTCCTTTGCATACTTCCCCGGGCGCGGAGTTGTTTTAAGTATATCATAAATCTTTGTTAATCCCAAGCATAACCCTGCCGCCCGCTTTTGCCTTCCTGCCGGGCGAAATTCTCTTTATTCTTCTTCACGTATGCTTCATAAAGTTCCTTGGGGCCTATCCCCGCCTTCAGGCACATACTGACAAAAAAGTGCAGTACATCGGCGAATTCCTCTTTCAGCCGTTCCTCATCGATCTCTTCGGGGTCCTTCCACCACTTGAAATTAACTTCATCCAGAATCTCACTTAATTCAGAAATAATCGCCAGAATTTCTTTTTGAATCCAAACATCCCTGCTGAACTCCAAGTTTCTGTGCTTAACTACCGCGCTGTCGAACTTGCTTTGCAGGCGAAAGATCTCCGCCAGCATGTCTTTAGCCACTTTTTAACCTCCCTCAAAGAAAAGCCTGCCAAGTTGGGCTTTTGTTTCCACTGCCTGAGCGGTATAAATATGATAACATAGATTCAGACAAGCCAAAAGGGGGGTTTTAAATGGGTCAAGGCTTGGTTGTTGCTATCTTATCGATCCTATTTTATC
>JBHGWS010000110.1:0-25044 GCA_041936745.1 Candidatus Darwinibacter acetoxidans
GTGATCCTCTGTTTCTCCATAGGCAACTGCACAAATCGATGTCTTTCCCGCACGCGCGGGGGTGATCCTGTCAGCCTTTGACCCCGAAGCAGTGATCTTAAGTCTTTCCCGCACGCGCGGGGGTGATCCTCTCGCTGTGCGGTATCCCTGTTTTCTGATTGGGTCTTTCCCGCACGCGCGGGGGTGATCCTTTATAGTTATGATCCTGAAAGATGGGTATGGAGTCTTTCCCGCACGCGCGGGGGTGATCCTACATTAATTGTTATCGCGGTCCCTTTAGGTACTTTACTGATTGACAACTTTAGAAGTAGACCCCTTTCAAGGAAGGACGGGTAGCAGCTAGCTTAGAAATTGAAATCCGCTGCCGCTTAAAAGGCGGCGGCTTGTCGCGTTCGCGGCTGTTTTTAAGTTGACCAACGTGGTCATAAAGTATATAATATTACATGACTACAGTGGTCATTTTGATTGGGGTTGATCATTATTTCCTCTCGGTTTGAACGGTTGGCCGCGGCTAAGCAAAAAAGAATCTTAGACGCCGCCTTGAAAGAATTCGCCCAAAACGGGTTTGAAAAGGCATCCACAAATAAAATTGTGGAAAACGCGGGCATCTCCAAAGGCTCTTTATTCAATTATTTCCACAGCAAAAAGAACCTCTACATTTATTTGTTGGATTATAGTGCGGGGATTGTGGCGGGCCTGTTTCGGAAAATTGATCTTGACGAAAGAGATGTTTTTAAAAGGATGGGCGATATAGGCCTGCAAAAATTGAAAATGCAGCGGAAGTTCCCTAACGTCTTCGACTTTTTGGCAGCCGCCAAGCTGGAAGAATCGCCCAAGCCAAAGGCAGCCGTTGACAAAAAGGTAAATTCCATCTATGACAGCGGACTGCGAAAACTTTACGATAACATCGATTATTCTCTGTTTCGTGACGATCTTGATACGGCAAAGGCTCTTGAAATATTGAACTGGGCTTTGTTCGGTTTTGGAGAAAAATACATTAAACAGCAGGATATCTTCCAAGATACGGGCACCTTCGGAGAAACGATCCTGCGGGAATGGGAAACTTACGCAGGCATCTTGAAAAAAGCCTTTTATAAATAAGGGGTGTGGCCATGTCCAAAATTATTGAAATCAAAAACTTAAGAAAAAGCTTCGGCGAAGTCCGGGCCTTAAAAGACGTGACTTTCGATGTAAAGAAAGGCGAAGTTGTCGGTTTTATCGGCCCAAACGGCGCCGGCAAATCCACAACAATCAGGATTTTACTGGGGATCATCAGAAGAGACGGCGGCAGTGCCAAAATATTTGGGCGGGATGTTTGGCGGGACAGCTTCGAAATTCACAAAAGAGTAGCCTACGTCCCGGGGGAGGTGGCACTTTGGGGTAATTTGACCGGGGGCGAAATTATCGATCTGTTTATGAAATTACATGGTTTTGGCAGCGAGGAAAGGCGGGACTATTTGATTGACCGCTTTGAACTTGATCCCAGGAAAAAGGCGAAAACCTATTCCAAAGGAAACCGACAAAAAGTGGGCCTGATTGCTGCACTTTCCGTCGATTCCGATCTGTATATCTTCGATGAACCTACATCGGGGCTGGACCCCTTGATGGAGCAGGTTTTTCAAGAAGAGGTGGAGAGAATAAAAGAGGCGAAAAAATCGGTGCTTCTTTCTTCCCACATCTTAAGCGAGGTTGAGCGGCTGGCTGACCGGATCGTGATTATCCGCCAAGGTCATATTGTGGAAGCCGGTACTTTGGCCCAATTACGCCACCTGACCCGCTCTACAGTGGTCTTGGAGACAGCCGGGGATGTTTCTTCGCTGCGGGAGTTAGCAGGTGTTTATGATTTTGTGCAAAAACAAAACCAAGGTATTTTTTCTGTTGATCACGAACATCTTAACGAAATTTTAGCCGCTGCAACAAAATTAAATGTACAGAAACTGGAAATTTCCGCCCCTACATTGGAAGATCTGTTTATGCGGCATTATGAAGGCTAGCTTTTATAGGAAGGTGGATCAGCGTGAAAGAAAAGTTTGCCAGATGGCCCATATTATTTATCCAATATTTAAAGCGAGATTGGAAGAAAATACTTATTTGGGTTTTTGCACTAGGCACCTTTGCCGGCGGCTTTGTGCCGATATTTGAAGAGTTTGCGGCGGACGATGGGCTGTGGGCGATGTACGAAACGCTTAAAAACCCGGCTATGATCTCGATGGTGGGGCCCACACCGGCCAAAACAGCGGCGGATTATACTGTTGGGGCCATGTACGCCCAGCAGATGCTTTTGTTCTGCGCTTTGTTCGCTATGACACCTGCCATCTTGCATGTTGTTGGGCATACGCGTAAAGAAGAGGATTTAGGCTTAACGGAACTGGTCCGATCTTTTCAAATAGGACGGCAGGCAAACTCCCTTGCCGTAATTACGGAGACTGTTCTTATCAACCTTTTATTAGCGGTTTTCATCGGCACTATTATGGCTTTTTTTCAAGCGGAAACCATTTCAGCCGGCGGCTCTTTTCTCTTTGGTGCATCCATAGGCATGGCGGGTATTATGGGAGGGGCAATAGCCTTGGTGTTGGCCCAAATTATGCCTGTCTCGTCTGCGGCTACCGGCTCTTCCTTTGCGGTGGTGGGCCTTCTTTACATTTTGCGCGGTGCAACCGATATCTCAAGCCCCCATCTTTCTAAGTTGAATCCCTTGGGTTGGGCTTATTTAACATATCCTTTCACGGCGGACAGTTGGCTGCCAATTGCCTGTGCCGCAATTTTTAGCGTAATTTTGATTATAACGGCTTTCACTTTGGAAGGTTTAAGGGACATGGGTGCGGGGTACCTGCGGCCAAGAGCGGGCAGAGCTCGGGCGAAAAAGTCCTTGTTATCCGTCCCCGGTTTATTCATCAAACTTAATAAAGGGCTAATTATCGGTTGGCTCAGCTCCTTTTTCATCCTGGGAGCCGCCTACGGCTCCATTTACGGGGATATGGAGGCTTTTTTGGCAGGCAACGAAATGATGAAAATAATGTTTACTCATGCCGGTTTTTCCGTTGAAGAATCTTTCACCGGTACAATCATGCTGGTGATGGCGGCCTTAGTTACTATTTTGCCCATTGCAGTTGTAAACAGACTATTTGCGGCAGAAAAAGGCCTTTATTTAAGCCAGGTTTTTGGCACAAAAGTAAGGCGCAGTACGCTTTATTGGACCAGTGTCGCATTGGCGGCCGCTTCTCTGGTGAGCGGGCTTTTTTTAGCAGCCGGCGGGATAGGCCTGGCCGCAATAACTGTTATGGAAAAAGGCTCATTGCGGCTGTTGGATTTCTTTGCCACCGGTTACAGCTTTCTGCCAATCATATTATTCTTTACCGGCTTGGCGGCTTTGGCTCTGGGCTGGCGGCCGCAGCTGGGTAAACTTGTTTACGTCTATCTGGGCTATTCTTTTTTCCTCAACTATTTTGAAGATCTGCTGGATTTGCCTGAGTGGCTTAAAAAAACGGCACCCCAAAGCTGGCTGCCTAAAATGCCCGTGGAGGACTTTGATCTCAAGGTTTTTCTTGCAGTAACCGTGCTCAGCGCAGCTTTACTTTTAATCGGCTGGTTAGGTTATCTAAGAAGGGATATGGTTGAAGTTTCTTAAAATGTTTAAAGAAGGCATTTTTTGCCTTTGGCGGCACAACCTTTGTGAATAAGTGAGAAAGGCTGCCGGCAGCGGCAAGCTTTGGCTTTAGTAAGCCCCCGTTCAGCCCGGCGGGGGCCGCAGTATTTTACAGCGCCCCTGCTTGGGCGTTTTTTGTTTTCAAAAGGTATATTTTTTGCTAAAAAACATCTTTTGCACAAATAAACAAGGAATTAGAATAAATATGCAGAATAAGCAATGCCAAGATCGTTCGAAAAGAATCGAGAGGAGAGGGATCGTGAAAAAATTTAATATTTTCGTCTTGTTGTTTTTGCTGCTTTTCTCAGGTGTTGCCGCCGGGCAGACGTTCCGTTACGGGCTGACGACAAACCCACGGGGAATGTTTAACCCCATTTTGTACACCGAACGCTATGACGGCATGATCATCGGCCAAGTTTATGACGGGCTCATTTACATCGATGCGGAGTTAAAACCGCAGCCATTGGTAGCAAAGGATTGGGAGATCTCAGAAGACCAACTTTCTATCACTTTCTACCTTAACGAAGGAATTTTATTCCATGACGGTGTAGAGCTGACGGCAGAAGATGTGGCTTTTACTTACCGGACCATCCTTCATCCGCAGTACACCGGGGTCCGCTTTGGCAACTTCAAGGTTCTTGCCGGGGCGGAAGATTATAAAGAAGGGAAAAGCGAAGATGTTCCCGGCATTGAAGTGTTGGATAAATATACGATAAGGTTTACGACAAACGAACCATACGCTCCCTTGGTTGTGGCGTTTACCTATGGGATCCTGCCGAGCCATTTATTAAAGGATATTCCCGTTGCTGACCTGGAAAAAGCGGATTTCAATTTAAATCCCATCGGTTCCGGGCCGTTTAAGTTCGTGGAATTCTTGACGGATCAGCATGTGATTTTAGAAGCGAACGAAAACTATTTTCAAGGTGCGCCTAAAATCGAAACACTGATCTTTCAAAAGGTCGCTGTGGATGCGGTCCCCATCTACATTCAGCAAAACCGCGTAGATTACATTGAGATTTCCCCCGAACACTACCCGCAAGTCGCAGCTTTAGCCGGTGTGGACACCTACATTTATGAGGCTTTAAGCTACAGCTACATTGCCTTTAACCTGCGCCAGGCGCGTTTTCAAGATGTTGCGGTGCGGCAGGCTATGACATACGGTTTCGATCGGGAAACGTACGTGGAAGTAATCCGGGAAGGTTTCGGGATTGTGGCCAATGCCCCCCTGCCGCAGGCCTCTTGGGCTTACAACGCAGAAGGCATTAACCCTTATAATTACAACCCGGAACTGGCCCTAAAAATGTTGACTGATGCGGGCTGGCAGGCGGGCAGTGACGGCGTTTTAACAAAGGATGGGGAAAGGCTGGAGTTCGACTTTCTAGTCCCGGAAGGCTCTCGTCTGACGGAACAGATGGCCCTGCTTTTCCAGCAGAACATGGAAGATTTGGGGATTAAGGTGCATCTGCTGTTTATGGAATTCAGCGCAGCCGTTGATCGGGTGGACGCCAGGGAATTCGATCTGTTTACGATGGGTTGGAGCCTTGCCGTCGATCCGG
Organism: Candidatus Darwinibacter acetoxidans; assembly: GCA_041936745.1. Lineage (GTDB taxonomy): Bacteria > Bacillota > Limnochordia > Darwinibacteriales > Darwinibacteriaceae > Darwinibacter > Darwinibacter acetoxidans_A. The sequence continues at coordinate 5,203 of JBHGWS010000110.1, forward strand.
ATCCTTACAGTATTTGGCACTCCACTGCCCCCTGGAACGATCCCGGTTTTGTCCACGCCCGCTCCGACCAATTATTAGAACTGGGTAGGGGCGAAATGGATTTGGAAAAGCGGAAGGAAATTTATGCGGAATGGCAGCAGATCATCAACCACGAGTTACCCTACATTTTCCTGTTCTACGACGTGACAATCAGTGCCGTCAGTGAAAAGCTGCAGGGAATCGATAAAACCCCGGGGCCCTTGGGGCCGCTGGTCGGCGATTACCTTGTGCGCTTTATCCGGCTGGAAGATTAAACATGAAAAGGTGAAGGCCGCCAAATAGCGGCCTTCACACTAAAGGAGGGATGGGTTTTGGGTAAGTATGTCGTCCGGCGGATTTTTCTGCAAGGAATCCCCGTCTTACTGGGATTCACATTTTTGCTCTATTTCATAATAACTATTGCGCCGGGCAGCCCTGTAAATCATCTGCGGGGCATCCCCAATTTGGATCCCGGCGTTTTGGAAGAACAAAAGGAACAGCTTGGTTTGAATGACGCCTTTTTAGTGCAGTACGTACGTTGGCTCACGCAGGTTTTAAAAGGGGATTTAGGCCGCTCCTTTGATTCGGCCCGCCGCCCGGTCAGTGAACTTATTAAAGAAAGAATGCCCGCAACTATTTTATTAAGCAGCGTATCTTTAATACTTGCTTGGTTGATTGGGGTCCCCGTGGGTATTTTTTCTGCCCGCCGGCAGTACAGCATTTTTGATTATGTTATAACTATGTTGGCTTTCGCGGGTATCTCCGTGCCGAGCTTTTTCTCCGGCTTAGTTTTACTTTACGTTTTTGCTCTGCGGCTGAATATCTTCCCGGCGGGAGGCTTTTTCCTGGCAGGTGAAACGGTGACATTTTCCGGTTACATCCGTTACTTAACACTGCCCGCCTTAACCTTGGGCTTGGCAAGTATCGCCAGCATAGCTCGTTATACGCGCACCAGCCTTTTGGAAGTCATGCCTCACGATTTTTTGCGCACCGCCCGGGCAAAAGGCCTGCAACAGTCCATCGTAATTTATAAGCATGCTCTGCGCAACGCTTTAATCCCCATTTTAACTTTAATGGGCTTTATGATCCCTTCGATCTTTTCCGGGGCCGTTATCGTGGAAAGCATTTTTGCCTGGCCGGGGCTAGGTTCTTTAGCCATCCAAGCTGTCAATGAGCGCAATTATCCGGTTATGATGGGGATTAACTTAATGTTTGCCATTCTAATCTTTTTAGGCAATCTCTTGGCTGATTTATCTTATGCTTGGGCGGATCCCAGAATCCGCTATGAATAGGGGTGAGATAATGCAAAAGTTTTGGAGCCGCTTTCGGCAAAATAAATTGGCGCTCTTGGGCTTATTGATCCTTGTAATTTTTGTCTCCGCCGCAGTTTTTGCACCTTTTCTAACCAGCCACGACCCTAACCGGGTCGATCTGCGCAAGCGCAACCAACCACCTTCCAAAGAGCACCGCTTTGGCACCGACGATATGGGGCGCGACATTTATGCCCGCACTTTATACGGGGGCCGTATTTCTTTGACAGTCGGGCTGGTTTCTGTGGGGATTTCTCTTTCCTTAGGCCTGATTTTCGGCGCTTGCGCGGGTTATTTTGGCGGCTTAGTTGATGTTATAATCATGCGCTTGGCGGACATTTTTTACAGCTTCCCTTTTTTAATTTTGGCAATTACAATATCCGCAATTTTTGGCCCGTCGATTTATAACACGATGATTATCTTAGGCATCTTATCCTGGCCCGGTTCAGCCCGCCTCATCAGGGGCGAGTTTTTGAAATTGAAGGAGGCGGATTTTGTCGCTGCTGCCGTTGCAGGCGGGGCAAAACCCTGGCGCATCATGTTTCGCCATATTCTGCCAAACGGGTTTTCACCCTTGTTGGTGTCGGCAACCTTAGGCATGGCCTCAGCTATTTTAGCCGAAGCGGGCTTAAGCTTTCTAGGCCTTGGCGTGCCTCCGCCTGCGCCCAGCTGGGGCAACATGTTAAATAGGGCCCGCCCTTTACACATTTTAGCCGGCATGCCCTGGGTGTGGCTGGCGCCCGGGATTGCTATTTTTGTGATCGTTTTGAGCATCAACTTTTTAGGCGATGGCTTAAGGGATGCCCTGGATCCGCGGCAGGAAGAAATTTGAGCATTTAATAAAGGCCCCTGCCGGCTTAACGCAGCCCTCCGTACGGATGATTTTCTTGGCACGTTTGAAATGAAGCGGGCCGAGCATCAGCGCGAAAGAACTCTTTTACCGCCCCTTTAACTAAGCGCCGTATTGATTCCACCGCGTCGGCGCTGCTGCTTATGCGGCCCGGCGGTTGTGTTTAAAGGGGGCCGAGGGCCGCGCCCATCTTTTCAGCCTTAATGGGGAATACGCCGGGCTTCATCAAAACAGGCCCAATGCCTTTTATTCAAGCGGGGGTCTGAAAGGCATTTTTAGTTATAATAAAGAAAAAGGCTTTATTCGCGAGGGAGGAAAGCCGTCCCATTTACTGCCTTGGCGTTTGGAACCGGAAAAAATGTGCAAAAGCTGGCCTGGGCCGGGGCCAAGAAGCAGAGACCGATCAGCCTAAAATGCACGCTCAGGTTTTACGGCCAACCTTATTGTAAGAAAACTGTTTGTTGGCCTGAATTTTCCCCGCTTCAGCTGTAAGTTGGCGGCGGGCTGTAGAAAGAGACGGTTTAAGATTAAAAGTCCTCCACAGAAAGATTGCTATTTAAAAGTGAATTGAGAAAAAATTATGCGCCTTCAGCGGCAGTGCCGCAGGGCGCATTTTTTCTGCCCCCTGTAGATGCGCCGTAACTTTCTAAAAACCGTGTGGGTATTTATTACAACAGAAAGGGTAGAGTCAAATGCGTAACTTGTACATCAGGTTTGAAACGGCGGCGGAACGGGAAAGTTTTCTCGGAGGGCTATTGGAGATACCCAAGTTTGAACCGCGGGATGGAACGGGGAAAATGACGAAGAAACAGCTGAAATCAAAGGAAGAAGCGGAGGAATATTTGGCCCTGTTCGCTGAGGGAAAGACCAAAAGCCCCTGGTTTAATCTCTATCAAGACTACTATTTTGCCCACATACCGGCATACGAACTAAAACGGTTTACTGAAGCCTGGCACGGCCCGGTTGCGTTTAAACAAGCTTTAGGCAGATCTATGGGCAGAACTCTTATGCCCATTGGCCCGGCAGGTGGTTAGTTATTCAATTTAAAAATACCAAAGAAGCCATGAAGCGGTACGATTGGATAATGGCGCGTATACCAAAAGGGCATCTTGGCACAAATGTGCCCCTGCCGGAAAGTTACTCCGCCGAAAGAAGGCTCGAATCGCCGAAAGGGTCTTGGCACAAAAAAGGCCCATCAAATTAGCTGCCTTAAAAAAGTTTATACCAAACTGCAGTGGGTGAAAGAAAAAGCCCCACAGCTTTTTGCCGGCGAAAAGGTATTTGTCCGGGAAGAGCTGGCATTTGCCTTCTCGCTGTCTTGGCCGAGTTTTTAGGCAATACATTTAGCCCAGTCTGCTCTGAGCGAAGCTATCCTGGCCAACCCTTCGCGGGGGCTCAACATTTCTAACAAAGGGGAATCGCATTTAAGGCAAAAACAATACGAGGCTGCGATAAAACACTTTAAACAGGCTCTAAACTTAAGCTCAGGCGAAGAGTGGGCGGGCCTGAGGCTTGATTGTTTAAAAAATCTCGTCTTTGCCTACTTCAAACTTGCCAAATTGGAAGAAGCGGCAGAAATCTTAGCTGAGGTTGTTGCCCAAGATCCCCGCTGCGGCGCCTCTCACCGCTATCTAGCTCACTATTACAAAGCCTTGGGCGAAGATTGGCTGAGCCAGTGGCATTTAAGAGAAGCCCGGCAATTGGGCGAATAAAACAAGGAGGTTATTTTCATGGCTTTAAAGTTTGAATTAACAAAGAAGGAAGCGGAAGCTGCTCGAAAGTGGATTGATGAGCATGAGTGCCCCGCTGTAAAAAGCGGGTGCACCGGGCCTCTGATGGAAAGAGTGCGCTTTGTTTTCATCCCCACGTTAGTGGGGACAATTGGGGGTATAGAATGTGCCTGCGATGCCGGGCATCTTTTAACCGATGTAAGGGAAATTTAGGTTGCGGTGTAAACTTACGGGGCCGGGCCCTGATTCCTTAAGATTTCTTAAAGTTTTGTCTCAGACGCCCGCAGGCGGCGGCTCGGAGCCGAAAGGAGGTCTTATGACAGCCCTACATTCAGTTGACGAGCTGTTTATCAAAAGTCCGCCTTGGCTACAATTAAAACGCGCACTTTAATTTATTAAGAAGGGTTGGTTTTATGGCTCTGGTAACTTTAAAAACTATTTTAAAAGATTCAATTGAGGGAAAATATGCTGTAGGTGCTTTCAACACAACCAATCACAGTACCGCGGAAGCAATTTTGGCCGCAAGCGAAGAGGCAAACCTGCCTGTAATCATCAGCATCGCCGAAACTCATTTCCGTTACTTGAATCTACCTGAATTTGTGAGATATCTTAAAAACAGGATCGAAGGAGTGAAAACTCCCATCGCCCTGCATCTGGATCATGGGATGAGCTTGGCTGCGGTGCAGCGTGCATTGGATCTGGGGTTTTCCTCCGTAATGATCGATGGTTCAACTCTGCCTTTGCGGGAAAATATTGAGCTGACCTCTCAAGTTGTGCAGTTGGCTGCCCGTTACGGTGCAAGTGTGGAAGCGGAATTGGGGCATGTCGGGGGAGGCGAAGGTGATTTGCGGGGCGGTACGAGTGCTGATCCGCAGGCGTACACCGTGCCCAAACAGGCGGCCAAATTTGTGGAAGAAACAGGTATCGATGCTTTAGCCATTGCCATTGGTACGGTGCACGGCCCTTACAGGGGTGAACCGGATTTAGACTTTGAGCTTTTAAAAGAAATACGCTCGCTCATTTCCATCCCTTTAGTGCTTCACGGCGGCTCCGGTTTAAGTGAGGCCGATTTTCGACAGGCCGTTTTTTTGGGGATTAATAAAATCAACTTTTTTACGGCTTATGCTTTAGCTGCGGCGGAGGAAATCAAAAGGGTAGTTAATGACAAGATGCCCGTTGGCTACCAGGATCTGACTTTTGCGGCGGAAAAAAGAATCAAAGAGATGGTACTAAGGCAGATGGAGATTTTTGGAACCAAACCTTTGATTTAAAGGAGGGCTAATTATGGAGTTAATGCTAGGTATCGATTTAGGCACAACTCATCTCAAGGTAGCTGCTTTTGATGCGGCCGGCCGGCAGCACAGCTTAGAAATGAGCCGGACCGATACGATTTTCCAAGGGGAAGGCAAAGCAATCTATAAACCTTCGGTAATTTGGGAAAGCGCTGCAGCCTTACTTAAAAAGACGGTCAGCCGGCTGCCCTCGAATTATAAAATTTCTTCCATTGCCACAGCCAGCATGGGGGAAGCCGGTTTGTTTTTGGATCACAATTTTGAACCCCTCACGCCAATTATGGCTTGGTTTGATGTAAGGGGAAAGGAGGTGATGGCGGAGTGGTATGAGTTAATTGACGCAGAAAAGTGCCGGAAAATTACGGGCTTAAGCAGCCACAACCATATCTGTTCTTTATTCAAAATGCTCTGGGAGATAAAGCAAAACCCCGTTGTTTTGGAAAAAGCGGCAAAATGGCTCTGCCTGCCGGATTTTATCAACTTCCGTTTAACGGGAGAATTCGCCACAGACTATTCCATCGCCTCGCGCACCATGCTTTTTGATATCGAAAAAAAGCGTTGGTCCGAGGAAATTTTAGATTTAGCGGGCTTACCGGCAGGCTTACTGCCTAAAGCCCTGCCAAGCGGGACAATTATCGGCGAGGTAACTAAAAAAGCGGCCGCTGAAACCGGCCTGCCCGAAGGTATTCCCGTCTGCTTAGGCGGCCACGATCACATCTGCGGCTCCTTTGCCTCAAATGTAATTTGCCAAGGCCGGGTTTTAGATTCTATGGGGACTTCTGAAAGTTTGGTTGTAGTTTTAGAAGGGCTTCAACAGGACGGGTTGGCCGATCTGGCGGCCTACGACGTGGGCTGCCACGTCCTGCCCGATCTGCATTACGCTTTAGGAGCCATTCATGCGGGCGGCAGCAGCCTGGAATGGTTTTTTAGGCAGGTTGCCAAGACAAAAGATTCTTATGAAAGCTTGGTTGATGAGGCCGGCAGGGCGGAATGGGGGGCCCGCGGCTTAGTTTTCTTCCCTTACCTGAGGGGAAGCGGGCCGCCTGTAATAGGAGCGGCAAATAGGGCTGTCTTTTTGGGTGCGAAAGATTATCACGGCCGGGCAGACTTCAGCCGCAGCATCCACGAGGGGTTATGTTTTGAGATCAAGGCTATTTTAGACCACCTGGCAGAGTCTCTGGGCATTAGAATTGACCGCATCCAAGCAGTTGGGGGCGGGACACGCAACAAGCTTTGGCTGGAAATAAAGAGCGCGGTATTACAAAAACCGGTGCATGTGCCGCAAATACAGGAAGCAACGCTTTTGGGAGCAGCACTTTTAGGCGGGCTGGGCGTTGGATTATATAAAGATGCGGCAGAAGCCATTGAGGCGGTTTACCGAGACGGTGCCATTTATGAGCCGCAGGCGGCGCAAGTTGAGCGGTACAGTGAAATTTATGGCCTTTACAAAAAATTGGCACCGCTGGTGCGGGAAGTTGGCGGTATTTTAGGCTAGAAAAACGCAATCATTTATTCTAAAATAGGGGCTGCTGCCCCTTTTTTTTTACCCAGTTTAATCTTTTGGGAGCGTTCCCGAATATTTTTTAATAATAAATCAGTGCTTTTAGCTCGTATATTATTGAAATTGAAAACGTTCCCAAATAAAAAGAGTGGTAATATTCAGGGCTTTAGTGTATAATAACCTTGACTGAAGAAACCGTTCCCATGATTATTCTTTCCGCTGGCTTGATAAACTTGCTTAGCAACTGGGAACGTTCCCATCAAATGCTTGTAAGGGAATAAACTGGAACCGGGGGCGAGTGATTTGAGATCAACTATCAATGATGTTGCTAAATTGGCCGGGGTTTCTAAAAGCACGGTTTCTAGGGTGTTAAATAATTCGGGCAGCGTATCGCCGCAGGCCAGGGAGGCTGTTTTGAAAGCCCAAAGGGCTTTAAATTACCATCCGAACAGGGTCGCCCGCAGCCTGGTCAGCCGCAGTACCATGACTATCGGCGTGCTGGTTCCTGATCTGCGCAACCCTTTCTATTCCACGGCTTGTTGGGCGGCCGAAAAAGAGATGCGGCAGCACGGCTATTCGGCCCTAATCTGCAACACGGATAATAACCCGGACTTGGAAAGCAAGTACCTGCAGGTTTTGGGTGAACACCAAGTGGATGGAGTTTTGGTCTTGGGCGGTTCAGACAATATTAACCCTCTTTTAAATTTCAAAGCCAGAGAGAACATGCCCCTTGTCTTTGTGGACAGGCCCGTATTAGAATCGCGCCTGCCGTGGGTGGGCATAGATAACGTCAGGGGCGGCATGCTGGCGTCTGAGTACCTTTTGGATCTGGGCCACCGCCGGATTCTTTTTGCCACCTCGGATTTTACCAAGGCGGAAAGAGACCGGGGCATCGGCTATAAAAATGCTTTAGCCGCCAGGGGGATTGCTCCCAACCCGGATTTGTACATCACAATTGAGGAAGATTGTTGGAAAAGGCAGAACCTTTCTCAGATTGTAAAACTATTTAACAGAGAAGCCCGCCCAACAGCCATTTTTGCCTCTAACGATTTAAAAGCACTCACACTTTACAACGTGCTGAAAGAAATCGGCTTAGGTGTCAGCAGCGATGTGTCAATTATCGGTTTTGACAACATTGACGTTACAAATTTGGTGAGCCCGCCTTTAACTACGGTGGCACAGCCAATCGCTGAGATGTCTAAAAAGGGGACTGAAATGCTCCTTGCCTGGCTTAAGGGGGAAGAAATGATTGGACAAGCAGTAGAAATGGAACCGCGTTTAGTGGTCAGAAAATCGGCGACTGCGGTTGCTTAGGGGGTGTTAGCTTTGGGAAATGTGTTTTTAGAAATGGAGAACATCAGTAAATCTTTCGGTGGGGTCCAAGCACTCACCGGTGTCAGGTTGGCTGTGGCCAAAGGGGAAATCCACGCCATAGTGGGGGAAAACGGCGCAGGCAAAAGCACACTGATGAAGGTCTTAGGCGGCGTCTACCAACCGGATACGGGAACAATGAGAATCGAGGGCAGAGAAGTGGTTTTTCCCCGGCCCACCGCATCATTGGATGCGGGGATAGCCGTTATCCACCAAGACTTCAATATTTTCCCCCATCTCAATGTTGTGGAAAACATCTGGCTGGGCCGCTACAGCCGCAAAGGGGCCGTTTCCATCAACTGGGGGGAGATGAAAGAGAAAACCCAAAAGCTTTTGACGAGGCTGGCTGCGGATTTTTCGCCGACTGATCGGGTGGGCGATCTGTCCGCGGCAAACAAGCAGATGGTGGCCATTGCCAGGGGGTTATCTTTTGAACCAAAAATTTTAATCATGGATGAACCGACCTCCAGCTTAACGCCTAAGGAAGTTGTCACTTTGTTTAAGATAATGAGGAGCCTGTCCGCAAGTGGGGTGAGCCTGATCTTTATCAGCCATCACTTACCTGAAGTAATTGAAATGGCCGATAAAATCACCGTTTTAAGAGACGGCGGCTGGGTTGCCACCTACTCCCGGGGCGAGGTGGATTCAAAGGCCATTGCCCAAGCCATGGTAGGCCGCAAAGTTGAAACGCTCTATCCGGCTAAAGATTCCCGCCCGGGGGATGTGTTTTTCAAGGTTGAGAACGTTGCCTGTACCAAAAACAAGGTGAACGGCGTCTCCTTTGCCCTCAAACGGGGCGAGGTTTTAGGCGTCTCGGGCCTGGTAGGCTCAGGCAGATCTGAGTTAATGCTGGCGCTTTTTGGCGTGGGCAGACGAAAAACGGGAACACTGTTTAAAGACGGCCGGGAAATTGAGATTAATTCCGCCCAAGATGCAATCAACCACGGGATTATGCTCGTGCCGGAAGATCGGCAGGAGCAGGGGTTGAACATGAATATGTCCGTTAAATTAAATGTCACAATGGCCATCCTCAACAGGATTATGACAAAATTCCGCCGGATAATCCCGGCAAAAGAAACGGGTTTGGCCAAGGACATGATTGCGAAATTATCTATTAAAACTACGGGCCCCGAACAAAGAGTGAGCAATTTAAGCGGCGGCAACCAGCAGAAGGTTGTTTTGGGCAAAGCACTTGCCACTGAACCGGAAATTCTCATTTTGGATGAACCGACCCGCGGTATTGACGTGGGGGCCAGATTAGAAATTCATAAACTAATTAGAAATTTAGCAGCTGCGGGAAAAAGCATTATCTTGGTATCTTCCGATCTGCCGGAGATTGTGGGTATCAGTGATCGGGTACTTGTAATGTCCCGGGGTAAAGTAGTTGCTGAGCTGGCAGACGAAGAGATTACAGCCGAGAATATAATGTATGCTGCGACAGGAGGGGATCAAGTTGGCTCAACAAGAACAAACGATGTCTGATAAGCCGAAAAAACGGGCAGCCCTGCCCCGGGCGCTGGGCCCTTTCATTGGTTTAATACTTTTATGTGCCGTACTTGCAGTTGTTTCACCGGTATTTTTACGGGTTAATAACCTCATTAATATTCTGGTGCAGGTTTCGGTAATATCGGTTCTGGCAGCCGGTGTTGCCAACGTGATTTTAACGGGGGGCATTGATCTTTCCGTTGGGGCAATTTTAGGTATTGCCGGTGTCTTGTCAGCCGGCGCCCTGAAAGCGACCGGCTCAATTATTATTGCGATCATTGTCGCTTTGGGCGTTGGGGCTTTAGTGGGGCTTTTAAATGGGATTTTAGTCAGTTACGGAAGAATCCCCTCGTTTGTGGTTACCCTAGGAATGATGTCTGTCGCCAGGGGCCTGGCTTTTGTTTATACGCAGGGCAGCCCCATCAGCGGCTTTCCCAGCGGATTTAGGCTGTTTGGATCCGGCTATGTTTTCAACTGGATCCCCGTTTCGGTAATTTTATCTGTCGCGGTCTATCTGGTAATGGGCTATGTCTTAAGCCAAACTCCTTTCGGCAGGGCAATTTACTCCGTCGGCAGTAACGAAAAGGCCGCCGTGCTTTCGGGGATCAATACCCTGTTTTACAAAACAATGGCCTTTGTCACATCGGGGCTTTTCTCAGGCCTGGCCGCCATCATGTTTATCGGCAGAATTAACTCAGCGCACCCCACCGCGGGCCAAGGCTATGAATTAGATGCAATTGCTGCGGCCGTAATCGGCGGAATCTCGCTTTCGGGCGGTGAGGGCTCCATTGTGGGGACTTTCATCGGCGCCTTGATTATGGGTGTTTTAAGAAACGGCCTTAACCTTTTAAACATCGATCCTTTCTGGCAGGGAGTTGTCATCGGCAGCGTAATCATTATCGCCGTTTTGGTGGACAGATTCAGCCGCAAAGACAGCGGTGAAGAACTGGTCAAGTAGGGTTTCTTCTCTTAAAGGGGGTGAGGCGGGGCTGAATACTGGATCTGTTGCGTCGGCATATTTTCACACCTTTCATTTTTAATTAAGAGGAGGACTTATAATGAAATTACAAAGTCGTTTAGTTCTGGCCCTTGTAGTAATTATGCTATTTGCTAATGCGGGGCTGGCCGCTGCGCAGTATACTTTTGGTTATGTAGTGCAGGATCTGGGTAATCAGTTCTGGGTCACAGTTGCAGAGGGTATCAAAGACAGAGCGGCAGAATTAGGGATTGAAGTAATCGTACTTGACGCCAGGGCGGACGTAAACCGTCAGCTTTCTAACGTAGAAGACCTCCTTCTGCGTGGAATTGACGCACTGCTTCTCAGCCCTTGGGATACTCCTTCCGGCGGCACAGCTGTAGAAGCAGCTAACCGCGCCGGCGTACCCGTTGTAGTTGTGGACATTGGCGTCAGCAGCGGCGATATCGTCAGCTTCATCGTCAGCGACAACTACTACGGCGGCGTCTTAGCAGGTGAACACATGCTTGAACTGGTCGGAAACGAGGGCAAAGTTGCAATGATCCAAACGCAGCTCGGTTATGAAATCCCGGCACTGCGGGGCCACGGATTTGAAGACACAGTTACAGAAGCAGGCTTGGAAATCGTCGCCAAGCAGACCGGTGACTCCCAGCGGGCCTTAGGCATGAGCGTTATGGAAAACTACCTCCAGGCATATCCTGACCTTGTGGGCATCTTTGCTTACAACGATGAAATGGCTTTAGGCGCAGTCGAAGCTATCAGGCAGGCCAATATGCAGGATAAAATCAAAGTTATCGGCTTTGATGCGATTGACGATGCCATAGAAGCAGTTAAAAACGGCGATTTGGCAGCTACAGTTGCCCAACAGCCGTACCTGATGGGCCAAACCGGTGTAGATACCGCTTTAGCTTATCTCAACGGCGAAGAAGTAGAAGATGAAGTATTAGTTGAAGTTCAGTTAATCACGAAGGAAACATTGGCAGACTAAAGTTTAAAAGGGTGAGGCCTTTGGGCCTTACCCTCTTAACATTACTTAAAGGGGCGAGCGGAAATTGAAGCAGAGTCAAAAAAAGGATTTAATTAAACGGGCCATCGCACAGGGAGACGGAGTCTTAAGGCTTTTGCCTGCCTGGGTGCCTCGTTCTTTCATGCTTCCCGGCGGCAGATTGAAACTGGCCAGGCAGGATTTATACGCCTTCGGCAAAGAGCGAGGGGGCATTGATGAGAGATGGATTGCCTCCACCACCAAAGCGGATAACGGCCCTGCCACAACCGAAGATGAGGGCTTAAGTTACATTCTGATTGAAACAAGTGCCGGTTACGAAAAGGTGCTTTTAAAAGATGCGGTAGAGATTTTAGGCGGCGAATTGATCGGTGATGAACTTATGGAAAGAGAAGGGGGCTGGACTGTTCTTTGCAAACTCTACGACAACATTGGGGCAATCCCCCACCACTTCCATTTAACCGATGAACAGGCCGCGCTTGTCGGCCAGCTGGGCAAACCGGAAGCCTATTATTTCCCGGAGCAGTTAAACAGCATCCACCACAACACCCCTTACACCTATTTCGGTTTAAACCCGGAAGTTACCAAAGATGATGTAATTCGCTGCCTGGAAAGATGGGACGAAGGGGATAACGGCATTTTGGAACTCTCGCGAGCCTATAAGATTGAGCCGGGCATGTGCTGGTCGCTGCCGGCGGGTATCTTACATGCTCCCGGATCTTTAGTGACATACGAGATTCAGAGGGCTTCTGACGTTATGTCAGTTTTCCAGTCTTTACTGGACGGCCGCTCCGTGGAGTGGGACTTAGTTATTAAAGACGTACCGAAAGAGCACCAAGATGATCTGGATTACATCGTAGGCATGCTCGATTGGGAAGCCAACATCAACCCGGACTTCAAACAAGACCACCTCACTGAACCGCTGCCCGTGAAAGAGCCGGCGGCAATGGCGGATGAGGGGTACAATGAAATTTGGATCTCTTACGGCACCAGATATTTCAGCGGTAAAAGGCTGACGGTTGAACCGAAAAGAGAGGTTATCATTAAAGATCACGGTGCTTACGGCGCCTATATTATCCAAGGTTACGGGGAGATTAACGGCTTAAACATCAGCTCACCCAGTATGATCCGCTTCGGCGATATTACGGAAGACGAAGTCTTTGTCACTTATGATGCGGCGCAAAAAGGTGTGCGGCTGAAGAACAACAGTGCTACCGAACCGTTGGTTTTGCTGAAGCATTTCGGTGAGAAAGATAACCTTTAGTTGAAAATGATAGAGATTGTTCCGCCAGGCGGGCCGGAAAGGTTTATTCCTGCCCGCTTTTCTGCCATATTTCTTATGGGAAGAAGGGAGTAGGGGATTTATGTTAGAACAGTTAAAGAAAGAAGTTACAGCCGCCAATTTGGAACTCGTTAAACAAAACCTCGTTATCTACACCTGGGGCAACGTAAGCGGTATTGACCGCAAGCAGAATCTTATCGTGATTAAACCGAGCGGGGTCGCCTACGATGAATTGACGCCGGAAAAAATGGTCGTTTTGGATCTGGACGGCAGTGTGGTCCAGGGCGAACTTGCCCCTTCGTCAGATACACCCACTCACTTGGAGCTGTACCGCAGGTTTCCGAAAATCGGCGGAATCTGCCACACACATTCGCTCTGGGCAACCATTTGGGCGCAGGCGGCAAGGCCAATCCCCTGCCGGGGAACAACCCACGCTGATTATTTCTACGGCGAAATCCCCTGTACACGGCCGCTGACTAAAGCTGAGGTCGCCGAGGATTACGAGAAGAATACGGGGGTGGTAATCGCCAAGCAGTTTAATGACATCAACTACGAAGAAATCCCCGCTGTATTGGTCGCGGAACACGGCCCTTTCAGCTGGGGTAAAGATGCCAAGGAAGCAGTGCATAACAGCGTAGTTTTGGAAAGGCTGGCCCAGATGGCTTATTACACCCGGCAGTTAGCGGGAGACAAAGTAATAAACCAATATGTGCTGGATAAACATTATCTGCGTAAACACGGCCCCGACGCTTATTACGGGCAGAAATAATTATTAGGGGAGGGAGATCTGTGGCAGAGCAAATTTTAAAAACACGGAAAAAATCAATCTCAGCGGGAGATACTTCTTTAGGCATTGAACTTGGTTCCACCCGCATTAAAGCGGTTTTGATTGATAAAAGCAAAGAAGTTATCGCCCAAGGAGACTACGAGTGGGAAAACAAGTTAGTTGATGGGATTTGGACTTATTCAGAAACAGATATTTGGCAGGGCGTGCAGGGATGTTTCGCGGCACTGAAAGAAGATGTAGAAAAAACATATGGGGTTAAACTTACTGAAATAGGTGCACTTGGTTTTAGCGCCATGATGCACGGCTACCTGCCGTTCAATTCCGAAGGCGAACTTTTAACCCCTTTTCGAACATGGCGAAATACGAGGACGCTGACGGCGGCGCGAAAATTAAGCGCCCTCTTTCAGTACAATATCCCGCAAAGATGGAGTATTGCCCACCTTTACCAAGCTATTTTAGATGGGGAAGAACACGTGGGGGAAATTGATTACTTAACAACCCTGGCCGGTTACGTGCACTGGCGTTTAACAGGGGAAAGGGTATTGGGTATTGGCGATGCCTCCGGCATGTTCCCAATTAAAAACAGCACTAAACAGTATGACGAAGAAATGGCAGCAAAATTTGAAAAATTAATTGCCCCACACAATTACAACTGGCAGCTTTTTGATATCCTGCCGGAAATTTTAATGGCAGGCGATCAGGCAGGTACTTTAACGAAAGAAGGTGCCCTGCTTTTGGATCCTACCGGTGAATTAAGCCCGGGTGTGCCCCTCTGCCCGCCGGAGGGCGATGCAGGCACCGGCATGGTCGCAACTAACAGCGTCGCTAAAAGAACCGGTAATGTATCCGCGGGGACCAGCATTTTTGCCATGGTCGTTTTAGAAAAGGATCTCAACTCATTTTACGAAGAAATAGATATGGTCACAACACCCGCGGGTGATCCGGCGGCCATGGTGCACTGCAACAACTTCACCTCTGATTTAAATGCTTGGGTAGCATTACTGCAGGAATTTGCTGAATTAATAGGGGTCAAAAAAACGCAGTCGGACCTTTTCCCCCTTTTGTTTAACAAAGCTTTAGAGGGAGATGGCGATGGCGGCGGGCTTTTAGCCTACTGCTATTTATCAGGCGAACATATCACGGGCTTTGAAGAAGGCAGGCCTCTTTTTGCCCGGTTACCCGATGCCGGTTTTAACTTAGCTAACTTTATGAGGACCCATCTGTACACGGCGTTTGGGGCCTTGCGGGTTGGCATGGATATACTTTTTGAAAAAGAAGAGGTAGAAGTGGATCAGCTGTTGGGCCACGGCGGCTTTTTCAAAACTAAAGAGGTGGGACAAAAGATTATGGCCGCGGCACTCCATACCCCCGTTTCCGTAATGGAGACGGCAGGCGAAGGGGGGGCCTGGGGCATTGCCCTTTTAGCTGATTTTATGCAGCGCCGAAAAAAAGAAGAAACGTTGGCCGCCTTTTTAGCAGAGCAAGTTTTTGCCGCTGCAGCCAAAACAACGGTCAAACCGGATGCAGAGGATGTGGCCGGCTTTAATGAATTCTTTCAAAGATATCTGGCCGGTTTGCCCATTCAAAGGGCAGCTGTTGATTCGCTTAAATAGAAAAAATCCGGGCCGCTTAACCGAGCGGCCCAATTTTTTTGGGCCGCGATTTCTGCCATAGCCAAACTGAGGCCGCGAAGTTGAATTGTTGGAAAACTATCCATTGTTTGCGGCTGGAGAAATGTAATTGCTTTCAATTTGAACACTTCAAGCACGCTTTTTCGGGATAGATATAACTGCGGCATAAGTCCGGCCTACGCATGCCGTCTGAGCGCAGCTTACGGGTGAGGGGATTTCAAGTATTGGCCCGAAGACCACATCGATCCGTTGGGAGGTTTCTAACCGCTTATAGTCTCTGATGTAAATGAGAACCTGCTGCGGGGTTTTTGGGCGGCCGAAAGCTTATCGTTCCTGTCAGTCCTCTCTTTTGAAAATCGTAATGAGCAAGGGGACGTAAGTCAAAGTAAGACAAAGCGGAAGCCTGAAAATTTTGCTCGATTTCAACTCGCTAAAACAAACCAAGTGATTTGTATCCTTAAGGTAAGGGGTGGGATACTATAGCCAATAAACGTTTTCTGCCGTAGGAGTGAAAGAAATGGCGGATGCGCAAACTGAGACTGTTTATTGGACGCTGCTGGAACATGAGCCCTGGCAGTTGTATCTTGCCGCAACCGAGATGGGGCTTTGTTACGTAGGCTCACAGGCTGCACCCCTGGGCGAATTGGAAGAGTGGGTAAAAAAGAAAATTCCCCAAGCAGAACTTGTGGAAAGCAGAGAAAAACTGCAGAGTTATGAGGCGGAGTTAATTGAATATTTGACCGGCCGCCGCCGGGAGTTTACCATACCCTTGGATCTTAGAGGTACCGAGTTTCAACAGAAAGTCTGGGACGAGCTTTTGAAAGTGCCTTTTGGCAGCTCCGCTACTTATACGGAGATTGCGGAAAGAATTGGCCGGCCGGACGCCATCCGGGCCGTCGGCACCGCAATCGGGGCAAACCCCGTTTTAATCCCCGTGCCCTGCCACCGTATGTTCGGCAAACACGGCGAATGGCGCGGCTATCGGGGCGGTTTGCCTATGAAAAAAGAACTTTTGGAACTGGAAGGAATGTTGGAATAAAGCATCACATCTTTGGCACCGCCTGGCATCGGGCGGTGTTTTAAGATCCCCGATTTATTTAAATTTTAAAAAAGCATCAGCCAAACATTGGCAAATACTTTCACCTAAGTTGTACTGATTATACATTTCATACTTATATTACTAACGAAAGGAGATAGGCCGTGGCGCAAGGAACACATGCTTGGACGGTAAAGGTGGGGGAGAAAGGGCAGATAGTGATTCCAAAGGAAGCGAGGGACATTTTCGACATAAATGCCGGTGACACCTTAATTGTGCTGGCCGATGAAACACGGGGTATCGTTATTCCACCGAAAAATCTGTTCTCGAGGGTAGCTGAAAAAGTTTTTGGCGGTTCGCCGCCGGAGGAGGGTGACTAAAAACAGAAAAGAACGTGGGGCTTGGGGGCTGATTTAAATACGAAGAAAATTTTTCGGCCTGCCGGCAAAGATTGGCAAAACCATTAAGATTCAGCCGGCAGGTTAAGCTGAGATACGATTTTAAGCGGGAATATTCCGTTTTAAAGGGTGCTTTTGATAATTGACCGCAACAGGATTCTCGAGTTGATCCAAAGATTTGCAAAAGCTTAAAGCGGTTGGAAAAAATCTCTTAACGCCGTTGCCGGAATTTGCCGTTAATGCCGATAATTACGCCACCGTTTAAGAAAAGCTTTGGAAGCCTTCCCTGATATTAAAGCCGATTTCAGCCGGGTAGGGCTCGGATGCGATCACGGATCTTCCGGACTTTTGGGGCTTGAGGCGGGGAAGGTGTTATACTTCTGAAGTTCGTGCGAAAAAAATCGTTGTCTTCGGAGGGAAAATGCTGAAGGTACAGAAGAATTCTTTAAGGTTATCTTAACAAAGCTTAGAGCAAAAAAATTTGCTGTTTGCTTATAGTGTATATCAATTGGGATTAAAGATGTTAGAAGCAGGCCGAAAGAACCAGGGGGCTTTCGATGGATTCTTATAAAACCAGTGCCAAAAGGATTTTAAAAAGTTATCTGGCTGTTGAAAAAAACGTCTTTCTCATCTGCGATGAAGCTTATGCGGGCCTGGCGGTTGAAATACAAGCGGGATTAGGGCCAGGAAAAGCTGAGTGCCGGATCGCAGCCAGCAAAGATACTTTGAGTGAGGCATTTAGGGATTGCCTAAAGCGGGACTTCGCGACTCTTGTTCTTTTAGAACCGCCTACCTATGCCGCGTTTAAGGCTTATAAATGGTTAGATTTTGAGAAAGGAGAGCCAAAGGTCCGCAATCTTAACTCCCCTTCTTATGTGGGTATTTTACCTCTTGAATCAGCTCTACGAATATACTGTTCCGATTCCCAGCGGGATGGCAAGGCAAAAACCGGCCTTTTGAATTCACTAAAACCAAATACTGAATACGTGATCCGCTCTTGCTCGGGCACTGAATTGTTCTTTACGGCGAGGCAGTGGCTTAAGCAGCGTAATGAAATTCTGACGGCTCCCCTTGAGGCCAGTGTAAGAGGGGTTATCGCGGTGGACGGGGCCTTCTTTTTCCAAAGGCTTGCTACTGTGGTTGATTTTTACATTGAAGCGGGCGAATTAGTCAAAATGCAGGTAAGATGTGAGCAGGATGCTTACCTGCTGGATTTGTACCGCAGGATGACAGAGAATGACTTTGCAAAGCGGCAGAATAGGCAGTTGGCAGAAATAGGGGTCGGCTTTAACACCGGCGCCGTTATCAGCGACTGTTTCATGGAATCGGAAATGGCCTACGGTACCTGCCATTTTTGCTTTGGCGATAACGTGTGCTACGGGGGAGAAAACAAAAGTTCTTTTCACGGCGCCTCCGTGCTGATAACAAACCCTCGCTTTACAAAAGCGCGGCTGAGTAAGGAGGTAGGCAGTGATAATTAGAGAATATCGAGCTGAAGACGAAGAGGGCTGGGTTTGCTGCCGGGTTCTTTCTTTTTTGGACACCGCCTATTTTGATAACGTGTACAGAAAAAAGGAACGTTATGAAAATCCAAGTGTGGAATTAGTGGCGGAAAGCGGCGGCAAAATCGTTGGCCTGCTGGATGTAGAATACGAATCCCAACCGGGCCAAGTCTGCTATCTTAACAGCGGGGTTGGCGCTGTCATTTGGCACCTGGCCGTGTTACCTGAATTTCGCAGGCGGGGTATTGCCACATCCCTGCTAAATGAAGCTGTTTTAAGATTAAAAGAACAGGGTGTAATGAGGCTGGAGGCGTGGACGCGAGATGATGAGTGGGTGATCGATTGGTATTGGAAGCGGGGGTTTTACAAGAAAGCAAGTTATCTGCACGTTTATGCCGAGGGGATGGAATGTGGCGATTTGGCCGCGGCCAAGCTGCCAAAGCTTTTTCTCTGCAATTGCTATGGGCACTATGTGGGCGAAAACAAAGAGGACATACTAAAAAGATTTAAAAGAGTGCATGAATGCCGCTTATATGAACTGCTTTTTCCTTGATTTCCAAGTAAATTGGCGCGGGCAGTAAAGTCGGCAGCAGACTGAAAAACGGAGCCGGGGATAGGAATAATTTAAGGAGGAAGAAGCAGTGGAATTCTTGCGAGGAAGCTATTTTTATAAAATCGCCGCCTATCTTAGATTTTTTAAAAAGGAAACAGTACTGCTTATAGTCGTAACACTGGCTCGTATGGCAGCTGCATTACCCGTACCGGAGGTTATCAGGCGCTTTTTTGACAGCGTTGCGGCGGGTGATAACTCAAACCTTGTATTAAGTGCCCTTTTGTTGAGCGGTTTATTTCTCTTTGGGGTCTGGGCGGGATATTTATCGGATATTAGAACACAAAATATTGGGCATGGGCTGACGAATCTGATTAGGGGCCAATTAACTGAGAAAATCCTTCAGCTGCCTTACGCTGAATTGACCAAGCAGCGGACGGGGGATGCCATTGCCAGAATTACCGGGGACAGCTCTGTTTTTCAAGAGTATATTATGAGTGTTGTTATTAATCCTTTGATCAACGCTGTCCTTCTTTTAGTTTACACTGCAATCCTGTTTCGGATCCATACTGCGCTGAGCCTAGTTATCGTCCTGTCATTTCCCGTGCTGGCTTTGATTATCGGCGTGTTTCATAAAAAAACAATGGAAGCATCATTTGCCTTTAGAGAAGGTTACGGCGGAATGTATAATCAACTGACTGAGCTGTTTTTTGCTTTAAAACTTATAAAAGCGAAAAAATACGAGAAGCGGCACGGCGAGTATCTGAAGCAAACCTACGACGGAGTCCGCCAAGCGGGAATTAAAATGAACCGCTTGGGGAGTAAATCGACCCACCTTAACTCGCTTGTGATCAATTTGAATTTACTAGCGGTTTTAATTTTCGGCGGCTACCTGACAATGAGCGGGCAATTGAGCTTGGCGGGTTTTCTTTCCTACTATTTATTCTTGCAGCTAACTTACGCGCCCATTGAAACCATAACGATTGCATTCTCTTCCTACCAGCAGGGTATTGGTATGCTTGAGAGGGTCTTCGAAATTTTGGAAGCAGCCTCTGAACAAGAAAAACAAAAGGGCGCTTCTTTTCAACCGGGCAAAGTTAAACTGAATGAACTCACCTTT
>JBHGWS010000111.1:0-6881 GCA_041936745.1 Candidatus Darwinibacter acetoxidans
CGTGCTTTGGCAGGCGCCTCAGCCTGTCTTGCTGTAAAAATCCCACAGTCTCCTTGGTGTGCGGCAGTGCACAGATTAAATAATCCAGGCCGCTCAGATGGTCATCAAAGGCAGCGACGCTGTAGACTGCGTGGGCATAAGGTTCGTTCTCTGAAGGGTTTTTACGGAAACCAATTATCTCGCAGCCAAACGGACGCAGCCGTTTGGCGATCTGCCGGCCGATATCGCCGTAACCTAAGATACCGACGACTGCCCCGCTCAACTCCCGCAGGGGGTAGTCGAATTCTTCCGGCCACAATCGCCTGCTTTGGTAATCGCGGGCCACGTGCAGCCCCCTGTTAAAAGCAAGCACGAAACCTAAAACCTGCTCGCCTATGGGTGGGCCGAATACACCGCTGCCGTTAGTTACAACCATTTTTGGGTTTCCCCACTCCGCCGCCAGGATTGGTTCAACGCCGGCGAAAGGCCACTGCACCCAGCGGCAGTTAACCGCTTTTTTAATAACCTCCCGGGCGGGAAATCCTAAAATGACATCCACGGCTGCGGCTATTTTCAAAGCCTCCGCTTTGTTTTTGGAGACAAAGACAGTAGCTTTAGTTTTTTCCTTAATCAGTTCCAAATCTTTCTCAGTGAGCTTATTCCAAGCGACAAGCAGTTTCATAAAAGCCCCCTTATCTTATGGGTGTGTTATAGCAGGCCTGGTCAAGCGGATGGTGCCGCCTTCCCGTATCACCGTCGGCCGGAGGATCCTTTTTCTTTGGATCACCTGCGGTACGGGGTTTTTTACCACCACAGGAATCACATTTGGGGCTTCTGTCACAAACCAAGCCTCTTGGCGCTTAAAATAAAGCCCATCTTCACCCCAAACCGGCAGGTGCCCACCTTCTCCCCTGCTGATAGGAATTAGGGCGTCCCCCTCTACGTAACCGACAAAAACTTCCGACTCCCCGCCGGCAGCAGCGGCGAAAGCTAACATGGTGCCGTCAGGCGACCAGCCGACGCTTGTCACACTACCGCCTGTTAATTCTTCTTCCCATTTTTTCTGAAGCCGCCCCAAGCGGTCACAGAGCAGCAGGCTTGGGCCATTTGGCCCCTCGCCTATTACCGCCAAAAGATTTCCTTGGGGAGACCACCTAAAGTCAAAAACCTTGTAGTCAACAAGCCAGTGGGCTGTTTCATTTCTCTGGGCGTCTTCCACAAGTAAACCCTGTTGGGTGGCAGCAACTGTATATCTGCTACGTGGATCAATTCGCCCACGGTCCAGAGAATTCCTCCTGAAAATTCTGCTTTCCTCCCTTTCCGCCCCGGAAAGAATCCGCGGCTCGGTCCAAAAATTAATCAAATTAGCCGCCAGCCGCTCCCGGCGGACCGCTGTATCGGGATGGGTCCGAAACAGGCGCAGGGGCAGTTCCTCCGCTTCCAAATTCATAATGTCCGTTAAAAGGCGGACAGCCCCGGCCCCGTCAAAGCCCGCGGCCACAGCCAGGCGCTGGCCTTCAAGATCAGCTTCAAATTCCGCCTCTCTGCCCCAGCCAAGCTGTAAAAGCTGCAGCAGTGTTGCACTGGCGACGCGTAAAATATCGGCTGAAAGCACATCCAGCCATAACGCGCCTACTTCAATCAAGACAGTTAAACCCATCTGGCGCAGCACTGCATTCAGCCCGTGTTTGTTCTCCACATGAGCAATTTCATGGCCTAAAACCGCGGCTAACCTGGCTTCGTCGCTGCCGATCATCTTAAGAAGGCCTTTAGTGATAAATATGTAGCCGCCCGGCAGCGAAAAAGCATTCAAATCCTGTGTATCCAGCACCGTTAAATTATATTCCAAGCCCTGCCGTTTCGTCACTTCGCTTAAACGGCCAAAGATCTCTTCGACCCACAGCTTTTCTTGAAAGGGCAGGTGGAATTCGCCGCCGTACTGCTCCAACACATCCAAGGCCGCACCCCTGCCGACCGCTTTCTCAAACTGCTCCGCCAGAGTTGGCGAAGCTGCGGCGGTTTGGCAGAGATTTAAGGCCAACAGTAAAAGCCCGGCTAAAGCCCATTTCCATGCCGCTGAATTTGTCATAAAGCCCACCGCCAATTCTTGACGATTTCATCTAAGATGGCGCCGCTTTGCCCAATGAGATCCGCCCCGTCACTGAAAGTAATGGTTAAGGCCCGTTCGTTGGGCAGCAGAAGGAAAATGCGGTACTCAAGAAGCCGCTCTTTTTCAGCTCCCTGGTAGGAATAGGCGGCAAATACACCCGGCCTGCCCCCGATATCGATCGCCGTCGGCGGTTCTTCAATTTCAAAATCAGGCAGGCCGCCCAAAGAAGCGTAAGTTGCCAAAGAGCGCTGGGCGAAAGAATGGGCATCCTCATCAAAAACGTGAGACAGCTGCTCGATATATAAGAGATCCAAATCACCGGCACCGTAAAAAACGATTAAGGAATCAGTGCTGTGATGAGCTTGATAAATCCACTGCTTGGGGATTACAGTCGTATATAAGCCGGTTGGATCTTCGTAAACAAAGCCAGCCAGGCCTAAAACGAGCAGGCTTAAAACAGTGCAGGTTATAATCTTGTTTTTGCTCAAAGATACCTCACCCCCAGGAACGCATCCCCCCTTTTGTATAAATAACTTTGCGGCAAGAGATGCTAAAGATGCGGCTTAAGGGGACTTCTGCCAAAAAGATCCCAAGCGGCGTAAATCCCAACCACTTGCTAGTATACGACAATCAGCCCGCCAATCCCTTTGAATAAAGGAGCCGATTTGATGACTAAAAGCACATCTAAAATCTTCGCAGGCACCTTAGGCTTCTTGGGAGGCATCACCGCCGCCCGCCTGTTGGCCGGCGCTGCCGGCCGTTTTGCCATGAAAACTGTTATGACTGATCCTTATTTAGAAAACTTGGCAGAGTTTTACTCCGCAGCAAAACGAGGGGGCCTGCAGGAAATTTTAGAGCTGAACTTAAGATCGGAAACAGGCACCCTTTTAAAAAGGCCCTTGGGCAGTCCAAAACAGTTTATCGATTTTGACGGCCTCATGTTCATTTCAGCCCATTTAGCAAACCTGGCACCCCCTTCCACCACACCGGTTGACCTTAAAGTAACAATTGGGCCCAAGGCCCAAAAGCCCCTGCAGGTTGAGACACCGCTTTTAGTTTCCGGTATGGCCTACCAGTTAGCCTTAACGGCTAAAGTTAAATATGCCTTAGCGTTGGGCAGCGCCCGGGCAGGTACTTTAACGAACACGGGCGAAGGGCCGTTTCTGCCAAAAGAGCGGGAATTAGCCGCGAAACTGATTATTCAATATCCCCGCCTGCCTTTAACCAGGACGGAAGAAATTCTAAAACAAGCTGATGCCCTGGAGATCCAAATCGGCCAAGGGGCCAGCGCAGGCAGCGCCCAGGCGCCTTTTGCCAACCTAAGGCCCACGAAGCTGCCCGCCTTCCGCCAAACAGACGATCTGCCCACACTAGTCGCCTTTTTGCGCCAGGTGGGCGGCGGCGTACCCGTTGGCATCAAGTTTTCTTTTACGGACTCTCTGGAAAGGGATCTGGATCTCTGCTTGGCTGCGGGCGTAGATTATTTAGCCTTAGAAGGCTGCCAGGCGGCCACCATTGAGGCACCGCCGATTTTAGAAGACGATTTCGGCCTGCCCACGCTGATCGGGCTGAGCCGCGCCGTTAGGCATCTGCAAAAAAAAGGAGCCTCGGGGAAAGTAAGCCTGATCGCGGCAGGCGGCTTTTTTACGCCTGGCCAGTGTTTAAAGGCTTTAGCTTTAGGGGCCGATGCCGTTTATTTAGGCTCGGCCTGCCTTTTTGCCCTTTCCCATACGCAGACTTTAAAAACCCTGCCCTGGGAGCCCCCCACACAGCTGGTCATTCCCGGCGGTAAAGCAAGCGGCAAATTCAACTGGCGGGAAGGGGCCAAAACGCTGGCTAATTTTTTGAATGCCTCAACGGAGGAAATAAAAGAAGGAGTGCGCGCTCTAGGCAAACACTCCTTAAAAGAGGTCAACGCAAAGAATTTGGTAGCCTTGGATCAAACTACCGCAGAGATTACGGGCATACCGCTTGCTTATGACAGGCGGAAAGTACGGGCGGATCTGCGGCCCGGCGGGAAATAAAAGAGGATCAGTTCACTGCCTGCCCGCCAGGGGAATTCTTCCACAAAAATCCGCCGCCCAATCTCCCGCGGCCTAAGATCCTTTAACTCCGGCAGGTAATTGAATATTTCCCGGGAGCGGATCAGATCGTTTTCCCGCTGCCGATTAGGCAGCCCACCGAGCCAGCGCGGGGTCTGCCGCCGCGGCTCATTTTTGCGAAAGTCATATTTCAGCCAAGCCTTTAAATCAGGGTTTTCCTCTGCAAAAAACTCAGCCAAAATCTTATACAGCCCCATTAAAGAGTGATTTAACCAATGGAAGCCCGCCTCTTCCCATTTCTCTGCAAACTCAAAGAAAAATCGGAACGGCGATTTACCGCCGCGCATTAAATAATCCAGGGAGTTTTGGAAGTGAGGCCCCGAATATTTATCAACTAAATCTTCAATAGTTTTTAAGCGGCGCAGTTCTAAAAACGATAAATCATCCGTCCGCAAAACTTCGTAAGGCGCTTCTTTACTGTAAATGCAGCCAAAGCTTTCTGCCTCGGCCCGCAGGCGCGAGCCCCGCAGTAATTTCAAAAAGCCCAAATGAATGCGATCAGGCCGCAGCCTGTAGACGTAATCAAAAGATTCCCCGAAGCGCCAAAAACTCTCTTTGGGCAGCCCGGCAATCAGATCCAAAAGTACCCGGACTTGGGTTTTAGTCTTTAAAAACTTCACCGCTTCCGCCAAGCGCCCCAGATCGCTCTGCCTTGCCACTGCCGCAAGTGTCGGTGCGTGCGTTGACTGAACGCCGATTTCGAATTGAAACCTGCCCGCCGGTGCTTTGGTGAGCAGCTCTAAAATAGGTTTGGTTAAAATGTCGCCGCCCACTTCCAACTGGAAGCGTGTTTTAGTATCCAGCCCCATCATAAACTCCAGGAGTTCTTCTGCCCTTTTGGCATCGTAATTAAAGGTGCGATCGACAAAGCGTACCTGCTCCACGCCCAGTGCAGCCAGCTTTTTTAACTCCCGCCGGGAGCGCTCCATAGGAAATCTGCGCACTCCCCCCATGACGGAAGACAAACAGTAAGCACAGCGAAAAGGGCAGCCGCGGGTAGTTTCGTAATAAACTATTTTGTTTTTCAATTCAGTAAGCTCACCATCATAGATAGGGGGGATTTTGGCCAGATCCAAAATTTTTGGCGCGTTGGCAAAAACCGCGCCTTCCCGGCGGTAGGCCAAGCCCGGGATATCCTGTAAGCTTGCCGGCGGGATTTTACCGCCGCCTGCTTGGTAGGCCTGCAAAAAAAGGCGTAAAGCCTCTTCCCCTTCCCCGGCAATAATGTAATCTAAGGCGGGATAGGTTTTCAGCCAATATTCCGTATCAAAAGAAACCTCCGGCCCACCCGCAATAATGGTCGTTTCAGGGCAGGCTTTGCGTAAATTACCGATTAAAGGCAGGATCTCTTCTATATTCCAAATATAGCAGGAAAACCCCACTATATCAGGGCGGCGGCGGGCCAGCTCACCTAAAATCAAGCCCGGATCTTGATTTATGTTAAATTCCAAACCCTCGATTTTAGGAAATTCTTCTCTGCAGTAACTTACCAGATAACGCAGGGCCAAGCTGGAATGGCTGTACTTGGCATTCAAGGCAGCCAATAAAACTTTCATGTTTAAATAACTCCTCCACTAGTTGAAGCAGGAACCGCCGATAAATTCCTGCAGAATTGAGTTGCAGGGTATATCGCTCAGGTCGGTGACTTCGTAAAAGTAACTTAAAAACCTCAAGAGGCGCTGCGCCTCAGAATACTGGCGCTCGCTCGGCTTGATATCTTCCAGCAGGCGCCTGGCTAAGGGCTTCAAT
This sequence comes from Candidatus Darwinibacter acetoxidans, assembly GCA_041936745.1. GTDB lineage: Bacteria > Bacillota > Limnochordia > Darwinibacteriales > Darwinibacteriaceae > Darwinibacter > Darwinibacter acetoxidans_A. Next base: position 5,941 of record JBHGWS010000111.1, read on the forward strand.
ACAGCTAACTCGTAAACCAAAGTTGAGTTAAACATCACATCCGCATCTTCCTGGAAAGGAAAGATGTGGCGGTGTTCGCCCCGGCGCACCAACGGCCAGCGGTCGATTGTCGCCCTGGCATCATGGGCACGAAATTGGTTATCGCGGATAATCCGCCGCAGCATGCGTACATCCGTAGTTGAAATGCGGGTGTGGTAGTCTAAATTCAAGTTTGTAAGGGCCGAGACGTAGATCTTAAACTTGCGCCCCTTCGGTATCGACATTGTAAGCTGATCGTTCAGCCCGTGAATTCCTTCAATGATAATCGGCTGATCTGCCCGCACCCGCATCTTCTCTCCGCTCCACTGGCGGGTACCCGTCATAAAATCAAAAGTGGGCAGCTCAACTTCTTCCCCTTGGATTAATTTGGTCAAGTGTTCGTTAAAGAGTTCCACGTCAATTGCTTCCAGGGCTTCAAAGTCGAGGTTGCCGTCTTCATCCCGCGGTGTGCGGTTCCGATCGACAAAATAGTCATCTAAACCGATGGCAACGGGCCACAAACCGTGCACCCGCAGCTGGACGGAAAGGCGCTCGGCAAAAGTTGTTTTACCGGAACTGGAAGGCCCGGCAATCAAGATAATCCGCAAGCGATCCCTCTCGCGGGAGATCTGCTCCGCAATCTCTTGAATTAAATTCTCGTGATATGCTTCCGAAACTCGCACCAAATCAGGAAAACCGCCCCGGCGGATGCAGTCGTTTAAAGATGCCACATTCTGGATTGAAATGTTTTCCTGCCATTGGCCTGCTTTGAAAAACACGTTAAATAATTTACCCTGCTCCACATATTCCTGCACCCGGGCGGGATTGCCCAAGCGGGGGTATTCTAAAATAAAGCCGGGCAGGTAATAACGAAGGTTAAAGTGTTGTAAAACGCCCGTGCTGGCCACAGTTACCGAGGAGAG
>JBHGWS010000112.1:0-13705 GCA_041936745.1 Candidatus Darwinibacter acetoxidans
TTATGTTTGGGGTCAATTTTAGGCAAACAAGCGTTTTTTGTCCTAAAACGGCCCTTTTTCGTTGTTTTTTGGGGTAAAAATTATTCCGCGTCTTTATAAAACCTTTCCTGGTCGTTCTTTCCTGACATCGCGTTTAGCTCCTTAATGGTGATCCGCATAGCGCCACCATAAAAAAGCCGCCAGGACACCTGTAAATGCGGTAAATAAGACTATGAAAAGCCCTGCTTTGCCAACTGCCCCGAACTCACTGCCTCCAAGCCCGCTTAAAAGGCTCGGTATAGACCAAGGGAAATACTGCCCGTAGCCGACAGCCGCAGCTATTTGGGCAATCACGACCGTAAGCACGCTGTAGCCCAAAGCAGTTAAATAACCCCGCCCTAAACTTGCGAAAAATGCCACGGGGCTGGAAACTAAAATGGTAGAAAGCGAACTTATTGCATAAACTTCAAAGCCCCTTTGCAAAACTTCCCGCGAAAAACCGGGCAGCTGCACGACAAAACCTACGATAAGGCCTGCAGCAAAGACATAAACAGCTAAAATTGCACACCAAGTGAAGGCTGCAGCAAATTTGGCGCCGACGATAGTACCGCGGGAGATGGGCAAAGCGAGAAGATCTTTGATGGTCCCATCTGCGTACTCCCGCCCAAAAATCCAGCTGATTACAAAAGCAAAAACTATAATGCCGCCCACGGAGACCGCCTGGGCCAAAAGGCCCAAATAAGAAGGCCAGTCAGCACTGCCCGCAAGCTGCGCCTTGGCGGAAATTAGGCCCAGCCGCTCCGCCGCGGCGGGATCTTGTAAAATGAACATAAAAAAGCCGCCCATAAAGGGGACCAGTGTGAAAGCAAGGATAGTAATCAAAGGCAGCTTTGCCGCCAGCAGCTTTTCTTTTTCCACTGCGAAAGCTGTCATCAGTTTACGCACGGCCATCCCCTTCCTCGCCTAAGACCCTTAGGAAATATTTTTCCAGATCCTCTTCTTCCACTACCAATTGAGCCGGGGGTAAGTTTGCCTCCACAAGCAGGCTGGCAATCTTTTCCGGTGCCCGCACCGCCTGTTCATCCCCAATCTCAATCAACCCCTTATTTACCCGGGCATTTTTGTAACCGGCCGCCTTCAGAACTTTTAACGCTGCCTGCTGATCGGCTCCGCCGACGACAAGCTTTTTTTGCACCCGGCCCGCCAATTCCTGCACTGTCATTTCTTTAATCAATTTACCGCGGTGGATAATACCGATATGTGTGGCCAGGCGGGATATTTCAGCCAGTTTGTGGCTGGAAACGAGGATGGTGACGCCTTGGTCTTGGGCAAGCCTCTGCAAAAGTTGGCGCATTTCGACAATGCCTGCTGGATCAAGCCCATTCGTCGGTTCATCTAAAAGCAGGATCTGCGGCTGATGCAGCAGTGCTTTAGCCAAACCCAAACGCTGGGAATTGCCCAAAGAAAGATGTTTTGCCTTTTTGTCAGCCTGGCCCGCCAATTTCAGTTGTTCCATGACTCGACAAACCGCTGTTTTATCCCGGATACCCCGCAGCTTGCGCATAATCTCTAGATTCCGCCTGACGGTCAGTTCAGGGTACGCCTGCGGTGTTTCCACGATATAACCGACGGAGTGCCAAATTTTAGTTCTGCCCGCCCTGATTTCCCTGCCCATTAAATAACAACTGCCGGCAGTTGGCGCTACCAGCCCTAAAAGCAGGCGAATCGCAGTTGTTTTGCCGGCACCGTTTAAACCGAGGAAACCATAAATTTGGCCCCGCCCCACATTTAGATTCAAATTATCGACTGCAGGGGTTTTGCCGTAGATTTTCGTCAAATTTTCCGTGCGGATTACTGGCATAGTTTTCCTCTCTTTATTTTGCTCTTAAAACTAAAAATGTGATATCATCCTGCGGCTTTGGGCAGTGCTTTAGCACCGCATTGATTAAACCGTCGCAGATTCCCTCCGCGTCATACTCTTTATACTTATTGACCGCCGCTGCAATTCTTTCCACCCCAAACTGCTGGCCCCGGGAATTTTGGGCTTCCTGCAGGCCGTCGCTGAAAATAACTAAGATGTCGCCCTGCTTCAACTCCACAGTATAACTTTCGTAACAAGCACCCGTCTTTCCTCCCAAGGCGATGCCCCTGCCGGGTAAAACCGCCGCTTTTCCTTCTTGGTAACGAAAAATGAGGGGGGCAACATGGCCTGCGTTGGCATAAACCACCTGGCGGGTGTGGGGATTGTAAATACCGTAAAATTGGGTAACGAAGGTTGCCACACCGCTGACCTCTTTAATGAATTGGTTGTTGAGAGCCGAAAACACAGTATGAGGCGGCATGTTTTCTTGGGCCAAAAACCTAAAAATGGTGCGGGCAATCAACATAATGAAGGCACCGGGAACCCCTTTACCCATGGCATCCGCCACCGTCAAACCGAGGCTGCCGTCCTTGTAGTTTAAGATATCCAAATAGTCCCCGCCCAGCTCATGTGCAGGCAGTGTCCGGTAAGAGAGGGAGTTTTCCGCCACCGAGCCGTTTAAAGGGGGCATCAGTTGTTTTTGGATAAACTGGGTGCTTGCCAGCTCCCTGGCCACCCTGCTTTGGGCCGGAAGATCCTGCAGAATAATCAGATTTAATAAAGCAGTCAGGTTCCGGCTTAAGCGGGCCAGGCAGCGCTGATCACTTTTAGAGTAAGGCTCTTCTGACCAAAACACCAAGGCGCTCTCGGCGTGGGGCCCCTGCAGGAAAGCTGCCCAATAAAAAAGGCCGGCAAAGGAGCCCTGCTTGCTTTTGCCATCGGCTAACACCGCTTCCCCAACGCTTTGGTCCTTATCGATCAGTTCTTTGTTTGCCAGCGGCTTTCTTGTAAAGAAAACCAGCCTGGAAAAGGCGTCCCTCACTTGGTGGTGTTTAGCCCAGGCACTCACAGCAAAAAGGCCCAAATTTCTGCCCAATTCCCTGCCTAAAACAGTATAGGGGCAGCTGCGGGACAACAAACATTTTTCATATAATTCAAGGCTTAAATCAGTATCGGGGCAGATCATAACATGCTCCTAATCCATACCGGCTTCCAGCTTGCGCTTGACAAAATAAGTCGGCCGCTCTAAAAGGTTCACCGTATAACCGGGCTCGGCCCTTTTTCCGAACATATCTCGCTCGATGCGGACAACGGGCCTGGTGGGGAAGCCTTTGTTGGCTTTAATGACAACGCCGCGCTCCTTGGTATTCAATTCAACCATTGTGCCCACAGGGTAAAAGGAAACACACCTGAGGAAGTTTCTAACGCTCAGCGGCTCTAATTCCCTGCCGCTTTCCGCCATGAGGTACTCGATAACCTCCTCCATAGGGTATCTGTTATTGGCGGACAATTTATCAAAAGCATTTGCCACCTGAATGGCCCGGGCAAGCTCGTCAATCTCTTCTCCCCGCAGCCGATTGGGAAACCCCGCGCCGTCCCAACGCTCATGGTGATGCAGAATCGCTCTTAAAACCGAAGGGCTGATGCCGCTTTGGCGGAGAAAATCCACTCCCAAATTTACATGGGAATAAATATTTTCATCTTCTGAGAATAAGCGGCCGATATCGTGTAAGAGTGCTGCTTGCGCCAGCCGCTTCAATTTTTGCTGCCCGTACTTATTTTCAATGCCCAAAACCAAGGAGAGGATTGCCACATTGACGCTGTGGTGGAAGAGATCTTCATCGAAAGAGCGCAGATCAACGAGGTTTATCACGATCTCATCCTGCAGCAATAGCTCGTCTATTACTTTCAGTAATAATTCATTCGCCTTCTGCACCGCCAAGCCCGCACCTCTTTTGACTTGGTTCAGCATCTCCCTGGTGCCTTGGATGGCGGCCAACCTGGTTTCATCGCTGATCACATCTTCGGCGACCACATCTGTGCCGCTGGAGATATAAACTGCGCTTAAAGGGTATTTCTGCAAAAAATTAATATATCCTGCGGTTAAAGTGACGCCCCGCCGCAGTAAAATTTGGCCGCCGCCGCCTAAGATGGTCCTGCCTAAAACCATGCCCGGCCGCAGCTCGGTAATAGGTACAATCCGCATCGAATCCACCTCAAATCCTTACGCGAATTACCGGGTCTTTAAATCTGCCTGCATTATTAAAATGGTCCCTTTTACCCCGGAGCAGACAACAATCTCTCTCATGTACTTCATCATCATCAAAAAACCAGCACCCAACGAATCACTCGTTGAATAGCCCTTCTTAAACCACAGGCAGGGCAATTTGCCCTGGGGAAAGCCCTTGCCCCGATCAATGACATGAAAACGAGGCCCGTCGGCGGTGAGAAAAACTAATACTTTACCGCCCGGTGTATGTTTCACCACATTAGTTACCGCTTCTGTCAGGGCCAGCAGGATCCCCCGGCGCGCCGGATCAACCCAGGCAGCAGCAGCTGCCTTTAATAATTTATCCACGGCATGGCGGATAAAAGTAACATCCGACTTTTTTTCAATGAGATAAACCCGGAGCGGTTCTTCTTTCCCATAAAGGCTCTTGTACATACTTTCATCAATACAAGAGAGGGAACATGGGCAGGCTTCCTGTAAATTGCGTTTAAGCTTGCGGCAGTGCATGGGGCCGCCTCCCTTTTCTAATAATGTTCACGAGCGCATAATTTCCCTTACCCCAATTAGCCGCAGCACTTCTTCTATCGCTTCGTTGTCATTTGCTAAACGCATGGGTAGGTTCCTTTCGGCAAAGGATTTGTAATAGGCGATTAACTGGCCCACACCTGTTGAGTCAATAAAGTTTAACCCATCCAGGGAAAATGTAATGCTGGCGGCCCGGGTGAGATCAACTCTTGCCACGGCCTCCCGCAGAAGGTCCCCCGTTCCCAAATCCAACTCGCCTTCCAAAAGCAAAGTAACGTCAGGCGTGTCCTGCACCACTTTAACGCTCAGCATTTTAAATCCCTCATTTCCAATCTTTTACCGCCCAGCGGCTTTCTTCAAATTTGATTTCAGTATTGCGCATGGTTTTCCTAATCGTTTTCTTCCCCGGCCCCACGGAAACTTCTACGCCCGGGTACAGCGTTCCCGCTCTGATGGTGCCGCCTTCAGCCACAGTAAGATAGGTCTTCACCGTTTCATTCAAGCCCGCTGAACCAACGGTAATGCCTTCATTTGCAAAATAGGTGCCGCGCCGGCAGGCCCCCGCTATTTTAATTTCACCGCCCGCAGTCATATTACAGCCGTAAGCGAGAGAGCCGCTTACTACTATGCTGCCCGTCGCTTCCATCTCCACGTTTTGACAGTAATAAACTTTGATGTCAGCCGTTGTCTGTGTAATTTCTTCAAAGTAGGCACTGATTTTATTTAAGAACTCCAGATGCTTGTCCACTTGGCTGATGTCGGTGATTTTTAAAGGGTTGGCACCGATAAAACACTGGCTTACACTGTCCAAGACCGGCCGGATTTTATCCAGCTCGCTATTTTTGCCGCTGTTTTTTTCCACCAGTTCCCGCAATTTAGTGAACAGTTTTGGAATTTGCGCAAATCGCATCTCCAGGATTAATTTGAGAAGGTAGCCGTCCCCTTGGATCTGCAGATCCCGCGTGGAAAAATTGGGGTGCCTTTTTAACTGGTGAAAAGCGCGCTGCATTGTTTTTAGCGCGGGGATGAGCTGCTTAATGATGGCCGCGGCCCGCATACAGCAGGCAATTTCGCCGCCGGCAGTGACTTTGCCGCCAACTAAGCTTTTGTTAATCACGATGTCGCCGCCGGCGGCAATTTGAGCATGGTAAACACTGCCTTTAACCTCAACCCTGCCGCCCGCTTTGATTGTCAGCGATTCTGTCACATCACCGGCGACAATCACATCACCCTTAAACACAATATTCCCGGTGGAAACGTCAACGTCGCCGGGGATAAAAAGCTGCGGCCGTACGCATAAGCGGCCCCGCTCAAAGCAAGGCCGGCCGCCGATCTCCGCGACGGCGATAGTCCCCTCCGCCATCAGCTTAACGCCGGTTCCCGCCCGCAAGCGGGCGTTTTTGGGCGCGCGAGGGCGCACCGGCCGGCCGAAGACATCTCGGCCGGCAGCCCCTTCTTGGGACGGATACCAATAGGCTAAAACTTCACCCGGTTCGACAGAGTTGATCCCCCCTCTGTCCAAGGGATCAATCCGGCCCCCCTCTTCTTTTTGTTTCTCTTTTTCCCCTGCATCCCAAACGATTTCTACTCTACCGTCTACCGGCGGCCTTGCAGCAATGCCTTCGGCTATGAGCGTCCGGCCGCTGATTTTGTCACAGCAGACTCTCATAATTTCTTCGTGGTTTAAAGAGGCTGTGATACCCATTCTTTCCGCCTCTTGAAGAACTTCCGCCGATTCAATCGGTGGCGGCGGTTCGCTTTTAACTTTCTCTGCCTCAACGACGAAGTCACCGGCGTAATCACCGTCCCGCACTTTGTATTTACGCCCCCAAACGAATCGGGTGTGGAGCCAAACCTGCATGCCGTCACGGGAAACAACGATCTTAAAGGAACTGTTGCCCGGCTTTTCAACAGGTTGGAATTCAATTTCAGCCTCACTTTCAATAACTACCGGCCTTTTTATTTCCCGGCCCCGGTAAAACACTTTCACAAGGCCGTCTTTTCCCGGCGCTATTGTGGGCCATCTACCCCCCCGCTTTGGTTTCTTTAGATGCAGGCGGCCGTCAATTATCGCTATTGCTCCCCGGCCCGCCTCGTCCTTGGGCGGGCCGGCGGGCAATTCCCCCTTTTCGGCTGGGGGAGCGTCTTGAAATTCCCGCAGCCATTCCGCAACAAACTTGTCTAAGCCCCCGGATGTGTTGATCATAAACCCCCCTAAAAAGAAAATGCCTTCCGCCTAAGCCGCACAGCGAAAAGCACTCCCTGCAGCTGGCTGGCGTACACTCTGCGGTGTTTAGCCCCTAAAGCTTTGCGTCCCAAGGTTTCCCTTGGTTTGCCCATTTGCAAATCCATTATTTACCTTTACTTTATCATAACTTCGACAAAAAGGCAACTAACATTAAACCCCGCCAAATTCCCGCGGAAAATCTTTTGGCTCACCACCACAGGCGAGAATGGAATGGAAGGCTAAAACCTTAAGGGGGTCTATGAAGCCCGGGCCCAAGTTTTCTTGGCGGTTGAGAACCGAAAGTTCCGTGCAGCCCAAGATAATTATGTCGCTGCCTTTTTTCTTAAAACGGTCGGCAGCCTCATGGAAAAGCTTAAGATCAACCTTTTTACCTCTTTTGACCTGGGAATAAATTATTTCCATAATCTGCGCCTGCTGCTGCCGATCGGGTAAAATTACAGTCAGGCCGGCGGCTTCCAGAGGCCTTTGAAAGATCTTGGCTTGAATGGTCCCCGCCGTTGCCATCACTCCCACCCGCTTGTGCCTTTTAGCGATGATCTCCACGGTTTTTGCTATCATATTGATAATTGGTAGCTGCTGCTTGGCTAATTCTTCGTACCAAAAATGCGCTGTGTTACAGGGCATGGCAGCACAGTCAGCTCCCATAGATTTCAATAAATCCAATTCAGCCAAGAGGCTTTCCAGGGGGTTTTCCCCACTTTCACCCAAGATAAAGGCGGTTCGATCGGGAATGGAAGCCCGCCCGCTGATAATTACATCTAAATGCTGCCCATCAAGATCCGCTTTGGTGTGCTCCACCAAAACTTGGTAAAAGCAAGCGGTTGCCAGCGGGCCCATGCCGCCTAAAACGCCTAAGGTTTTTCTTTTTTCCTGCTGCATTTAAATCACCTCGGAAAAATAATAGAAATGTCTCGCACAGATCTTGCCCGATTACATTTAGTTATCTGCACCCGTTAGATTATTCCCGATAGTCCCGCGGACACCTGCCCGCGGGCAGAAGAAAACCGCAGGCTTTTTACCTGCGGTTGGAGGTTTCTAAAACATTTTCTTTAACTGCCGGAAACAAAGAGCCGCTTTAGTAAAAGGGAAGGTGCCTGCACGAAACCTGCCGGGGAACCTGCCCAAGCATAATCATTACCCAGCTCTGTTATCTGCTCCAACATCTCGTAGAAATTGCCGCCGATAGTAATTTGATTTACTGCATCTTTTAGCACGCCGCCTTTAACGGAATAACCTTTCGCAATCAAGGAAAAGTCCCCCGAAACGGGGTTTGCCCCGGCAAAGATACCATCGCAGTCAGTAACAACTAAGCCTTCGGCCATGGTACTGAGCAGATCGTTAAACTGCCTTTTGCTGCCGGGAATTAGAATATTAGTTGGCAGTACCTGCGGCTTTTCCCGATACTGCCTTTTAAACCCGTTGCCCGTCGATTTTGTTTTAGCAAGTTTTGCCGTCTCTGAGTTATGGAAAAAAGTCTGCAGCACACCTTCGCTGACAATGTCTTTCCTTTTTGTTAAAGTCCCTTCATCATCAAAATTGCGCGTCACTATTCCCGCTGCAAGGGCAGGATCTTCAATTAAATTAAAGCTCGAAGCAGCTATTTTTTCGCCCAGGCGATCTGCCAAAACGCTCATCTTCTTCTGGACCCGATCGGCATAAAACCCGGGTAGAAAGGCCAAGATTAATTCCGCGGCCAGCCTGTTTTCTAAGATGATAGGGTATTCGCCCGTTTTAACGGGCGCCGCCGTCAGCTGGGAGAGGGCTTTTTGAGCCGTTTTAAGCGCAATGCCCACAAGATCCGGCCGGTCATCCGGTTTGAACAACTTATTTTCCGAAGCCGTCTGCACAAGCCCTCCTTCTTTGGCCAAAAGACCAAAGCGAAATTGGTCGTAATGCAGGTGATCTACCGCTTCGGTGCCGTCAGCGTTAAGCAGGCTGATTTTCTCCCGCACGGCCCCGTAAGAGCAGGCACTCACATTATCGATGCGCTGATCGTAGTCGTAGGCGGCCTGTTCCGCTTCTTTGGCTTTTTGGGCCAGCTCCTCCACAGATGGTAAGCCGTACAGTTTGGTTTTTAGCGCCGCAACATCTGCCGGCCGCCGCGGTTGAAAAGGGATCCGATCGTGTACCGCCATCTGTTTGATCGTCTCCAGATGTTCATCTAAGCGGGCTGTCGCCATGTTCTCCACGAAAGTTGCGCCGCGGTGGCCTTGGTATTCTCCTTCAATGAAAGCGACTGCCTCATCAGAAAAAGTGAGGCGTTCCACTTCCTGCTGATAAATCTGCAGTGTTTGGCTTTCACTTTGTTTGATATAGAATTCGAGATTTTGAATGCGGGATTTATGGGCTTTTTCCCTAAAGGTCTGGATAAATTCTTTGACCATTATTCCATCCCTCCCACTGTCATGTTCGCGACGCGCACAGTGGGCTGCCCGGCCCCGATAAATAAAGCGCCGGAGCCCGCGTAACAATAACCTTGGCCAATTGCAAGGTTATTGCCCACCAGATCGACTTGTTTGAGTATGTCCGCCCCGTTGCCAATTAAGGTTGCCCCGCGCACCGGTTCTGTGATCCTGCCGTTTTCTATTAAATGGGCTTCACTGACATTAAAGTTAAAATCGCCCGTTGCCGAATTGACGGATCCTCCTCTAATATATTTAACGAAGAGGCCTTTTTCCGTTTGGGAAATGATTTCTTCCCTGCTGTGGGGCCCGTTGGCGATGTAAGTGTTGGTCATCCGTGACGTGGGGGCAAACCGGAACGATTGGCGCCTTGCGGAACCTGTGGGCGCCATTTTGAGCCTGCGCCCGTTAAGCTTATCGATCAAATAGCCTTTTAAAATGCCGTTTTCAATTAAGATATTCTTTTGGGTCGGGTTGCCTTCATCGTCCACACTTAAGGAGCCCCACTCGTTTTTAATTGTCCCGTCGTCGATTAAAGTGACTAAAGGGGAAGCAATTTGCTGGCCCAGCTTACCGGAAAATTCCGAAATTCCTTTAGCTACCGAAGATGCTTCCAGGCTGTGGCCACAGGCCTCGTGAAACATTAAGCCGCCAAAGCCGTTATCCACCACCACGCTCATCCGTCCCCCGGGGGCCCTGCGCGCCTTCAGCATTGTCACTGCAACGCGGGCCGCCTCCTTAGCATACCAATCGATGTCTAAATCTCTGTAATATTCAAAACCGCGCATGGCGCCGGGGCCAAAATAACCTGTCTGCAGCCCTTCTCTCCCTTGGGCGAAGGCGGTGATCAAAAGGCGGGTTTTCACCCGGGTATCCTCAGCCCAGACACCTTCAGTGTTAGCTATTAAAACATCCTGTTCAAAATCGAGGTACCTTACAGACATCTGCACAATCTCAGGTGCGTAAGCCAGGCCCGCAGCCACAGCTTTTTTGGCAACTGCCATTTTTTCTTTGTAGGCAGCTGCGCTTGGTTTGATTTCAATGGGGTGTGCTTCGCCGTAAAGTAAAGGTTCTTGAGGCAGGTTAGGGCTCTTTTTAGTTTTTGCCAGAGCCTTCGCCATTTTCTTTGCCAATCGCAAAAGATTTTTTTCTGAGCTGTCCGTAGTAAAAGCATAGGCGTAATTTAAGCCGGATAGAATGCGGAGCCCCACACCGCTTTCCCTGCCTAAAGAAGCGTTTTCCACCCGATCGGAAAGCAGTAAAAAATCGTTGTGCCTGGTATCTTCATAAAAGATTTCGGCAAAATCCCCACCGGAGGCAGCGGCCTGCTCCAAAACGTTTTCAATTACTTTTCTGCTTAACATCTAATTGATCATCTCCTGCTTAGCCGGTATCACTTCCTGCCAGCGGTGGCAGGCCACGTGATGATCGGGGTAGACCTCGACCAACTGGGGAATATCGGCGGCACACTTATCTATTTCATAAGGGCAGCGGCCCCTGAATTTGCAACCGGAAGGCGGCTCGACTGCACTGGGGACCTCCCCGGGAAGTTTAATGCGTTCTCGTTTTTTCTCATATTCCGGATCGGCGGTGGGAATCGCGGAAAGCAGCGCCCGCGTATAAGGATGAAGCGGATTTTCAAAGATCTCCACACTGGCGGCCACTTCCACCAAACTGCCTAAATACATGACGGCAATCCGGTCAGAAATATGCTTAACCATTGAGAGGTCATGGGAAATGAAAAGATAAGTTAAATCCCGCTCCCGCTGCAGCTCTAAAAGTAAATTAACGATTTGGGCCTGGATGGAAACGTCCAAAGCCGAAATTGGTTCGTCGCAGACGATAAACTCCGGATCCACTGCCAAAGCCCTGGCGATACCCACCCTTTGGCGCTGGCCGCCGGAAAGTTCGTGCGGGAAGCGGTTGCCGTAGTCTTCGGTTAGGCCTACTTTCGCCAAGAGCTCGGTCACCTTGCGCTGTTTCTCTTTATTCGAGTAGCGAAAATGCACTTCCATGCCTTCGGCGATAATTTCCGCCAAAGTCATGCGGGGATCCAAGGAAGAATAAGGGTCTTGGAAAATGACTTGGGCACTCTTTTTAAACGCTTTCAACTGCCTAGCCGGCATCCGGCCCGTTATGTCTTCACCCTTATAATAGATTTTGCCGGCAGTTGCGGGATACAATTTCAGCATGGTTCTGCCGATCGTTGTCTTGCCGCAGCCCGACTCGCCAACCAGCCCAAAAGTTTCCCCTTTAAAAATGTGGAAAGAAACGTTATCCACCGCTTTGACCACCCTGCGCTGCAGAGAAAAATATTTGCAGAGGTTTTCCAGTTCAAAAAGTTTGCTCGGTCCCTGCTTGCTGCTCATATTAGATAACCTCCCTGGCGTAAAAAGGCTCAACTTTTGGTGCGTAAGGGTGCCTGAGCCAACAGGAAAGTTTGTGAGAGGAGTTAATGCTGGTCTCTTCCGGCATCCTTTCCCGGCAGATAGGCATGCAGTACTCACAGCGAGCCGCAAACGGGCAGTGATCTAAGGGCAGGATTAAATCAGGCGGTGTCCCTTTCAGCGAATAAAGTTCCTGCTTAGTTTGTTTGGCTAAATCCGGCACAGAACTGAGCAGAGCCCAAGTGTAGGGGTGCTGTGGGTTATAAAAAACCTCGTTGGCGGTGCCCCGCTCCAAAATCTGCCCCGCATACATAATTTGAATCCTGTCAGCCAAGTTAGCTACTACACCTAAATCGTGGGTTACCAAAATAATGGCGGTGCCTAACTTATCTTTCAAGCCGGAAAGCAGCTCCAAGATTTGGGCTTGAATGGTCACATCCAAAGCAGTCGTCGGTTCATCAGCAATTAAAATGCTCGGTTCACAGGAAATAGCAATGGCAATCATTACCCTCTGGCGCATGCCGCCGGAAAGTTCGTGTGGGTATGAATTGATCCGCCTTTCCGGATCAGGCATTTCCACAAGCCTGAGCATTTTCACAGCCTCATCGAAGGCCTCAGTTTTATCAAGGCCTTTATGGAGGACAATGCTTTCCACAATTTGCTTGCCCACTGTCATAGTGGGATTGAGAGAAGTCATGGGATCTTGAAAAATCATACTGATATCATTGCCGCGGAATTTGCGCAGGCGGCGGTTATCCATTGCTAAGACATCTTCGCCCCGATAAACAATTTCAGTACCTTCTTTAATTTCCGCGAAAGGAGGCGGCAAAAGCCGCATTAAGGCTTTGGCGGTAACAGTTTTCCCACAGCCCGATTCTCCCACAAAAGCTAAAGTCTCACCGCGGTAAAGTTCAAAATCTATCCCCCGCACGGCCCTTACTTCACCGGCATATGTGTTAAAAGAAACCCGAAGGTTCTTGACATCTAAGAGTTTTTCTCTTTCCATTATTCCACCTACTTCCTTAACCGCGGATCGAGCGCGTCTCTTAAACCATCACCTAATAGTGTAAAGCAGAGCATTGTCAGAGCAATCATGAGCGAGGGAAAGAACAATTGATAGGGATAAAAAACAAACAAAGTTTGGGCAGCTGATGCCAATGCACCCCAGCTTGTATCGGGCGGCTGAACGCCAAGGCCGATAAAGCTTAAAAATGCCTCAGAGAAAATATAGCCGGGGATATCAAAAGTAATGGCGACCAAAACTACGCTGAGCGTATTGGGAATCATGTGCTTCGCAATTATTTTCCAAGGCCGTACACCCAAAGCCTGCGCCGCCATAATATATTCCTGCGCCTTGACCTGCAGCATTTGGCCTCTGACTATCCGGGCAATACCGCACCAACCTGTCAAGGTCATTGCCAGGATCAGTGTAAAGATGCTCTGCCGGCGGATAATTACGGAAAGTAAGATTACAACTATCAAGTAAGGCACGCTGATAATCACTTCTACAATCCGCATCATAATATCATCTACCACGCCGCCGAAATAAGCAGAAACACCGCCGTAAATACTGCCGATGAAAGACGCCACAAATGCCCCAATGAGCCCAATGGACATTGAGACCCGCCCGCCCTGCCAAACCCGGGCAAACATATCCCGGCCCAGTTTGTCCGTGCCAAACCAATGCTCTTTACTGGGCGGCAGGTTACGGGCTTTTCCGTCTATTTCCGCATAGTTGTAGCCGCTGATTAAAGGCCCGAATAAGACTAAAAAGACCATAATGGACAGGATAATTAGAGCCACAGTAGCAATTTTGTTCTCTTTAAAGCGGCGCCAAGCATCCTGCAGGTAACTAATCCGCGGCCGGCCTATTTTTTCAGCGTCATCCCCTTCGATACCGACTATTCTAAATTGTTCTTTGAAAAGTGTTTCCACACCTACACCCCCTAATGCCTATCCGGCGCGATGCGAATGCGCGGATCGACAAGTACATAAACTAGATCTACCACCAATTGGACTACAACAAAGAGAGCCGCATAAAAAATTGTTGTCCCAAGGATCATGGAATAGTCG
>JBHGWS010000113.1:0-24742 GCA_041936745.1 Candidatus Darwinibacter acetoxidans
TTTATTACGAATTTTACTAGGTTGGCCCCGATATAATAGGGGATTTTCCTATAATGGCTCACATCAAAAACAACCAAATCCGCTTGTTTACCCACTTCCAGACTGCCTAAACGGCCTGCCCTGCCCAAAGAATGGGCTGCGTTTAAAGTCACTGCGTTAAACGCCTCTTCCGGGCTCAAGCCCATGTATAAGCAGGCGATGGACATGGTCAAAGTCAAGTTTGCCGTTGGGCAGCTGCCCGGGTTGAAATCCGTTGCCAGAGCAATCGGCAGGCCTGCCGCCAACATTTTTCTCGCCGGCGCATATTCTTTGCGCAGGGTAAAAGCGGTTGCCGGCAGTAGGATAGGCATTACATCGCTGTTTTTTAAAGCCTCGATACCCCGCTTGGAAATCATTAAGAGATGATCGGCGCTGGCCGTTTGCAATTCGGCCGCCAGTTCGGCGCCGCCCAAAGTACTCATTTCTTCCGCGTGGATCCTGGTTTTAAAACCCATTTCCTGTGCCGCTGTTAAAATCCGCCTGCTCTGCTTCAGGGAAAAGACACCGGTTTCGCAGAAGACATCGACGTATTCCGCCAGATTTCTTTTCTTCACTTCCGGCATAACAGTATCAATTAAAAAATCGAGATAACCATCGTGATCATCTTCATACTCCTGCGGCCAGGCATGGGCTCCCATGAAAGTGGAAACGAGCTCGATGGGCTGTTCTTTTTGCAAAATCCGTACCGCTTCTAGCTGTTTGAGCTCAGTCTCAAGATCCAAGCCGTAACCGCTTTTGCATTCCACCGTGGTTACACCCATTTCCAGCATCCAGCGCAGCCGTTTTTTTCCGGTAGAAACCAGCTCTTCCAAAGGCGCCCGGCGCGTGGCGGCGACCGAACTTGCGATACCGCCTCCCGCCGCCATAATCTCCATGTAGTCGGCGCCTTGGGCGCGCAGGTAAAATTCATCTTCCCGGCTGCCGCCGAAAATCAAGTGGGTATGGGAATCGATCAGGCCGGGGGTAACTACCATGCCCGCCGCCTCAATTACCGTTGTTTCAGCGGTTATTTCCACCTTCTCTTTTACTTCTTCTTCCCTGCCCAATGCACTTATTTTCCCTGCGGAGCAGGCAAGCCAACCTTCCTCAAGTACATCTAAATTCTGCATGGCCCGACCGCGGACGGGATAACCCTGCCCGCCCGCAGTGACAATCTGGCCGCCTTTAACGATTAAATCCGCTTTGCTTCTTCCACTCATTTTCTCACTCTCCGGCCCGCAGCCTGTTTTCTAAGACCTGTTCATCTGCAAAATCTTCTAATTGGAGGTACCAAGCGGCAGCGGCCAAAAGAGCTTTCTGCGGCACTAAGCCGATCAGTTCACTGCCTACGACCGCAACGCCGTAACGCGCCGCTTCCCGGCGGATTGTTTCCAGCACGCGGTGAATGGGGGTGCGGGCATAGTTTTCTAAATTCATCGAGACCTGGACTTGGCCCCGCTCTTCTAAAACCACGCCCATGCCTTTCACGTGCTTAAAACCGCCGCTGCTTTCTCTGACGGCCCTGGCGATGGCATCAGCTATCTTTTTGTCCGCGGTATCTAAATTAACGTTAAAAGCAATCAATGGCATGCGGGCGCCGACGACGACTGCCCCCGCACTCTTGTGCATTTTAGGTTCGCCGAAATCCGGCCAGCGATCTTTTTCTTTGATTGCCTCTTTCAAGCCCTCATACTGGCCCCGGCGAATGTTGCTTAAATTTCGCCTGGCCGGCAGCCTGGCTGCCTCGCCGTAAAGATAGACCGGCACGTTCAGCTCCTTATTAATCCGCTCGCCCAGTGCTTCCGCAGCTCGGACGCATTCCTGCATGGTAACCCCTTCGATGGGGATAAAGGGTATGACATCTACCGCCCCCAAGCGGGGATGGGCCCCCGCGTGTTTTTCCATATCGATTAAGTTGACCGCCTCTTTGGTTAACTTAAAGCTTGCCTCCTGTACAGCCCCTAAGGTCCCCACATAGGTAATGACACTGCGGTTGTGATCATAATCGGAAGAATAGTCCAAGAGGTGCACGCCTGCAGTTTGGCGTACCTGATCAACAATTTTTTCAACCGTATCCAAATTACGCCCTTCGCTGATGTTGGGCACACATTGAACAATTTGGCTCATGAAAGTCTCCCTTCTATTCCTTTGGCAGCATCGGTATTTTTACACCTTTTTCCCGGGCGGCTTTAACCGCCAAATCATAACCGGCATCCACGTGCCGCATAATCCCTGTGCCCGGATCGGAAGTCAGCACACGCCTTAACCTTTCTGCCCCCTCATCGGTACCATCGGCAACAACGACCATGCCTGCGTGGATGGAATAGCCAATACCTACACCACCGCCGTGGTGGAGAGATACCCAGCTGGCTCCCGCGCAAGCGTTAACCAAAGCATTAAGCAGAGGCCAGTCCGCAACCGCGTCGCTGCCGTCTTTCATACCTTCTGTCTCGCGGTGCGGTGAAGCTACTGAACCGGCATCCAAATGATCCCTGCCGATCACAATAGGTGCTTTAAGTTCACCGCTTTTGACCATTTCGTTGATTAAAAGTCCGAATTTAGCCCGATCGCCGTAGCCGAGCCAGCAGATGCGGGAAGGCAGGCCTTGGAACTCCACTTGATCGCCGGCCATCTTTATCCAGCGTACCAACCTTTCGTCATCGGAAAATTCCTCGATCAGCTTGGCATCGATTTTATAAATATCTGCCGGATCCCCCGAAAGAGCTGCCCAGCGAAAAGGCCCTTTGCCTTCGCAAAACAGCGGCCTGATATAAGCGGGGACGAAACCGGGAAAATCAAAAGCATTGGCAACGCCTACATCCTGCGCCTGCTGGCGGATGTTGTTGCCGTAGTCAAAGACTACCGCACCCTGCTTTTGCAGATCCAGCATTGCCTGGACATGCACACCCATGGATTCTTTGGCTGAGCGGATATATTTATCCGGATCCTCTTGCCTTAATTCCTCTGCTTCCTCTAGGCTGTAGCCGCGGGGGATATAACCATTCAAGGGATCATGCGCCGAAGTTTGGTCCGTGACCACGTCAGGAATTACACCCCTTGCCACAAACTCAGGTACAAGATCCGCCGCGTTGCCGAGCAGGGCAATCGATCGCGCTTCGCCTTTTTTCTGCGCTTCTTTGGCCAGCCGCAGGGCATCGTCAAGGTCTTCAGCCAACACTTGGCAGTACTTGGTAGCCAAGCGCTTTTGGATCCTTGCCGGATCGACTTCAATCACTATGGCCACACCTTCGTTCATGGTCACGGCCAAAGGTTGGGCACCGCCCATACCCCCCAAACCTGCCGTTAAGACCAGGCGCCCTTTTAATGTACCGCCAAAATGCTGCTCAGCCAGTTCCGCCAAAGTCTCGTAGGTACCTTGGAGGATGCCCTGCGTGCCGATATAAATCCAGCTGCCTGCGGTCATTTGGCCGAACATCATTAAACCTTTTTTCTCTAATTCCCTGAAATGTTCCCAATTTCCCCAAGCGGGCACCAAGTTGGAATTAGCAATAAGTACCCGGGGAGATTGCGGTGTAGTTTGAAAAACACCCACCGGTTTACCCGATTGGACTAGAAGGGTTTCATCATTTTCCAGCTCTTTTAAGGTGCGCACAATCGCCTCGTAACTTTCCCAGTTACGGGCGGCCTTACCGCTGCCGCCATAGACTACTAATTCTGCGGGTTTTTCGGCAACTTCCGGGTCAAGGTTATTCATTAACATCCGCAAAGCTGCCTCTTGATGCCAACCTTTACAACTTAATTGTGAGCCCCGTGGAGCTTTAATCATTGTTAAGCCTCCTATTCTAATTTTCCTGTTATATTTTCCACTGCAGCCAAAACTGCACCGGAACTGACCAGTTCCTTGGCTTTTTTTATCTCCGGTTCCAAAAATCGATCCGCGGCAAGCGGCGCAACATGGCCTCTTACCAACTCATAAAGTGCCCGGGTGGCGGGGGCCAATTTGCTTTTATCCCTAAACTCCAAAGCTTGGCAGGCGCAGAGCAGTTCGATCGCCGCCACATTCACAGCGTTGGTCAAAATTGCCCCCAGTTTACGGGCGGCAATGCTGCCCATGCTGACATGATCTTCTTGATTTGCCGAAGTCGGGATGGAATCTACTGAAGCAGGGTGGGCCAAGACCTTGTTCTCAGACACCAAAGACGCTGCAGTATACTGAATGATCATGTAGCCGGAATTAAGCCCCGATTCTGATGTTAAAAACGGGGGCAGGCCGCTCAACTGCGGATTCACCAGCCTTTCAATCCGCCTTTCGGCAATATTGGCTATTTCCGCATAAGCCATGGCCAGAAAATCCAACGCTAAAGCAACTGGCTGCCCGTGGAAATTGCCCGCGGAAATTACATCGCCGGCGGCGGGAAAAAGGATGGGGTTATCCGTAACGGAGTTAATCTCTCTGTCCAAAACCTGCGCCACGTAATGCCAGGCATCTTTGGAGGCACCGTGGACCTGCGGGATGCAGCGGATGGAATAGGCATCTTGAATCCGCTTATTTTCTTTTTGATAAACCAATTCGCTGCCCGCCAGGATTTTCCGCAAATTAGCCGCACAGGCAATTTGCCCCGGGTGGGCCCTTAAAGCATGCACCCGTTCATCTAAGCTGTCCGGAATCCCTAAAAGTGCTTCCATTGTCAGGGCGCTGATCGCATCAGCCGATTTCAAAAGGGTTTCGCCATCCAGAAGAGAAAGGATGCCGTGAGCTGTCATATACTGAGTGCCGTTGATTAAGGCCAGGCCTTCTTTGGCCTCCAGCACAACAGGCTTAAGGCCCGCTTTTTGCAGTGCTTCGGCACTTGAACAAAGCTGATCGTTGAAATAGGCTCTGCCCTCGCCGATCAAAGTCGCCGACATGTGGGCGAGGGGCACCAAATCCCCGCTGGCACCCACAGAGCCCTGCGATGGAATAAAGGGCGTAACATTTTTATTAACTAAATCAATTAAAAGTTCAATAACCTGCGGCCTGATGCCGGAGTGGCCCTTCATTAGAGCATTGGCGCGCAGAATCATCATGGCTTTTACCGTTTCCAAAGCCAAAGGGGGCCCTACTCCGCAGCTGTGGCTGAGAATCAGGTTTCGCTGCAGCGCGGCCACATCTTTTTTTGAGATTGAGCTTTCCGCCAATTTCCCGAAGCCCGTGTTAATCCCGTAAATTGGCCTGCCTTCTGCCAACAATTCTTCCACGGCTCTGCGGGCTTGGCCAACTTTTTTTAGCTGCTCTTTGTCTAAAAGAACAGGCAATTTTTTTCGAATAGCTGTCCCGATTTCGCGGCCGGCTAAATCGGCACCACTCAATATTAACATAAATCTACTCCTTTGCTGCCTTGATGTCCCACCTCTGTTTATTCCACAAGCTCACTTCATAGTCCTTGCAATTCAGTTTAATCTTTTCTTTGAAAAAAAGTTTGAAAAAAAGTTTGAAAAAAAGTTGTTGCATTCTTGTCCCTTTTGCGTTAAGATGAATATAGATGTTTTCATAGTGGAAAAAAGTTGGTGAGTATTATGACTCGTCATATCAGCAGTACACGTTTAATCCGTACCTATAATGCTGCTACTGTTTTACGCACGCTCTACCAATACGGCAGCTGTTCCCGATCTCAGCTCACGAAACTGACGGGAATGAGCCCGGCTACAATAACCAGGATTATTGCGGAACTGATGAGTCAAGGCATTGTCCTGGAAGGCCGCACAGGAAAATCAACGGGGGGCAGGCGGCCCGTTTACGTGCATATAGATTATACTAAGCTTTATATTATCAGCATTAAGCTTTTGCGCGACCAAAGGACTGTAGCTGTTTTGGATCTGCGTGGGCAGATTCTTCACAAAAAGGATCTCGACCCCTCCGATCTGGATCCCGAAGTGCTGATCGCCAGCAGCATCGCCACAGCTAACGATTTATTAAAGAAATATAAGATCAATCGGGAACATATTCTTGGGGTGGGGGTTGCCATTTCCGGTGTAGTACACCACGAAGCCGGTCTTTTGGTGAATTCCGTTAACTTGGGTTGGGAAAATGTTCCCGTTGCCGAATTATTGGACGAGGGTTTGGGCTTACCCATTTATGTGGAAAACGACGCCAATGCCTCCGCGCTGGCGGAGTTTTGGTTCGGCCATGCCAGGGACAGTACTAATTCAATGTATATTAAAACAGAAACGGGAGCCGGTGTCGGCCTGATTATCGGTAAAACTTTGATCAGCGGGCCCCAATTTCTCACGGGGGAAATAGGCCACGTCCCCTTGATTCAAAACGGACAACCCTGCCGCTGCGGCCAAAAAGGCTGCCTGGAAACCTATGTTTATTTAGGCGATGTTTTAAAGCGGTATAAAAAAGCGGCCGGTTCGGCTCAAACACGGGCCAAGTTTTTGAGTTTAGTGAGCGAAGGGGAGAAAGCGGCCCTGGAAATTGTTGGGGAGACGGCACAAGCTTTGGCGCTGGCCTGCGCCGGCTGGGGCATTCTCCTCGATCTGGACGTAATTACCATAGGCGGGCTCTGGGGTGAACTTAAGCAGGAAGTTGTGGACTACTGTCAGAATTATTATACTGCGGTTTTAGATAGGACGGGAATACCGCGGGAAGTTAAAATTACCGGTGCCAGTTTTGGCCACGATAACGATCTGTTAGGTGCGGCGGGCTTGGTAATCGACCGCTGGTTTGTTCCCTACCCTGTACCTCTAGATAGGTAGATAACGATGGGCGTAACCTAAAGGAGGTGGTCCCTGGAATAATTTGGCGTGTTGCGTGTTCTCACAAAAACCATTAACTGGGAGGTAATTTAATGTTTAAAAGATCCATTGTGTTTCTTTTGAGTATCCTTTTAGTAACAAGCGTTTTTGTCCCTCTTACCTTGGCGGAAGAACGGGTAACACTTACCGTGCTTAATTATTTCGACCTCACTTCCCCGGGCGCCCAACGCGAAATAGAAGAAGTGTGGAAAGAATTCGAACGCCGCAACCCAAATATCACGGTGCTCAGAGAAGACCTCTTCCTCGAACCTTTCCATCAAAAGACAGAAGCCTATGCAGCAGCGGGCCAACTGCCTGATGTACTCCTGCTCTATCCCGGCGGGCGCTCCACTACTTTGCACGTAAACGGGCTGGTTAAAGATCTGCGGCCCCTTTTAGGTGACGATGCCAAGTATTACAGCGAAGCGGTTTTAGAAGATCAGGCCGGTGGCTATCTAGGCATGCTGCCCAGCACCATGACCTCGAGCCATGCTCTTTATGCAAACGTTGCGCTTTTAGAAGAACTGGGGTTGGAAATTCCCGAAACTTACGAAGACTTGGTAGACATGGTTCCTGTACTGAAAGATGCCGGCCTTGACGTAATCTTAATGGGTGCCCAAGATGACTGGGTCATTCAATCCTGCTTATTCTCAACGATTGCCGGCCGCCTCGTTGGCAACGATAAGATGGATGAAATCGTAGCCGGCGAAGCCAAGTTCACCGATCCGGAATTTGTTGGCGCTTTAGAGTTTTACGCCAGGCTTTACGAAGACGGTGTCCTTCATCGCAAAATTATGAACACAACTTACGAAGAAGTTAACGGGCTCTTTGCCGCAGGCCAAGCACCGTTCTTGATTGACGGTGACTGGAAAGTTGGTAACTTCATTACCGACGTCTCCACCGGCGAAGCTTTAATCCCCGTAGAAGAACAAGAAAACTTTAAAATGCTTATTTTCCCGGCTATCCCAGGTGAAATTAACAAAAGATCTGCCTCTACCGTTGTCGGCACCGGCTACGGCATGAATGCAGAAATACCCGCAGGCTCCGCTAAAGAAAAAGCGGCCTGGAAACTGATTCAATGGCTGCAGGGCCCCGAGGTCCAAAAGGTACGCCTGGAAACTGCAGGCACCATCCCAAGCAGAATTGACGTTGTCTCTGAAGAGCTGGAGCCTCTTGTCAACGAAAGATTGGGCTATTACAGTCAGATGGACAGCGGCACTTATGTACTGGATGACGTTTTAGCCGGCGATGTTTACCTGCCCCTGAATATTGGGCTGCAGGAAATCGGCCTGGGCATGGCAACACCCATGGAAGTAGCGGAAGCTGTTCAAGAAGCTTTTGATTACTGGTTTGCCGAGCAATAAAAGATGCCGCAGTAATACAGAATAAAAGGGTCGGGCTTCTTTCGAAGCCCACCCTTTTTCCTAGGAGGGATTGCCCCCATGAAAAAGGCATTTTGGAACGAGGAAAGACGGGCGTACCTGATGCTGGTGCTGCCCGCTGTTTTAATCTACTGGGCTGTGATGGCCTTTCCCACCATTTTTTCTTTTGTCCTCAGCCTGACAAATTACAATGGTGGTGTAATATTCGGCAACCCCAATGTAAAGTTGGTTGGTTTTACTCACTACGCACGTATGTTTAAGGATAAATTCTTCTGGATTTCCCTCAAGAATAACGGCCTGATTATGGCGGTCTCGATTTTCGGCCAAATCCCTTTGGGTTTTTTATTTGCTTATGTCCTCCACCGCAAACTGGTCAAGTTCACCGATTTTTTCCAAACCGTGCTTTACCTTCCCGCCGTCATCTCCACCATTGTGGTCGGCCGGCTGTGGCAGGCTTTCTTCTCTCCCTATGGGCCTTTTACGGAGTTTATGCAGAAGTTTAAACCCGGTTGGGAAAACGAATTATTTTACGATGCTAAATTAGCCATCCTCCCTGTGCTTTTTGTCATATTGTGGATGTATACCGGGAATTATCTGATTATATTTTTGGCTAATTTACAAAAGATCGACCCCGCTTTAATCGAAGCGGCACGTATCGATGGTGCAACGGAGTGGCAGGTCTTGACAAAGATCATTCTACCGTCCCTTTCAGGTGTAATTGTGACTGCATCCATCTTGGCCATCTCCGGTTCATTAAAGAGTTTCGACTTATTGTTTGCTATGACCGGAGGCAACCCGGCGAGGCGGACTTCGGTTTTAGCTTTATATATGTACGATAATGCCTTTAAGCATTCACCTAAATACCCTCTTGCCAACGCTATCTCAGTCTTCATGGTAGTGCTCAGCCTGATCTTGATAGTAGCTGTCAGGCTGACAGAGGAGAGATTTGGGGGTAGAGAAGAATGAGGAAAAATAGAATCAGGCGAAGCGATTTTAATCCCCTGCTGCGCATCTTCACTTATCTTGTTATCGGCGTATTCACTCTACTCACTCTGTACCCGTTAATTTGGCTGGTCATCAACTCTTTTAAAACATCCACTGAATACCAGCGCAATATGCTGGGGCTGCCCCAAAGGTTATTTGTCAGAAACTACAGTGATGCTTGGCGTTTAGCTAACTTTACAACACTGTTTTTAAACAGCCTGTTCTTCACCGTAGTTTCAACTCTGTCAATTATACTGCTTTCCTTGGCCGCCGGTTTTGGTTTTGCCAAGATCCGCTCCCGGGCTACGGTAATTTTACACGGCAGTTTCGTCATCGGGATTCTTTTAACGCTGCAGAGTATTATGATCCCCCTGTTTTTGATGCTGCAGGCCACCGGCCTCTACGACACCCGGATTGGGGTTTTACTGCCTTATATCGGAATGGGGCTGCCCATTGCCATTTACCTCTGCACCGAATTTATCCGGGGGATTCCCGACTCAGTGGTGGAATCCGCCCGCATTGACGGCGCCAGCTACTTTAAGATTCTATCCGCCATAATCCTACCTATGGCAAAGCCCGTGGCAGTCACTTTGGGAATTTTAAATGTGGCGGGAATCTGGAACGAATTTATGCTGATTAATATTTTGGTGCGCAGTGCATCTCTGCGGACGCTGCCCGTGGGAATTATGATGTTTTCCGGCCCCTTGGCATCCGATTTCGGCAAACAGTTTGCGGCCCTAGTCATCGGCATGGCGCCCATGATCATCTTCTATTTAATCTTCCGCAAACAGATCACCAAAGGGGTTTCTGCCGGCGCGATCAAAGGTTAAGCAATCAAATTCAAAAGGCCTTCGCGCTTTGGCGAAAGGCCTTTTTTCCTTTTCCTTTTAACGATGCCGCCCTCTGCCGCGTCCCTGCCCCATTCCGCGGCCGTGCCCTTGGCCCAGGCGCTGTCTGGCACACCTGCCGCAGCCGCGCCCAAATTCCCCTTCCCTGTAAAACTCATGATTACCGCCCTCAATGCGCAGCATTGAAGCTTCGAAAAGGGCCAGTGCCATCTTTTGGCGGGCGTCAGCATACATGCGCTGCACCGTAGTGCGCGCCACATTCATTCGTTCAGCAGCCTCTTCTTGGGTCAGGCCTTCCAGATCCAGCAAACGGATCGTTTCATACTCTTCCACCGACATTACAACATCATCGCCGAGGGGCTGCCTTTCGGCCGGCCCAAAGACGTTAACTATGGGCGGGCAGCAAACCCTGCGCCATTTCCGAGGCCTAGGCACTTTCAATCACTCCATTGTTTATTCTTCGTCATCACCGGCCTTTAACTCTTCTTCCAAAAGGGCCAGTTCTTCTTTTAAAATCTGCCTCTGCTCTTCTAAAAATTCCCTGCGGGTACCTGCCGCCGCCGGCACAGCCCAACCATAGCCATAGGGCCTGGCAGCGGCCGGCCCAAAGCCGTAACCATAACCGTAACCGGGACCCGGCCCGAAGCCACCTCTTCTAAAGCCTCTGCCGTAAGCACCGCGCCTAAAGCCGTACCCGGGTCCGTATCCCCAGCCGCACGGGCCGAAACCTCTGCCGGTCATAGGCCCCATGCCCCAAGGTCCTGTTCCATCTCTTCTAGGCATTCCAATTCCTCCTTTTGTTTTGGACATATGTTCATTGACTTTATTATAGATCGGTTTTGGGCATATGTCAATAACAAAAGGTTTTGTTAATGTAAAATTATTGTAGGACAGGAATTTGCCTTGGGGAAACAGAGGAAGATCCCACCATCCACGCTGGATGAGTACAAATACTCAGAGGTGAGATCTTCTGTGCAGTAAGTATTCGATTGGGATGGGGTGTTATCCTTTCAAAAAATTGTGGAAAAATCTCAAACTGAGTTTTTCGAAGACACAAGTCCTTCCGCTTTTCAAAAAGCGCTTAGAAACAATATCTGCGCAACCATCAAGCAAAAACTGTTTGAGCGTATAGACGAACACTTCGCTTGCTTGGTGCGGAATACATTCCCAACGCTCCCTACGTTATGGATGGTTTCCGTTTGAGGAAAGCCATTACAAAGATGTGTTGGCCCGCGGCAGCGCAAGGCCACGGCCTTTATCTTGGCGCTAACCAAAATGGGGCATCTGCAAGTTCGCAAGGCGAACGGAATCAAGCTTTGGAAAGGAAAGAAAGCAATTAGCAGGCGCTGAAGTGGTAGAAAGCCTTACGGCTTTTTCTAAAGCAAGCGGGGTCGGTTACGAAGTTTTGATAATATTCCCGGCCTACGCCGGGGGCCGGGCCATCTATAGGCAACGCCGATTCTGGTTTCTAAAACTAAAATCCGGCGTATCCCGGGGGACTTGGGTTTTTCTTCATCCCATAATAGTTGACACTATTAAAGGTTTTTCCTCAGTTTCTTTTTGCAGCCAGAAATGATACACTGAAAACATCATGGACAGGGAGGTAGTGCATTAGTGGAAAACAAACTTCACATCCCCGTGGGGAAACAGGGCTACGTATTTTTAAAAGACTGGCTGGGCAGTGATCTTTCACCGGTCAACGACGCCAAAGTCAGCTTTGATAAAAAGAGCGAGGAACTGGGGGAAAGGGAAAAACGCCTGCTCACCTACTTGGCGGAACACCAACATACATCGCCTTTTCGCCACTCCATCTTAAAATTTGAGGTTTACGCGCCGCTTATGGTGGCCAGGCAGTGGTGGAAACATGTAATTGGCAGCGAGCACGGCGAAGGCTTTGATCGGCTTACCGCCTGGAATGAATCGAGCAGGCGTTATATAACTGAAGAGCCCACTTTCCTGATCCCCAAAGACGATGAGTGGCGCTCCACACCAAAACACCGCAAGCAGGGCAGCGGTGAAACACTCCCAACAAGCGTGGGAGCGGAATTTACGGAGGCTTTATCTAAACATGTTGAAAACAGCCTGCGGTTATACGAAGCGGCTATGGCAAACGATATCTGCCCGGAACAGGCCCGCCTCTTTTTACCTGCCTACGGCTTATACGTACGCTGGGTCTGGACGGCCAGTCTGCAGGCAGTTGCCCATTTTTTGAAACTCCGCCTGGACGAAGCGGCTCAAAAGGAAATCCGCGATTACGCCCAAGCGGTACAGAGTTTAACGAAACTTAAGTTTCCCGTTTCTCTGGAAGCACTTTTAAAACATTAAAACCCAAACGACAGGCCCGCGGAACCGGGGCCTGTCTCTGCTTTATGCTTCGTTTGCGGCGAACACTTTGTTGCGCCCTAACTCCTTCGCCTTATAAACGGCTTCGTCTGCCTTCTGCAGCAGTAAATTGTAAGACTGCTTATCTCCCGGAACAGACGTGGCAACCCCCGCGGAGATAGTGACGATTTCACCTAACGGTGATGCTTTGTGGGGAATTTTAAGATCCTCTATTGCCTTTCTCAGCTTTTCGGCCACAACCACCGCCCCAACTTGATCAGTGTCCGGCAGCAGGACCACAAACTCCTCTCCGCCCCAGCGGGCAATAAGATCCCCGGGTCTTTGCAGAGTCTTCTGCAGGGTTTTAGCCACCATTTTCAAAACGTCGTCACCCTGCAGATGCCCGTATGTGTCGTTGTAGGGCTTAAATAAGTCTAAATCAAGCATCAAGACAGAAAGGTAGGACTTAGTGCGGATTGCCCGCAGGCGTTCCGTGGCAAACGCTTCGTCAAACCGCCTTCTGTTGGCAATCCTGGTTAAACCGTCGATGCGGCTGTCCCTTTCCAAGAGGTCTTTATATAATTTGAGCTCCAGGTGGTTGCGAATCTTCGCCTTCACAATGGGCAGGTTGAAAGGCTTCCGGATATAATCCATGGCTCCCAGTTCAAGTCCGTAGGCTTCGTTATGATCGCCTTCCAAGGCAGTTAAAAAGAGGATGGGGATATCTCTGGTGTTCGGATCACTCTGCAGCTTGGCACAAACAGCATATCCATCCATTTCTGGCATGATGATATCCAGCAGGATTAAATCGGGCATCTGCTCTTTTACCATCTCTAGAGCTTCCAACCCATTATTGGCAACCCGAAGATCATATTCATCTTCCAGGGCAGCGGCCAACATTTGGGCATTTAGATGAACATCCTCTACGATTAAGATACGCTGTCTGCGGCCTAATTCCCTATTTTCGTAATGCACAAGCATTAAACCCCCGACCAAATTAGTATTTCTCTCTTCATTATTAGTTCGCCGAAAAACTGCTGATCTCCTTGTTTTAGCCCCCGCTTTGCCAGCGCCGCTTCCCCTGCACATCCTCCACCTCAATTTTATAAACAGCGGTTTTTTCGTGTTCGGCGCCAATTATTTCTTCACCCTTGGCGGTAAAATCTGCCGCATATTTTTGAACGAGCTTTCTTAAAACGGAAATTTTCTGTTTCTCCGCTACAAATCGTACCGCACCAAAGGCTATCACCGATTCGTAATCGGCGGAAACTTTTTCCGGCAGAATTTTTGTCCTGCCGATCACTGTGAAACAAACGCGGGGATTATGTGCAATGTTTGCCGCCAGGTGGCCTTCCCTACTGCAGTGAAAGTAGATGGCGCCGGGCTCATAAACATAATGGAGCGGCGTACCGTAAGGCTGCCCGTCAAACCCCACACTGGCTAACACGCCGTACTCTTCTCTCACCAGAATCTTTTCAATCTCCGCCGCGGGTAAGGCAAATTCCCGGCGCCTGATTGCTTTTGGCACAGCCCTCACTCCCCCACCAGAAACAGCACGTTATTTTCCCTGCGCTTGGGGGCTTCGGGAAACTCACCCGAAACATAACCGAGGGCAGCACAGCCATACACTTTGTTACCCCGGGGCAGGCCCAGTTTAAAGAGATAGTCCTGCACCGTTTTTTCCCCGCCCAGGCGCGTTAGGTTGTTGATCCAGCAAGAGCCAATCCCTAAAGAGTACGCGGCCAAGAAAATGTTCTGTAAGGCTGCCGCGCAGTCCGCCTGAGGCGCCGAAGAGTTAGTCTCTTCTTTGTAGGAAACGATAACGAAGGCGGGCGCCGCAAAAAAGAAGCTGTAATCGGGATCTTTGCCCCTTTCCCTTAAGCCGGGATCACTGCTTTGAGCATATACCTCTTTAACGCGCCTGTTTAACTCAGTGAGCACCTTCTCATTTTGAATGACCAAAAAATGCCAATCCTGGGTATTGCGGGCACTCGGCGCATACCTACCCGCTGTCACAATCGCCTCCAATAACTTTGGTTCAATCTCCCGGTCCTCATACTTTCTCACACTTCGCCTGCCTAAGATGCTTTTAATAGTTTCATTCATTAAAATCCCTCCCGCTGAAAGTTCCTGTTAAAATTTCCAAATCTACCGTAACTTGAGGGGCAGGTTCCCCCCGCAGTGTTTTATGCCTGCTGAGCGGAGTCATACAAACTACAGAGGGCCATAACTCTGCAAGAACGGCCGTTTGGTAGCGGAGCCGCTTCCTGCTTTTAACCACGGCGTTTTCTTGGAAACCTTCTAAAACCGCTTGGTTGCAATAAGGCGCGGCGGGCCCGTCCGTCAGGGCCCGGATTTCCTGCAGATGATCACTGCCCGGTATTACTTTTATCAGCACGCCGCGGGGCTTCAGGATGCGTTTAAACTCATTGTAATTAGCTGGCGACAGCACGTTTAAAACGGCATCGAAATTTTCGTTAAAAAGAGGCAGCGCGGCCAAATCAGCCACCGCCCACATAATGGGCAGGTTAAAGGCACCCGCTAACCGGACCGCCTCCTTGGCGATGTCCACACCCAAAAGGACCGGTTCAATCCGCGCCAGCCTGTGAGCAAGTTCCGCCAAGAGAGAGCCCTCGCCGCAGCCCGCATCTAAAACAAAGGGCCGGTGTTCAAATTTCTCCCGGAGCATCTTTGTAATTACATCAAGCAGCGGCGCAAAAAAGCCGGCCGCAAAAACGGCCCGCCGCGCCTGAAAGGCGGCCAGCTCATATGTACTTGTCATGCTGCCCGCAAGTAAGTTGCAGTAGCCGTTTCTGGCCAAATCGAAATTATGCCCGTTAACACACTCCAGGCCCGGTTCAGTTTTTTCTCTAAAGCCCGCCCCGCAGATAGGGCAGCGGTAAAGATCGATATTAGCTTGGAACAGTTCATGTGCTTTAGCAATTTTCTTTTTCATCCTTCTGTGCCCCCAAAAATGACATATCCCCTATGGTATAATTAACACATATCTTTGGAAAGGAGAATTCCCGCTGAAAAACATCCGCTTGTTGATGATTAATAAAAACCTGGCCCCCGGCCCTTCAAAGCAGCTGCCGCCGGGCTTTCGGCTCCGCTTTTACCAACAGGGCGAGAGGGCGGCTTGGGCCCGCATTACAACGCAAGCGGGCGAATTTGCTCACGTTTCTGCTGCACTGGAGCGGTTTCAAAATGAATTTGGCCCCAAAGAAGCCCAACTCCCAGAGCGCTGCCTATTTTTAGAAAACGATGCGAAAATACCCATTGGTACCGCCATTGGTTGGTACGGCCGCCTGCGGAGCCGCCTCTTGGGCAGGCTGCACTGGGTTGCCATTATCCCCGCCTACCAAGGCCTGGGCCTTGCTCGGCCTTTGATCTCGCGGGCCATCAACGTAATGGCGAAATTTCACACAAAAGCTTACCTAACAACAGGGACGGGCAGTTTTAAGGGCATAAAACTATACCTGGATTACGGGTTTAAACCCTTAATTGAGACAGAGAAACATAAAATAGGCTGGCGGCGGATTGAGAAAATATTGAACATAGACCTGGGACTTTAAGAGAGCGGTGAAAACAGGCTGACAACAGATTCTAAGATTCTGTCCAGCAAAGTTACATTTTTGAACTGAGCATAGTCCAGTTCAATGCTGTTTTCAAAATCTTCTTCCAGCACACTTTGATAAAGGCGGTTTTCTTTTTCGGAGGAAAAATAGGCAAAGAGTTCGTCATCTTTTTCCAGGCTGCGTACATTTAAGTTAACCGTCCCCACGCATAAGCCGTCGTTGTCAATCAGCATGGCCTTGGCATGCATGATGCCCTTGTATTTAAAAACCCGCACTCCGCTGTCGATCAGCTGCCGGAAAAAGTAATTTTTAATATTATGGTGAAAAAGGCCGCCGAAGGCGTAGTAAGCTGATGTCATGATCCGAACATCGACGCCGCGAATCGCCAAGGTTTTCAGGCTCTGCAGGATTGGCTCCGAAGGGGAAAAATAAGGTGTTTGAATCCAGAGCCTATCTTTTGCACTGTTAATTAAATTGAAATAGCTCATGTTAACCACGTCGTTGTGGATATACTTATTGTATAAGCCGCTGGCGACAACCTGTGTCGGTAAAAAACCCGCATTTTCTCCCGGTGGGAAATAGTAGGCTAACTTTCTTTTAAAGCCAAGGCGGTGCCGGGGCGCGGAGGCAATCCAGTCAGAAATGAAAATCTGCTGCAGATCGTGGACGCTGCCGCCTGTGAGCCGGAGGTGTGAGTCACGCCAGTTCATCCCCCGCACGCCAAATTGGTAGTGCTCGCCGATATTCATGCCCCCCAGATAGCCGATCTTACCATCGATGATAACCAATTTGCGGTGGTTTCTGTAATTTAAGGCCCGGGCATAGGGCCTGATCCCCTGGACCAAGCCGCCGGCCTGCTTCAATTCCCAAAACAAAGCCCTGACAAAGGTAAAGAAGCAGCCGAAACTGTCGTAAAGTAATTTGACCTCCACACCTTGGCGGGCTTTTTCTTTTAAAATTCGGATCAATTCCCGCCCAATGGAATCGTTATGGATGGTGAAATACTGAATATGAACGTGATCTTGGGCTGCTTTTAGATCCCGGAAGAGATTGGCAAACTTCTGCTCGCCGTTGACGTAGATTTCAACTTCGTTATCCGTTGTAAAAATGCTGCCGCAGTATTTATTGTGTAAAGCCTGTTCTTTACTCAATTCGTAGTCGCCCGCCTGGTCCGCCGCGGCCATTATTTTTTCTAAGGTTTTAAACAACTTATGATGCCTTTGGCGAATTCTGTCCTTTTTGTAGCTCCAATAGCTTTCACTGCCGATCAAAAGATACAAGCCCAAACCAACGCCGGGCAGAAAAATCAAAACCAAGATCCAGCTGAAGCGCTGCATTGGCTTTTTGCGGCCCAAAAATATTAAGGCGATAACCAGAACAAGATACGCAATGTATATGAGGTAGAGGAACTGCCTCAACTGCCTCACCCTTTTTAGGATTAATTTTGAAGCTGATATAGTATATTGTAACCGAATTTTGGTGGAAGCCCTTAGACCGAGGCTTCAAAGTATTTGTCTTCCAAATCCTCTAAATGATGGAAGATGTGGATTAAATCACTGCCGAAACTCAGCAGCGAATAGTAAATGATATTGTCTTCAACCCGGCGGCTGATCACGCCGCGTTGAGCCAGTATCAATAGTTTCCTGTTTAGTTCGGTATGGCTCATGTTGGGAATGCTTTTTAGGATTTCATTGTAACGCCGGTTCCCCAGGTGTATGGATTTAAGTATCTCGGGAACCCAGCGTAATTTGATCAGATCGTGGATTATTTGAAAGCCGTTAAAGATTTTCTTTTGCACGAATTCACCCCTACGAACATATTTGTCCCTTTTTGTTACTTGCATTCTAGCGTATAATGCAGTTAAATAAAGATAAAGATAATCATTATAGGAGGATTGTTATGAGACATTTTGAACTGCTGCAGAAATACTTATCGGACTTGAATGTGCTTTTTGTAAAACTGCACAATATCCACTGGAATGTAGTTGGCAAACAATTTATGAGAGTGCATGATTTTACGGAAGAGCTCTATGATCAGGTGTTCGAAGACTTTGACGAAGTTGCCGAACTTCTTAAAATGAAAAACGTAATGCCTCTCGCCACTGTCAAAGAGTATCTGGAAAATGCTTCCATTGAAGAAGTAGAGGCAAGGGAATTCCAAACCAAGGAAGCTTTGGAAATTGTTAAAGCCGATCTAGAAACAATGAGAGAGCTGGCCACGGAAATCAGAAACGTCTCTGACGAAGAAGGCGATTTCGAAACAACAGCCCTCTTCGAAGATTATGTGGCTTTCTACAGCAAGAATATTTGGTTTGCTGATGCCATGCTTAAATAGTCTTTATCCATTCCCATAAAAGCACCCTGAACGGGGTGCTTTTTGTTATCCGCTTAAAAGCGCCTAAAAACTTTTTTAGGCGCCTTTTACTACGCAGTCTGCCTGCCCAGCGCCACAGCAATTTGCGCTGCCAACTCTGCATTGTTATAAATAAGTTCAATATTAGATTTCAAGCTGGCCCCTGCCGTCAGTTCACTTACTTTTTCCAAAAGAAATGGCGTAATTTCTTTCCCCACAATACCCTGCGCTTGCGCGGCCAAAACAGCTTCTTGGATAGTGGCCTCTATTTCATGATAGTCGAGTGAGTGTTCCTGCGGAATGGGATTTGCCACCACTACCCCGCCCGCCAGCCCCAGGCTGCGTTTGGCCTGGAAGACCCGAGCCGCTTCCTTGGCGCTTTCAATGCGGTAAGGTATGGGAAATTCGCTTCTTGCGGCATAAAAGGCAGGAAATACATCTGTTTGATAACCTAAAACCGCTACCCCTTTAGTCTCCAAATATTCCAAAGTCAGCCCCAGGTCCAAAATTGCCTTGGCTCCCGCACAGACCACTAAAACATCGGTTTTAGCAAGTTCTTCCAGATCGGCGGAAATATCCATGGTTTTTTCAGCGCCCCGGTGCACGCCGCCGATACCCCCGGTGGCAAATACCTGAATGCCTGCCAGGCCCGCGGCCAGCATGGTTGCAGCCACAGTCGCGGCCCCATCCTGCCTGCGGGCTAAAATTACCGGGACATCCCTGCGGCTTACTTTAGGGATTTGAGTTCCCTTTTTACCCAGGTATTCGATCTGGGAATTATCTACCCCCACAACTACCCTGCCGCCTAAAATTGCGATTGTCGCGGGTACAGCTCCGTTTTCTCTGACAATCTTTTCAACCCGGAGGGCCGTTTCAACATTGGCAGGGTAAGGCATTCCGTGCGCTATTATCGTTGACTCCAGGGCCACGACGGCACCGCCGCGGGCTTGAGCCTCTTTTACTTCCTCGGAAACCAGCAAGAAATTGTCTGTCATTCGGATCACCGCCCAACTAGGCCCCAAAGGCCTCCTAGCGCTTACAGCGCAGTATAGAAAATGGTTTTACCTCAGGCATGGGCATGGACACTAGAAAGTTGGCATGGGCCTCTTTTAAGGCATCCCCCGTTTTTTCATCGCTCATCTCATCAACTGTCAGCCGCAAAACGGGCCCCCGCGGCTGCATCACTTCTACCTCCGTTCCCACAGGCAGTTGGTTGCGCACGCCGACTACTGCGCGGCCTGACTTTTCATCAAAACTTTCGACGATGCCCACTATATTATAATCGCGCAGATAGCTTCCCGTGGGCCGGTGGATGCCCGCGCCCCCGGGTACAAAAAAGCCGGCATAATAAGGCCTGTGGCTTATTTTTTCGAGTTCGTCCAGCAGTTCCCGAGGCAGAACATAGTTTTTAGGATCACGAGCATAAAGATCTAAAGCCTGCCGATATGCCCTCACTACTGTCGCCACATAGAAAGAGCTCTTCATCCGGCCTTCAATTTTTAAGCTGTCCACGCCAATTTCCACTAGATCAGGAATGTATTCAATCAAGCGCAGGTCTTTAGAGTTAAAGATATGCGTGCCGCCCTCATCCTCTTCAATCGGCATATACTCACCGGGCCGCCTTTCTTCCACCACTGCGTAGCGCCAGCGGCAGCTTTGAGCACATTCACCCCTGTTGGCATCACGGCCCGTTAAAAAGTTGCTTAAAAGGCAGCGGCCCGAATAAGCCATACACATCGAACCGTGCACGAAAACTTCGATCTCCGCACTTGTTTCCCGGCGGATGCGGCCTATTTCTTCCCTGCTTAACTCCCTGGCCATGACCAGGCGGGAAAAACCTAAATCCGCCCAAAATTGGGCGGCCCGGTAGTTCACCGTATTTGCCTGAGTGCTCAAATGCAGCGGTATATTCGGCGCATGCTCCCTGGCCAGCTTGTAAACACCCACATCGGCCAAGATAATGCCGTCTACCTCAAGCTCCGCCAGTTGCTGCAGGTAGGCGGGCAGCGCGTCTATTTCATCGTTGTGGGCAAACACATTGACCGTAACATATATTTTAACCCCTTTGGCCCGGGCAACACTTAAGATTTCTTTTAGTTCCGCCGGGGAAAAATTCCCCGCTTGGGCCCGCATACCAAATTCCTGGCCGGCTAAATAAAGGGCATCCGCACCGTATTCTATGGCGACAAGCCCTTTTTCCATATTTCCCGCCGGTGCCAACAGTTCCGGTATTTTCACAAATCAAACCGCCTCTCTAGTATCCTAACATCTGCCTTGCCCGCACATGTTCATCAAACGTCCGGCTGAACTGGTGGGTGCCGTCACCTCTGCTGACGAAATAAAAGTAATCGGTCTGGGCAGGGTTTAAAACCGCCTGCATGGATTTTAACCCCGGGCTGGCAATCGGCCCCGGCGGCAGCCCCCTGTAACGATAGGTGTTGTAAGGGGATTCTATTTCCAGATCGCTGTAGAGCACCCTGGCGCGATCTTCACTCATCACATAACGGACGGTGGGATCAGCCTGCATGGGCATATCAACTGCCAAACGGTTTAAATAAACTGAAGCTACCAAAGGCCGTTCATGATCTACCATTATTTCACGTTCAACAATTGAAGCCAAAGTGGCTACCTCGTGCAAGGTAAATTCCGAGCCCGCTAAAAGATCCCGCAGCTCTTCTTCTACCACCTGAACAAATCTGTTAACCATCTGCCCGATTAAATCTTCTTCGCTCTGCCCCCGGCTGAAATAGTAGGTGTCCGGGAACAAATACCCTTCCAGAGAATCGATGGGCAGATCAAGCGGTAAATTATCGCCAAAAACCGCTTTGGCATCAGCGGCCAAAGCAATGAAGCGGTCTTTTTCCGCCAGTCCCCTTTCCGCTAAAAGGCCCGCAATCTGTTTTATTTCAAAACCCTCCGGTATAACAACGCGTTCGGTGGCCACATCACCGGTCCTTAAATGATCTATGATTTCCAAACTACTCATGGCCGAATTTAACAAATAGTAGCCCGCCTGCAGATGCTGTTCCGCCCGGATAATCTTCGTCAACAGCAAAAAAACAGCCGCATTAGGAATTAGGCCTTCATTTTTTAAAAGCACCGCAATCTCACCGGCACTCATCCCCGGTGCCACATGCACTACTTGGTTGAGCGCCTGTGTCCCGCTCGCGGCCGGCTGGATGGCGATTAAAACAAAGGCGGCAAAAAGGACTACCCCGATAATCCCCAGCAGTAACATAAAACGGACCACTTCAACGGCCCGTTTGGTGGTTACAGGAAGGTTATTGGGCATAAAACCAAACACCCCCAATACAAGACAATCTAATTATAACCTAAAATACTATTTTTGACAAACTAAACTGCCTATTCGTCGGATTCCAAAACACGGGCAACTTTCTCAAATTCTTCAACGCCTTCAATGTCCATTAAACAGCGGAAGACGAGAAGTACGATGTACTATGCAATTGTTACGAGTGCGATGCGGAGGTAGTCTATCAGGATCTTTGGCAGATTGAACGTAGTTTTCGGATTACGAAAGCATTGATCCTTTAAGGCCGCCCATTTTTTTACCTGCTCATTGCCCTACTAGCTCTCAGGCTATTTAGCCCCCTAATAGGTTTGGAGAGAATCCTTTCATCTGCTAGTATTTAATCAGGGGGAATTACGATGAAAAAAAGAAATTATTCTCACGAGTTCAAGGAGCAGATTTTAAAGGAATGTCGAGAGGTCGGAAATGTTGCACTTGTGGCCAGGCGCCATAATATCTCTGCGAATACAATTCACACTTGGAGGCGAAGAGCGAAGCAAACCGGATCCACCGTGCCCTTGCCTTCTGATCAAGCCAAGAGGATTAAGGAGCTCGAAGCCAGACTTTCCAGAATCAGCACCGAGAACGATAGGCTTAAGCGCATAGTCGCCGAGAAAGAACTGCAAATTACCATAATGGAAGAGGTCAACGACTCCGAAAACCCTCGGTAACCGACAAAGTGATGATAGCTACTCGGTGGATCGAACAAGGGTATAACGCCGTCCTTGTTCTCCATTCTGTCGGTTTAGCCTCTTCCACCTATTACAACCACAGGGCGCGGAAATTGAAAGAAGCAATTACTGAACCAAAATCAAGAAAAACTCGGGCCGGGCGGCCCATACCGGGTTATGCCTACACCTACTCGGGCCAAAAGATTCCCGATGAACAGGTTAAAGAATTCATAATGGAGGAAATCTCTGGCGACGGTTACCCTTATGGCTATAAAAAGCTCACAGCCTGTCTGCAAGAAGATCATAAGTTGAACATCAATCATAAAAAAGTATACCGATTATGTAAGGAGTTGGACGTATTGCTTCCTCAGCGGAAAATTGTTCCGAAGCATCCACGTAAGTTGGCTAAGAAAACCAAGGTAACAGGTTCTAATCAACTTTGGCAGATGGATCTCAAATATGGCTATATTGCTGGGACTGATAGATTCTTTTTCGTAATCTCAATAATCGATGTTTATGACCGCTGCATCGTGGGCTATCACATAGGACTTAGGGCCTTGGGATTGGATGCCCTCAGGACTTTAAAACAGGCAATTATGGCAAGGGGAGTACTAGATACTGATGAATTGATATTACGAACAGATAACGGGCCGCAGTTCACCTCTAATGTGTTCCGGGACGGCTGCGCTGCGTTGCCGGTTACTCATACCCGCATACCGGTTAACACGCCGAACATGAATGCCCATATTGAGTCTTTCCATTCGATACTTGAAAGCGATTGCCTAAGGCGTCATGAATTTCAGTCCTATGCTGAGGCCTACAAACATGTAAGTGAATTCATGGATTACTATAACCACAGGCGGCGTCACGGCAGTCTAAAAAACAAGGCTCCTTTTAATTTCTATCTTAGCAGTCTGAACCAAGAGAAAAAACTAGAAATAACGGTCGCCTAAGAAAAGAAATCGAAATCATTTGATTTTCAAAGAACTAAGCAGATATTCTCCAGAATAGGGGGGTCAAGCCGATATCATCTTTGTAAATGAGGCACAGACCGTTCCTATTGCAGAAAAAAATAAACACAAGCTCGTGTATTTACCCAATTACCCAGAGACATCCGTTTATCTTAACTGTAAGAAAAAGGTTTCTAATAGAGTAAGGATTGCATACATTGGAGCTGTCAGGCAGTTTAACCAGCTAAAAAATCTCTTTGAAGCGTGCAAGGATATGGATAATGTCAGTGTTTTAGTTCATGGTTCCGGGGTTGCTTATAAAGCTTTGAATAAGATTGCACCAGAATATCCGAATGTTACCGTAACAGGGAGGTATCATTTTAGCGAGAGTGCACGGTTGTACAGCGAAACTGATCTGCTTTACGCTATTTACCCAACAACATCCGAACAAAATTTTATCAGTTACCCCGTAAAGTTTTTTGAAGCTATTATAACAAAGACACCTATAGTTGTGGGTGAAAACACCGTCTTGGCTGATTTCGTGCATAAACACGGCACAGGCTTTATCGTAAACGGTGACGATATTACTGACATTAGAAGGCTTGTTGACAATATTCGGCAAAATCAAGGATCCTTAGATAAGATTAAGCAGAACATCGGCAAAATACAATTCGACTATTCTTGGGAACAGGTGGTAACTAATCTAGACAAAATATACAAAACCAAATGAAGTGGTAATTTTGCTACAATCAGCCGTGGAGGTCGCTGTCTAAAACAAAATTATTAGTTTGGACTACATGTTTTTGTCTCATTTAAGTCATGCCAAAAACGCGAATAACGGGGTTTCAATTACCCTAGCGCCGAAGAAAGAGGGAGTCCCGTGAGGTTTACTTATAAGGATTATTTGAACTTAATCGATTGTCTTATCGACGCTGGTTATAGTTTTACAAATTACTCCGAATTTAGTAAACTTGAAAAACCGGTAATTTTTAGGCACGACATAGACATGTCGTTGGAAAAGGCGTTGACTTTAGCGAGGCTTGAAAGCGGGAAATCAATTAGCTCCATTTATTTCGTGTTGTTAGCAACCGACTTCTATAACGTGTTCGCTAAGAAATCAAGAGATATTTTGCGGGAAATAAAGACGCTTGGGCACTCCATAGGTTTGCATTTTGATGAAAAGCAATATCAAATTTGTGGGGATGGTGATATTGAAAGACTCGTGTCCCGAGAAAAAGAAATTTTATCAATGGCGCTAGATTTACCAATCAATGCGGTTTCAATGCACATACCATCAAGACGGCTATTAGAACAAGATCTAAAATTCCGTAATTTAGTTAATACCTATTCAAAACTGTTTCTAAAGGATTTCAAATATTTATCTGATTCTCGGATGCATTGGAGAGAAGATGTAAAAGAAATAGTGGAAAGAAAACGTTACGATCGACTTCATATCTTGACACATCCGTTTTGGTATTCCTCGGACGAGGAGAATATGGAGACCAAGTTGAAAGGGTTTTTAAATCGGGCGACAATTGAGAGATATGATAACCTTGATGCAAATTTTCGGAACCTGGAGGAAGTGATACCAA
>JBHGWS010000114.1:0-4633 GCA_041936745.1 Candidatus Darwinibacter acetoxidans
GAACTAGCAAGCAGGCATCTTTTCACCGGCCGGGGCCTCTGAGGATCCAAGTCAGCCCACTGAAAACGGCAGGTTCCAAGAAAGGGAACCTGCCGTTCCAGCCTCCTTTTGTTTTTCTATAAGACACCGTCGATGCCTTGCAGTGTCAAAGCAACTGCACCCATAACACCCGCTTTATCACCCAGCGCCGATATTTCCAAACGGGGCCGGACTTGCAAGACCGGGTAAGAAAGGGATTTTAACTGCGGTAAGAATAAATCTGCACAGTTCGCCACACCCCCGCCCAAGACAATCAGCTCAGGATCGAGGACACAAGCAATGCTCACAACAGCCATTGCCAGATAACGGGTAAAATCGGCAATGACTTCTTTGGCTGTTTCTTCCCCCTGCCTCGCTTTTTTAAAGACGTATTCCGCATCAACGTTTTGCGGTGCATTA
Organism: Candidatus Darwinibacter acetoxidans; assembly: GCA_041936745.1. Classification (GTDB taxonomy): domain Bacteria; phylum Bacillota; class Limnochordia; order Darwinibacteriales; family Darwinibacteriaceae; genus Darwinibacter; species Darwinibacter acetoxidans_A. Next base: position 439 of record JBHGWS010000114.1, read on the forward strand.
GAGTTTTTTACAGAATACTGCCGAGCAACGGCACTGCCGCTTGCTTTAGTTTCCAAAAAGCCAAACCCCGGATATTCCCGGCCCAGTTCAGCTGCATCCGTAACAAGATTGCAGACTTCGCCCGCTGCCTTATTCGCACCTGTGAAGACCCGCCCATTCAGGACGATACCTGCCCCCAAACCTGTGCCGATAGCCAAGCACACCAAAACATCAGCACCTTGCCCCGCCCCGTACCAATATTCGCCCAGGGCCTGTAGGTTAACATCGTTTTCCACTGCAATCGGGAAATCAAAGGCCTGCTTCAGTTTTTGGGCCAGGGGGAAATTTCGCCATTTCAGGGCGGGGGCCCATTGGACGATGCCGTCTTCAATAACTACGCCGGGCACCCCAATTCCCGCACCCTTAATCTTAAGTTTATCTATCTTGGCTTCTTTCACCAGTTTTTCCGTAAAAGAAACCAGGCGGTTAAAAACTGTTTGAGGGCCCGTGCCCGCATTGGTCAATTCTTTTGTCTCATAGACCACCTTACCGCTTAAGTCGGTAAGCGCCCCCGCCATTTTCGTCCCGCCCAAATCGACACCGATCACGTAACCTGCTTCCGCGTTTAACTGCAAGAGTACTCGCCGCCTTCCGCCTTTTGACATCTTTTTACTCACTTCCACCACCAAATCCTCTTCCCTTAGTTCGCTGATGATGGTGGAGACGGTAGCCCGGCTCAAAGATGAAACCCGGCAGATCTGCGTCTGGGAGATAGGGCTCATCTTCGTTAAAATTTGGATTACCGTAGCTCTGTTCATTTTTTTCATCAACTGGGGCGTTCCCGGACGACTTCTAATCATGAATATACATTCCTTTTCTCTTCAAAGTGGTTATTATTCCGATTCCTGGAGAGCAACCGCCAAGCTGTGGGCTAAGAAACCCGCGCAGGTAGCAAAGGCGGCACCGGTTTTAACCCAGCCCGTGTCTGCATCAATTGTCTCGCAGGCGATGCCGTTGTCTAAAGGTGCTTTTTCAAAAAGCTTTAAGGCCCTTTTCCTATCGCCGTTTAATAGTTCATAAGCCAGGCTTAAAACCCAAGGAAACGGCGCATGTTCGCAGGCCGGTGCCTGGAAGGTGCCTGTGGCGGCGTAGTCGGGATTAGCCCGGGAGTGAATAGTGCGTACCGTGTTTTGGTATACTTCATCATCTTTTTTACAAAAACCGTAATACTCCAAGAGCTGTAAACTGCCCGGCGGCTGATCTAAGATCTCGTATTCGCCGTTTTCCCCCACGGACCAGGCATACATTAATCCCCGCGGGCCTTGACGGATGCAGTGTTTTTGAATATCTTGCCGCAGCCGGGCCGCTTTGGCAGTGAGCTTTCCAGCCTTTTCGCCTTCGCCGAAGTGCTCATAAACATCGGCCAGGATCAAAAAAGACCGCCAAACTAAGACATTGTCATAAGTTAGGTAAGGATATTTAACGGGGTCATCCGTAGGCGAAAGAAACGTAGCGTAAAGCCCGTTGGGGCCATACCATTCTTGCAAGGTATTTAAATAATCACCGAAAAGATCTGCGCCAACATCTTCCACTATAGTCCAATCAGCGGTTTCGGACAAGTACTGGCTCAGCGCAATCACCCAAGCGGCCTGTTCATCTAACTCAAAGCCCGGATAGAGTTCAGTGCCGTCAATGTAAAGGCTGTGTTCCGCAATGCGGGGCCAATAGGTTTTTGCCCCCACCCAGAGTGCTTCCCTGGCCGCTTTAGCGTCCGTTTTGAGTAAAGAAGGGAAACTCCACAGATAAGCGTCCCTGGCCCAAAAAGCCGCACTCACGTAATAACGGGGGCTTCTGGTCGTCATCAGCACTGTGTTTTCCGTATCAAGGCATTTACCCCGGGCAAAAAAGTAGTTAAAAAAGGCGTTAAGATTGCAGAGCGAGCGCAGGTAGTCCCCATCTGCGTTTGGTACGGCTAAATGCTCCTTAAGCCACCTGCGGTGCCTTTTTAAAAGATTCCGCCAGCCGTGGCGCTGTAGATCAACTGTACAGGTGCCGGCACCGTCAGCTTCGTTGTTCACACCCACGTAAAGTGCCAGCTGATAATCAGCGCCCGCCTTGAGACTTATCTCTTCGCTGACGCTGAACGTCAGATCCTGGCCCGCCTTGCGGCTTATTTCCTCTTCGGTGCTTTGGCCCCCGATCTGCCAATCAAACTCGCCTAAAGGCTTAGAAAGGCCTAAAGACCAAGCCGCGTCGGGCAAACCGGAGCGGTGTTCAAAAGACAGCGTCCTTGTCCACCTGTTGTACCAAGCGATGTTATCACCCGTAGAATGCCGGCTGCGGTAAACCGTAAACGCGGTGCTCTGCCAATTGCCGCAAAACCCAAGCTCGAGACTTAGCGTTTCCTTGGTTGTATTTGCTACCTCAAGCAGATAAACAAAGCCGCGAAAATCGTTGGGGCAAAAAATTGTTCCCACTACTTTAAGTCCCTTTTTAACAAGCTCAAATTGGGGTATCCAATCTTCCAGGCGGCGCCATTTGGCTTCTTTGAACTCAAACTCTCTGCCTGAAACTTTTAATGAGGGCTCTAAAAGAGGGGTTTTGCCGCCCCTGATCTCCAGCATCCCTTTGTTTGCTTCTTTCAAGACATTAAAGCTTTCCAAGCCGCCGCCTGCCGTAATTTCGGGCAGGGCGACCCATTCGTTGCCGACAGGATAATATATTTCCCTCTCTTCGATTACTTCCGGTACAGTTAGAATTTTAATAGGCAAAACAGCCACCCCTTTATTCTTAGGCGTTTTCTTATCTCGCCGCTATTTCCCGCCGTACAGGCGGCCTTCACACAGGCCTGCCGATTTGACTGTCATTAGCGATTTAAGCAAAAAATCGCCAGATGTTGCCTACTACTGCGAGGTACCGGATTCGACCCCGGAAATTATTTCCGCAAGTACAAAAAGAAACGATGCTATAAAAGCTTAACCCCTATTTGGAAGGCGGCGTCTAGGAATACCGGCTTGTTGATCCGGAAATAGACTGATCACCATCTACCAATTCAAAATCGGTGACATCTCGGCGCCGACGATCTAGAAAATAAGGAAACGGCACACTCATTCCTTTTCCCTGAGTTCTCGGTTAACTAAAACGAGGTTTTCCGGAAAGCCAGGATTCAGCCGCATTCGTTTCACTCGCGATAACGCTCTTCTAAAAGGCGGACTACCTCAACTGCCTGGGCCGGATCGAGGCCCGCTTCCTTGGCCAATTCCTCTAAATCATAGGGTTCATTAGAGTTGAAATAAGGCAGCAGCAGATGCAAAAAATGGTTTACCCGATCCAGTGCTTCCTGCTCTTCGGCTAAAGGCACAACCGCAAAGAGTTCCTCGTATCGGTTCAGTACTATTTTTTTCCCTAAGATACGCTCGCAGAGAATCATGCCCGCTATCGTCACCATTATGTCCGGCACTTTTTTTACCTGCAAAGAAAGCTTTTCTAATTCTTCAACTAAACGCTCATAGCCCCGCTCCGTTGCGGCACTAATAATTAAACGCTTATCCTGAGGGGAGAAATAACAGTGGCAAAAATGCGGCGGCTTACGCCAACGCTTAAGACCAAATTGATACACACCATCCGCTACCTCGATAAAAAAGGAATCACGCCAATCTTCCGGATCCACTGCAGCAAGCTTTAATTCACTCTGCATAATCACGAGGATATCTTCACCTTTGGCAGTTAAGGGGAAGTTACCGCCAATAAACAGGACAACAAAGTGGAGGGGATCCGCATTTATCATATCCTCCAAAGCGGCAAAGCTGGGCAAATCCTCTTGAAGCACCCACCGGGCATAAAACAACACATCCGCCGGCTGCAGGCCGCGGAAATAGGCTATGGGGCCATAAGTTTGTTTACACAGGCCGTTGTCGCTGAGTAAAGTAAGATACATGGAATGGGGACCTTCTGACTCATATTGAGCAATGCCCGGGGAATAAAGCAGAATTTCTTCTTGGCTGAAAAGGTTAATTACCGTAAACAGATCATTGCCTAAATCCTCCAAGACCCTAATGAAAGCGTAGCGCCAGGGCCTAAAGAATTGGCTGCTTAAATAATCGCGCTCCCGCTTGCTTCTGCTTTTAATCTTGGGATGGTTTTTAAACTCTTTGGCCAATCCTTCTTGCCCAAAGAGTTTATAAGCATTGAACTGCTCCCTGACACCTAAATGCCA
>JBHGWS010000115.1:0-6258 GCA_041936745.1 Candidatus Darwinibacter acetoxidans
CATGGCCTATCCGTTTAAAGTTGAACTTGTGAAGGATGCTCTGTATCTGATAGCGCCGCGGGAAGAGAAACCGCTTAAGCTGCATTTTTGTGGCGGCAGCACGTTCTTAGGTGTCAAAGAAGGGGAAGACCCCATCGTAAAGGGGCAGATTATCAGCTTCTTTGTCCGCCACGACAAAGCCTGGGGTTTGAAAATCGGCAGCCGCATTTACCAACGCATTTAAAGGAAGAGAGGAAGATTTGCATGAAGGTTTTTATCAGTGTAGACATCGAAGGTATCTCTAGTACAACGAGTTGGGACGAAACTCGCACCAACACGCCTATTTGGGCTCCCCACGGCTGACTTTATCGGCGCGGCCTGCCTGGAAGGTAACTTCTATATCTTTAAACTCTTTAGTGGCAAGGAAAGTCCAGGGGGAGAGTCAAAACGCACGTATTTAACGAATTCCGTTCAGGTGCCTGATCTGCTGAGTACAGGCGGGGTAGAGCTAAAGTTAAATAAGGTAGTTGAAATGATCAATTACTGCGCGCCGAAAACTATCAGCGTCCCCAAGGTAAAACTAATGAAAATGCTCCGGGTATGGAGACAGCCTCTCTTACAAAAGAAACGGAAAAGCAACAAATGGTTTGGTTTACCGAATGGGCGCTGTTCCAGTTGGTTGCGAGCAACCGCTTAAATTCTCTAGAAATAATTAGTAAGATGCATGGTGGGCGCTACCGGGACAAGGAAGCGCTTGTTTTTCACGGAACCAAATTTACATTTTAAGCCCGGTCGATCTTTTGGCAAACTGCTTGTAGGGAATGCCCCTGGCAAGGCACCATTCTTTAACGCTGCCTTGGATGATGAGATCGGTAGTTTTTAATTCTTCTAATGTAGCTCTGCCAAGCAAAGTTAGCAGGGATTTGAGTTGATCTTTCCAGCCGTTGATAACTTCTATAGTTTTTTCAACCCCAACATTGGCGATGAGATTTAAAAACAGGCCCGCAAGCCCAACCGCTTTGGCACCCAAAGCGAGGCACTTAACGATATCCAAGGGATGGCGGATGCCGCCTGACGCCAAAATCTCGGTGGAATCTAAAAATTTCTGCGACTCCAAAAGAGATACGGCAGTTGTTTGGCCGAAATCCAAAAGATAAGCAAAATCCCCCGCTTTACGCCTGTAATTTTCAATCTTGGCGAAATTTGTGCCGCCAACTCCGCTTACATCAATTACCCTTACACCTGCATCGGTCAGCTTTTGGATTGTTTCCCCGCTCATCCCAAAGCCAACTTCCTTAACAATAACGGGTACCTCTACTTTCGCAACTATTTCTTCAATGTTTTTCAGCCAGCCCGTAAATTGACGATCCCCCTCCGGCATAATCAATTCCTGGACTGTGTTGCAGTGGATTTGGAGCGCATCTGCCTGCAGCAGATCAACGGCTTTTTGAGCCGTTTCAACTGTGTGTTCGGCGCCCAGGTTGGCAAAGACCAAGCCGTGCGGGTTAACCTTACGGATAATAGTGAAAGTGTCTAAAAGGGAAGGATCCTTCAGGGCAGCGCCGAAAGAGCCTGCCGCTAAAGCCAAATCGGTTTCTTTAGCGGCGTAAGCGAGTTTCTCATTAATTTCACCTGCCTTTTTGCTGCCGCCTGTCATAGCGTTGATAAAAAACGGTTGGGCCATCTCTAAGTTGGCAAACGAAGTGCTGATATCAACGTTGTGCCAGGCCATCTCCGGCAGAGAATGATGGACGAAACGGATGCTGTCAAAACCTGATCGGTGTTCAGCTTTAAAAAACTTTTGAGCAAGCCGTAAGTGTTCGTCTTTTCTTCTCTGCACCATCTTTAATCATCAGCTCCTTCGTAAACTTCCAAAGGCAGGTGAGTTATACCGATTTTTGACCACTTGTGAATCAGATCATCGGTCTTATCAGCCTTTTTAAAAACAGCGATACCGCAGTCCCCGCCGCCCGCACCGGAAAATTTGGCGGAGCCGCCTTGTTTTTCCGCGAGGTCCGAAAACTTTTTGAGAAGAGGTGTCTCCATTTCCATTTCTAAATCATTGCTTAACTTAAGCAAAAGCTGCCTGTTAATTTTAAGCTGCCTTTGAATTTCCGCCACATCGCCGTTTTTAAAAGCGGCTGCCATCTGCCGCACACACTCCTTGCTTTGGCTTAAAAAGTCAGCAAAAGCAGCACTGTCGGCGGCTTTTCTTTCTTTCATCTTACTCACCAATCCCAGTGAGCTCGCGGGTTTTCCCGTCCAACCGACCAAAAGCTTGAGATTAGGCGGCTCTTTTAAATGTTCAATGGAAAGCCCGGGCCACTCTTTTTCCAATAACTCCGGTAAGGGCAGGTCTTCTTTTTTTCTTAAAACCCAAGCCTTAAAAAACTTCGTATACTTCAGCCAGCCGCCGTAGGCACTGGCGGCCAAATCACCGCAGGAAGTATTTTCATTAATGCCCAACTGCACTAAAGAGGCCAGTTTAAATAATTTTTCGTTGTTAAGTGCAAGCTCATAGATCTTACTTAGGGCTTTTAGGGTGGCGGTTATCACGGCGGCACTGGAACCGAGGCCGTATTTAACGCCGGCAGGTGTCTCTAATTCGCTTTCCGCCTCTAAATCGTAATAGATGAGGGGAATACCTAATTCTTTTGCGTAGCCTTCGAAAACGCGGATTGTTTCCAGGATATAAGTAAAAAAAGGGTCGCTGCTGTTAGTAATTAAGCCATCTTTGGTCCGCTGCCATTTAATGGGTTGTTTGCGGGAGGCGGCAACACTTCCTTCGCCTTTGGCCTCTTTCAGGGAAACCTTAATAAAGCGGTTGACGGCGGCTAAAATAGCGGGCTGGGGCGGTGTGACCACCGCGTATTCCCCCGCAATATATAATTTGCCCGGTGCAAAGCTTTTGATCACTAATTTGACTCCTCTGCAATTACGGCTGCTCCCGGGCCCGGCCCGGTTATAATAATTTGGTTTTCGCTAAAATGCTCCAAAAGCCTTTCTTTAATAAGAGGGGCCTGGGACAACCTGCAAATTATCTTGACGTTAGGGCCCGCATCCATGGTAAAGTAGCAGGGGATACCTTCCCGCCGCATATTTTTAACCTGTTCGATTGCGAGTAAACTCTGGGGCCGCCAATAAAGAAGAGGGGGATTGGCGCCCAGCATTGCCGCGTGCATTTTCAAGCCGTTTCTTTCCGCAATTTGACCCATTTCTTCCAAGTTCCGATTTTTAATAGCGATTTTTATTTTCTCCAAATCAAGCTCGGCACTCACAAGCCAGCCTTTGTAAAAAGGGGAAGTCTCCACAGTCCTTTTCATGCCGGCGCGGCTGGAAACCTGCTTTTTTTCGCCGCTGACGATCACAACAACCATTCCCACATCCCAAGAGGCAGCATCGATGGGGAGGGCGTAAGAGCTATTGTCACTGCCCTTTTGCCATTCCACAAAGCCGCCGTAAATGCTTCTGGCGGCACTGCCTGAGCCCCGCCTGGCATAGCGGGATAATTCTTTTTTGTCAAGGTTTAAGCCGCTGGCCGCATTGGCCGCTGCAGCCAAAGCGGCAAAGCCCGCGGCCGATGAGGCCAGGCCCGCCGCTGTCGGTACAAAATTTATGCTTTTTACAACAGCTTTGGAATCAATCGCGGCCTTTTTTCTGAATAAGTCCAGAAAACGGCTGACTCGCTCTGCCGGTTGAAGTTTGCCGTTTAAATAAAAAACATCTTCGCTGATTTCCGGCCTGAAGGCAATCTCCGTCTCCGTATAAAAGGCGTCTAAAGTAAGGGAAAGGCTACTGTTTGCAGGTAGGATTAGACGCTCGTCTTTTTTACCCCAATACTTAATCAAAGCTATATTGGCATGTGCTCTCGCTTTTGCTCTACCGTTCACGAAAAACCACCTTTTAATCTAATACACCAAGTATTTTTTGCTCCCGCTACTAAAAGCTTTCTTGCCAGAACCTCTGCTTTGCTTTCCGTCCGGGCAAGTGCAATTATGCAGCCGCCCCTGCCGCCGCCCGTCAGCTTGGCGCCAAGTGCCCCGTTATCCAGAGCGGCTTTAACTAACTTGTCGAGTTTCTCATTGCTTACACCAAGTTTCGCAAGGCTTCTGTGCGCTTCCGTCATAGCATTTCCTAACTCTTGGGTTTTGTCCGCTGCTAAAAGCAGCTTCGTTTCGGCTGCCAAATGGCCTAACTTTTCGATAAGAGATTGGCCAAGTACGGGCTCAGCCTTTAAAAACTGCTTTACGCTTGCCACCGCTTCACCGGTGTTGCCGATCTGGCCCGTATCTGCCGCAATTAAATAGGCGCTCGTTTTGAAGTTCAGGATCTTTGGCTCTTTCCCTTTAATGAAATAAAGGCTTTTTCCGCCGCCCACTACAGCGCCGTCAATGCCGCTGGGGCTGCCGTGAACTACCTTTTCCGAAACCTCGATCCAGTTTAACAGAGCACTTTTTGCTAAAGGCCGGTCAAAGAAGCTATGTAAAGCGCGGGTGACTGCGGCCGCAACCGCGGCACTGGAGCCCATTCCCCGGCCGGGAGGGATGGTGCTTTCAATTTTTATCTTAAAGCCGCCGGCCTTTTCATTCAAACTATCCGCAAGTTTTGAAATAAGTTTGTGCAGGCCCAAAAGCTCCTTGGGGGCTTCTGCCAACAAGCCTTGGTGGTAGAGGCAGTCAAGCTCAACTTGGCCTGCCGTTTCTGTGATGGTGGTTTTAATTGAAACTTTGGGAAAAGGGATGGCTACTGCCGGCTTGCCGTAAACTACGGCATGCTCTCCCATGAGGATGATTTTGCCCACAGCGGCCCCCTGCGCCTCTTTTTTAGCCATGGCCCGCTCCTTTCTAGTAAAAAAAGGTCATTTTTTCAATAATCCAAGGTGCCGCATACAAAGTCATAAACTGGATTCCGTAGTTGACCCCCATCCTATTCAGCGTGCCGCCCACAATGCCGATTAACAAGACGCCGAAAACGTTAAGCGGCCCTGCATCCATGTAAGCTAAAAGAAGGATGAAGGAGATAAAGAGGCCCAAAATCGCCTCGTGCGGTATTTTCCGCAGCACAAACGATGAAATCCTGGTGGCAAACCTGTTAGTTATAAAATACGTAATGCCCACGGCCAGCAGCCCGCCGACCAGGATTGCAGCGATAAATTCGCCCCTGCTTAACAGGTGGTGCAAGTTATTTTCCACTGAAAATACGGGTGGGGCGTTAAAAAGTGCACTGCCCGGCCCGATCGCCGTCGGTGACAGGGGGATGCCGATGGCCATCAAAGGGATGATGATGCCGGAAAGATAGGTTGATTGACTTAAGGTGCTCATTGCTGTAATTGCCATCATGGCCGCATCTGTCGGCTCTTTAACTCTCTTGGCGACTGCTTCGCCGACTAAGATGGTTAAGCCGACGGGGCTTAACACAAACAAAGGGTTCACAATCAGTGCCGCCAGGGAAGCGTTTTTAATCTCCGCTCGCGTCAAAATCTTAAAAGGGTTGAGGCTCCTGCCCTCGACAAGTGATTCTTTCGGAATCGTAATTTCTTTTACGCCTTCCCTCAGAAGCAGCGAACGCTTATTCTTATTCAAAAGTTCAAAGAGGGAGACGATTAAAGGGCCGATGGTGATCCCTAAAAAGAAGGACGTGGTAATAGTGGTGTCCCTGGGCACTATGCCGATACCCCAATAAAGATGCCTTAAAGCCATGAACAAAACCGCCAAGGGTACAATACTGAGAAGCGCTAAGACTTTGTTGCTGCCGATCAGCGATAAAAAGACGGCACCTAAAAAGAAGAGAAGGGGCGCAATAACTTGGGCCTTTTCACCATACGGTGCCAATATGTTTGCCAAAAGCAGCGCCAAGGGAATGGAAATGACGACGCCGATTAAAGAACCAACGGCCATCTTTTTTATGACAACGGCGGACAAGCCCTTTGTTTTTAGAAGCAGGGAGTGTTCTAACATGGGGCTGGACATGACGCCGCCGGGCAGGCCGACTAAGGCTGTGGGTATGGCGTTTGTCAAGTTTAAGGTTACGATAGCTGCGATAAAGAAGGTTAAAACGACTATGGGTGGCGTGCCCAATAAAACGACGGACAAAGTTATGGGCATGAGGACCGACGTTTCGTCCGTGCCCGGGATAAAACCGATAAACGTGTATATTAAAACGGCGGCCAAGGCCGCGAAAGCCATCTGTACCAGGAGCATGATATCCATAGATTTATTTCTCCTTACTCTTCATTTCTTCTTCCAAAACCAGCCGCTTCGGTTCAGTTGAAAGCGCCGA
>JBHGWS010000116.1:0-7628 GCA_041936745.1 Candidatus Darwinibacter acetoxidans
TTAGTGATCCTTAAATTCGCCCAAGAAAGCACCGGATGCACGTAATCATGATGTTCGTTGCCGAAAATTGAATTAAAGCGGATTTTGAGATATGTTTCTTTTTAACTTTTCACAAAAAAGGATGACAACGCAATTAGCTCTGCTAGCTTGCGCCTTGACGCTTACAACAAAACCTTCGCGACCCATATTCCGTGGAAAAGCGAAGATTTTCGGTGGTCTGAAACCTCTGTAAAGCCTTCTAAGAAGGCTTCACAGAGGTTTATTTGCTTTCCAAATACTGAGAAATTCGGGGGAGAAATACTAGATAATGGTGATAGTCTGGGGCGTTTTAATCTGGCTCAAATCAGTCACCTGCAGGTAGATCCACAAAGTCATCCGCTACACGAAATCCACCACTTATTACGGACGGGCGTGAGATAACAGGCAAATTTTTTCGTATTCTGTTCCTACAACAGCCTTCTCACCGTAAGCCATAGAAGCCTTGTTTTGCAATTGGTAGATAGGGTTTTTTTGTACACGAGCGGAATAAGTCGGAATTGGTGGATCAACCGTTACAAGAACTTCACCGGCAAAGCCAAAGGCTTGCAAAGATAAAATCAAAGCTAACACGGCTAAAATTGGCAGTCCCACTTTTTATGCATTTTTTCCTCTCAATCTAACTCTATTTTTTGAGGATAATCGCATCTTTTTCTTCCCAACTGCCCTCTTCAGGATAATAGAAAACTGGTTCAATCCGTAACTCATTTTTTGCCGAGTCAAAAGCTAAACGGCGATAATGGTGATCTGTATTAGCTTCTTGTAACCACCAAACGCTTTCCGGATTTCTGACACGCCCATCGGTTTCTGCTCCTAGTCCGCCTCCAATTAAGTAGATGACTCCCTTTTCGGAATCTACTAATTCCGGTCGCTCCGGCACAGAAAAAATCTCAGCCCATAAGTTCTGATAGAGCTTAGTACTGGCAAGTTGCTCGAAAACGGCTTCAAATGTTGGTTCTTCCGTCTGAATCACAAACAAAGAAACCATATATGCCAGCTCTTCAACAGCACTTTGTAAAGAATCAAAACCTACTTGCTCCCACATGCCGCGCGAAAGCTGCATGAAGTTTTCTTGCATTGGGGGGGCATAATTTTGCTCAGGATCAAAATCTTCCAGTGCTCTTGCTAAGCTGGACTTGATTATTTCATTAACCTCTTCGACCAAACTGCCTACTCCAAAAATCGAAGAGCTACGTTGGTAAGAATGACTATGTCCGCTATGAACTACATCAACACCATATTTTTCATATAAAGGAACAAAGTATGAACGTATCTTAGCGTCCAGGATGTCTGTCCCCCACCAACCCCCTGCATGGTAGTGTACCAAAGTCCAGGGGCTTTCTTGGTGCGCTTCTAGAGTTGCCTCCAGCCAAGGAACCTGTTCTTCAATTGTCGCTGTGTGGTTAGAATCCAACGAGATGATGGTGAAATCAGGGCCATACTGTAAAACATAATGGGTTTGCGGTTCTGGCAACTTGAAACGATTGTAGTAAAAGACTGCCAATTCCTTATTGCCATTGAACCCGGCAACAACTTCGTGATTGCCGATTGTTGGTATAATCGGGATCCTACGACCATCTGGCGTAATCATCACTTCATGCCATAGATCAAAGAAAATATCCCATTCAAGATCACTCAATTCCGCGTTTACAAAATCACCGGAGTAAATGAATACATCAGGTTCTTCCGCGGCGGCTTTTTCAAATACTTTTCGAATAACATGCATTTGTGTGCGTAAATGCTGAGCATCAGCTCCAATCACAAAAAGCAGGTCTTCAGATTCAGCCGGCGCGGTTCTAAAACTAAATTTCTCTGCCTGTTTACCATCTGTTTCCACTACAACATAGTAAGTTGTTCCGGGATCAAGATCGGTTAGTTCTGTAGTATGGAGCCAAGCCGCTGTTTCTTCAAATGTAAAAGTCTCAGCCGGCTGATTTTCATATTCTGAAAGTGGCAAATCAGCTTCTTTTGAATAATAGATGCGGGAATTGGAACCCTCATGATCTGTTCGCCAAGTAACAGTCATTGAAGTTTGTGGATCGCTTTGCCAAGTCAAAACAATTTGCCGTGGTACTGAGTCCAAATCCTGCCCGAGAACAGAAGGGGAAAAGGCGGGCGCCATAACTAGTAGTAGACAAATCCACAGAAGGGCTAGTTTTTTCATTGTTTGTTTATTCCTCCCTAATAAAATAAAGCTAGGGTTTCGGTTTAAACCTAACCCGGTTGTTCTTTGATAATTTAAGATTTTCGTTCGGTAAATCTGTTGACACCTTTAGGGTTATTACCCTAAAAATCATATAGCAAGGGAGATAGGTGTGCGTTCTGCCAACGAAGCCTTATCCGTGAAATAGAGCGTAACTCCACAAAAATGATTCGGTGTCTAGCTAGGCCACCTCTGGGTGCTACCCGTTTCAAACGCAATGTCGTTCGGTATTCTCCGTTCGTGGATTCTCTGGCTTATCAATTTTCGAAAGGCTACGTTACTATATCTCGATTCCTAGATGACTTTGCAGTCGGGATTGATGTATCTTGGCGCTTTTCAGTTGTCTTAATGCTCGAACCGTCCGAAAAGATAATTCGCAACCCTTTCGGGAAGACCGCCCTAGCAGTTTTAAGGAAATCCCTTTCTCCCAAAGCTATTCAGTAAGCTGATCGCGAAAATCTAGCGGCACTGATTGTACTAAACGCTAGCAACGGTCTTGTTTGGGCTTCCGCAAAAGTGGATACCCTTATGGAAATACCCAATGTCATGAACGCCGTGCTTGATGAACTTTCCGTACTGTTGCTCGCTACGTATTTGCCGTCTTACGTGATAATGAGCTTTCCAGGTTCGAAAACCCGAACATCACCAAACACGGCGACAAGACAAGTTTCGACTAGTGACCGTTTAAGCAAGTGCCGCTGTTCGTGTTTTCAATAGCTTAAATTTCCTACACCCTTTTTTTACCAGCCGATTTTTAAAGCAAAAACTCAAATTAATGCTCGACTTTAATTACCTGGTCTTTTGATATTTCAAATTAGGTAAAGCAATTTAGACTAACGAATAGTATCAAATCATTCTCGCTACTTTAAGGCGTAATGATTTGAGAAAGATCTATTTCGAAGAGACCCCAAATACCGTCTGTGCCGTAATATTCAATATGGTCGACCGGTTCAACACCTGTTTCAGCTGCGGCCTCTAAGTAGTCCATAACAGGCATACCCCATTCACCGCCTGTTCGTACAAGGATCTTGCCAGCGGTTTCAATCGGTTTGATAGACCAATTATGAACCAATTTAGGTACATTGCCATCAATTTCATCAAGATAAGCAAGCATGACTACGTCAAAGTCGTGATCCCATTCAAGTACTACATTCTCAGGGACTGCATGAGGAAAATCTGCTCCGCCACCGGCACGATAGTTATCGGACATAACTATAAACTCCATATCGGCGGTCAGATCCTTACCTTCGTATCTTGCAAAAACAACTCTTTCGCCTAGTGGTTGAGTAACATCGTATTGATACGTTATAGGCCAAAAGATATCGAAGTGATGACCATCGAAACCATAGTCGAGAAGCATCTGATCTTCAACTTCGTCAGGATCTATTTGGTGGAAGTTACCGCCGCTCTTTTCGAGCCACTCAATAATTTGTGCACCATTCAATTTTAAAGCCGAAACAGTATTACTATAGCGGTACATAGATTTTATATCCTCGTGTGTAAAATCGCCTGCGGCAAGATCGTAAAAATCATCTGCACCTTTAAATCCGCCATGAGCAACAGACATACGGGAAAGTACAGGTATACCCTCAAATTCGGTTCCTACGATTTCCTTTTCTCCAAAAGCAACCGAAGCCCGGTTCATCAACTGATACATTGGGTTTGCTTGAACTCGGGCAAAATAACTAGATAAGGGAAAAGCTAGTTCCGTAACATGTCCATTTGCAAAAACAGGTAGGCTACCCAAAATAAGAACCAACATAGTGACAAATATTAATCCTCTTTTTAACATCTTTATACCTCCGTTAATTTAACAATTTTGTAAATTTGAAGATTTGTTGCCCAAGAGTTTGCCTCATTCACCTCGTTTTTTTAAATTCAATACCACTAGCGTTGCAAAAGTTCTTTTCTATTTGCCAAGTCACGAACGTCAAGATATCAAGAGCATTACCGCGAAATACAACCTTTCTTGCAACGAAAGGGGCTTCAACAGCTGATATTGCTTGATTATAAAGAAAAACCCCCTTTATAATAAAGATTTGGGTGGTCCTTACCCCCAACTTTAAAATAAAGAAGATCTAAAATGCAAGGTAAGGATACCACGAAATCCGCATTTAATCGATTACTAGAAGAACTTTTAATTGGATCTGTAAAGAACTGAACTGTTACGCCTTAAATTAAATGGATAAGAATCCCCGGGTTTGTATCAAATTAAATGTCTTCTGCATTGGATCGCAAGATAAAATAACTTGCGATTTTTTCTTTCTTAATTTGTCCCCGAAATTTGATAGAATAGATCCACATCTTTCCGGGAGGTGCCTTATGCAAAGAATATTTGACCCAGGCTGTTCAGCTAAAGAGTACGTGGCTCGCCATGTTGAACCGCCCAGGCCGCGAATTTGTTTTAGCTGTAAAATCGGTAAACCACATAAACACGGGTTTTACAAGCGTTTTTATCTTGATGGGATTAATTGCTTTCACATTAACGTACGCCGTTACCGTTGCCCCCGCTGTGGCATTACCATTTCGTTTCTTCCAAGTTTTTGCGTACCGAAATTTCAGTATTCATTGCATGTGCTCTGGCGGGTACTGTACCTGCGTTTTAAAAAGAGGCGATCGTTGCGGCAATGCCTGAAAAAACTACTTAAAGAATTCCCCCAATTGGGCTGGCTGCCACAGAGAATCAGCTTTTATGCTAAACGCTTTTTGGACAATCTTCCCTGGACGGAATCACTGCTTAGAAACATCTTTACCCGCATGAAACTTGGCTCAAGCAAAGAAAAGAGGGCTAAAAAAGTGCTAGCCACCGTCCAGTTGGGATTCATCCAAATCCAAAGCTTCGCCAAGCTTTTCCATGAACAATGCCAGCGCTCTTTCCTAGCGCCTCTTCGTTAATTATTTTAGCACATTTGGCACTCTACGGGTAGGGTTTTTTAAAAAACAGCGTCCAACACAAGTTGGTACTAGGAACCCTTTGGGCATTGTAGAATGGTGCAAATGTCGACAATTAAGCTTGGCCGGCCGAGTCTTTTTAGGAGGCTCAGCAAATGGATGAGAAAAAACGTGAAGAAATTGCTTTAAAACGGTTCGCTTTAATCAGTCCGGTCGTCAACGGGTTTGAACAGAATGCAGCGGCTTACTTTCGTTCTGTCTGCGACCAGCCAATCGACATGCCCCACTACGGAGTTAGGGAGTATTCGCCTAAAACTTTACGCAGGTGGATGAACGATTACAACCGTCATGGCTTCGATGCCCTCAAACCGGGTTTTCGCTCTGACAGAGGTAAAAGCCGCAAGATGACACCACAGCTTGAGCAAGCAATTTTAGAAAAGATTGAGGCCTTCCCCCGCATGAAAGGCAGCGTAATCTACGATCAGCTGATCGAGGAAGGTAAGCTTTCCCCGGCTGATCTATCCCGCTCCACTTTTTACCGTTACCTGGCCAACCAACCCGCCCTAAAAGGAATGGGAGAAGATGAAGGTAAGAAGACAAAACGTTTTGCCTACAAGTTCATCAACGAATTATGGCAGGCCGATGTGATGCATGGCCCTCGCATTAGGGATGATCGCAGGAGGCGGGATACCTATCTAATCTGCTTTTTGGATGATGCCTCCAGGCTTATCCCTTACAGCGGGTTCGCCTTTAAACAAGACTTCTTAACGCTGCGGTATTTCCTCAAAGAGGCTGTTCAACGCCGCGGTAAGCCGAAAATGTTGTATACGGACAACGCAAAAATTTACAGGACACAGCAACTGGCATTGATTTGTGCCGGGTTTGGATGTTCAGTCGTGCATGCCCGGCCGTATCACGCGGCAGGAAAAGGGAAACAAGAAAGATTCTTTAGGACTGTCAGAACAAGATTTTTAAGCACGATTGATGCTAAAAACATTACCCTGGAGGATTTAAATGAACGCTATTGGCATTGGCTCGAAGAAGATTACCATCGTAAAAAACACAGTTCTTTGGATAAAACCCCGCTTGAGTTTTGGATGGAACAATCTGATCGCATAGAATACATCGGGGATCCTACCGTGGCAGATGCCTTGTTTCTGCTCCGTATTACAAGAAAGGTGCGCCCCAACGCTACTTTACAGGTTAACAATGTGATCTACGAAACGGATTATTCACTGGCCGGCTCACGAGTAGAAGTCCGTTACGAGCCGGACTGGATAGGGCTACCCCACCGCAAACTACCCCTTTACGTAGAGGGAGTCCACGTGGGCGATGCTTCATTTGTCCAACTTCACGACAATGCCGTAAAACGCAGGCCTCGGGGAAGGCCTGCAGCTAAACTCCCTTCAAACAAAGAACAGGAACAGCCACCTTCACGGGTTTCATACATAAAAGCCGTGAAAGGGGATGATGACTGATGCGGTTTTTACAGTTTTTCGGTTTGAAATTCAATCCGTTTCGCAAAGATGTGCCTATTGAACAACTATTTTCCTACCGCTCCGGCACAGAGCTGCGCTCCCGCCTGGAGTTTCTGCAAGAAACCAGGGGCATCGGCCTTGTGATAGGAGAACCGGGGGTAGGTAAGACGACAGCGCTGCGGGCATATTTGAACCAACTCAACCCTGCCTCCTATCACGTCTGCTATTTTGCCTTGTCCACCTTAAACGTCCGGGAGTTTCTGAGTGGATTGGCAGTTGAATTAGGCGAGATTCCCGTCTTCCAACGGGTTAGGACTATCCGCTTGATTCAACAGACAATTCAGGACATGTTCCACGAGCGCAAAACCACTCCGGTAATCGTTCTTGACGAAATGCACTTGGCATCCAACGCGATTTTTGATGAATTACGTTTGATTCTCAATTTTAAGATGGACTCGCAAAATCCCTATATTTTGATTCTGGTTGCACAACCGCCTATTCGGGCAAAGCTAAACCTTAACACTCATACTCCTTTGCGCCAGCGAATTTTAGTAAGCGCCACTTTACGCGGATTAGAGGAAGAAGAGTTAGCCAACTATTTATCCACCAGGTTAGCATTTGCCGGAAACAACGAGAAGATTTTTCAAACTCAATCAATTTCGGTCATCTACTCCATCAGTAACGGCCTGCCCCGGCAAGTGAACAATTTGGCGACAAACTGTCTCATCTACGCCTGCCAACAAGGGGAAAGATATGTAGACGAGGAATGTGTTTATCAGGCCGCAAATGAGCTAAAAATCTAAATTACACACGTTTACGGCCATCTTGAGGTTTCAAGGTGGCCTTCTCTTATTCACAAGGCTAAATTAATTTGAGAAAAATTCTATCGAGGCTCAAACAATGTGAGACCGGCCTTCTAAGCATGGTTGAATCTACCCCAAACATCGTGAGAAAAAAAGCCCATTCAATTTGAGAGGTAACATTGACGATTTTACGATTACTGGTACAGAAGAGTACAG
>JBHGWS010000117.1:0-3809 GCA_041936745.1 Candidatus Darwinibacter acetoxidans
TTGCCCAAGAAGAAAACGCTCGCTATAGCGATTCTACCTCTTAAGCCCCTTTCCCTGCAGGAAAACAAGGGACATTCCAGAACTTATTTATATTGGAAGATTGAAGATGTTGGGAGGATCTTAGTTTGAAATTACTGATCGTTGGCGACGCTGTCGATCCTCAATTGTATGATCATTTTCGACGGGATCGTTTTCCTGCATCAATTGATGCAATTCTCTCCGTGGGTGATCTGCCTACGTGGTATTTATCATACCTGATGTCCGTTTTCAACGCCCCCTTGTATTACGTGCGCGGCAATCACGACGATAACTATGCTGTTAACCCCCCCGACGGCGGAGATAACATTCACGGGAAAGTTGTCAATTTCAAGGGCCTGACTATGATCGGCTTTGAAGGCTCCATGTTTTACCACCACCCCACTGCCGTGCAATACACGGAATGGCAGATGAGGCGTGTTTGGCATAGAATGCGCTGGCGTTTTTTATTCGGCCGTAAAATCGATATTGTCCTAACCCACGCCCCCCCTTTTGGCATTCACGATGCGGAAGACCAGTGCCATAAAGGCTTCCTTACCTTTTCACGCATCATCCACAAATACAAACCGAGCTATTTTATCCACGGGCACACACACTTAAACTACGGCTTAAAACAAAATCGAATCGATGTAGTCAACGATACGACTGTCATCAACGGTTATGGTTTCCATATTTTAGAGATAGACCAAACAGATGAATAGGCTTTTATTGGGAGGCGAGGTGAATTTCAGTGTTCTTAAGGGGACAGGCAGAGTCTTTCGCTGCGCCAAAAGAAAAGTATGAGCTGCGGGACTCTATCGACCTGGGGCTTCGCACCGTTCCAACGAGCAAAATTATCGGTTCGGTGAACCGCTGGCAGGATTTTGATGCCCGTTTCCGGATTAAGAACCCCGCCACCATCCACCGCTACAGAAAAATTAAACAGGCCGTGGAAAGAGGCAGCATCATGCCCCCCGTAATATTATACAAAGTGCGGGACAAGTATTATGTAGTCGACGGCAACCATCGCGTTTCCGTAGCAAAAGAAGTGGGCCAAGCTTATATCGACGCGCAGGTTACGGAGTTTTTCCCACCCGCTGACAGCGAGCCTAACTTGATCTGGCGGGAAAGATCAACCTTCGAGAGGCAGACAGGCCTGTCTGAGATTGAACTTACGGAATTGGGTTCTTATGATAAACTGCTTCTGCAGATCCGGGATTTCCAAAAGGAAGAATCCGAAACCCTTGGTTTTGACCTGACTCTGCAGGAAGCGAGTGCAATCTGGCTGCAGGAAATTTATAAGCCGGTTGTGGCCCTGATCCGCAAACAGAGGCTTTTGGCCGAATTCCCCAACCGCACCGAAGGAGATCTTTTTCTTTATGCTGCCTACCACAGGATCGCCAAAGCCCGCTTGACCAAAGAAAATATCAGCTGTAAAGAAGCTTTGGCTGATTTCAAAGTGGAGCACAAAACTCTGGCAGAACAACTCGCCGCCTTAATTACGGGGCTTTTTGCCCCCGATGAAAACGCTCACCGCCACCAAGATCTCATCTTCGATGAAGACGGCTTGGTCAAGGTGGTCCGCGGCAATTACAGCGGTTACAAAGGAAGAAAACCTGGGGTTGGCATTTGAAATTGCTGCCCCCGAAATGCAGGTGAAATAAATGAAAGATACTATCCTGGGGATTCTGGCATCACTTTACCCGAAAACTGCGCCGGGATTAAACCATACTAATGCTTATGAGTCTTTGGTGGCTACTATTCTTTCCGCCCAGTGCACTGACGTGCGGGTTAATAAGATCACACCGGCTTTATTCCGGGCTTACCCGAACGCCCACGCTTTAGCCGAGGCGAGCGAAAAAGATGTCGCCCAATATATTAAAACTGCGGGGCTTTGGAAAACAAAGTCCCGCAACTTGGTTCAAACTGCGAAAATATTAGTGGAAAAACACGGCGGCGAAGTACCGAGGACCCGGCAGGAGTTAAAAGCCTTACCCGGCGTAGGCCGTAAAACGGCCAACGTCGTCTTATCCAACGCCTTCGGCATACCGGCAATGGCCGTGGATACACACGTCTTTCGAGTAGCAAACCGCTTAGGCTTGGCGGACGCAAAAAACCCCCGCCAGGCGGAAGAACAACTTATGGCGGCAATTCCTAAAGATAAGTGGATTGATGCCCACCGCTGGCTGATCTACCACGGCCGGGCGCTTTGTAAGGCGCGCAACCCGCTTTGCAAAGAGTGCCCCCTGGCGGACTACTGCCCCGCTTACCAAGAAGGCAGATTATCTAGTTAAGATCACAATCAGCAGGAGGATAAAGATTACTGCAATAATCACCGTATCAAAAATAAGATCCGTCCGCTTTCTAATGAAAGCAACCGCCTTGGCCGCCGTATTTTGCGCCAGGGCTTTTGTTTTTTGAAAAAAACGGCCAACCTTTTTAAAAAACAGCCGAAACGGGGCTAAGTTAATGTGCGGCTGTTTCCAACGAAACTTAAGGCGGGGAGGCTTTAGCCCTGCCCAAAAACGCCTGAAGTTTCCCCAATCAAGCCGCGGCCGCCACTTTAGGCGGGGCAGGCGCAGCCTTTTAAAACTACTGCCAAGGCCGGGTAAGGCTGCAAAAAATGAGCGTGCCCCGGCATAAATTGGCTTGTAAACCAAGGCTTCCACGCTCAGCCAGCGGGGTAAGGTAAACTCAGCCGGAAAAAGGGTTGAGGCGATCAGTGCGCCCAAAGCGATTAAATAAGAGTAAACGGGCCCCATCAATTCGCCTTTTGACCAAAAAGGGATTTCCCGCAGCTGTACTAAATCAGCGGCCTGAAAAGAAAATAAACCTGCCGCCGGTAAAACAAGCTGGTTTACCCTAGTTTGGGCAAAAAGCCCTAACCCTAACAAGATCACCGTATAAACTGCGAAAATCCCCGTATGGGCGGGGCTGAGATCTTTAACACCGCGCCAATTCCTTTTCCCCCTGCCGAAAAATGTTTTCAGCCAAATCTTCGTAATGTAGGCAGCCGTTAAGCCGCCCGTAAGCACAAAAACCCGCTCCAGCCAGAAAAGCACCGGCCAACCTTTTAATGCATAGGCCTGTAAAATCCCATCGTGAATTAAAACCTTGCTCACATAGCCGTTGAAACCGGGGATTCCCGTAATTCCCGCCGCTGCCGCTAAGAAAAACCCCAAGGCACGGGGCATCCGCGCTTGCAAGCCACCCAGCTCATTTAAATCCAATTCCCCTGTCTGTAAATAAACGGCACCGGCCAAAAGAAAAAGGAAAGATTTGAAAAAAGCATGGTTGATCATATGCAGCCACATGCCGGCAAAACCAAAAGCACCCCGGTCACCCAGCATAACCCCCACACCCAGGGAGAATAAAATATAGCCCATTTGGCTGATGCTGGAATAAGCGAGCACCCTTTTCATGGGCGAATGTACTAAAGCCATTAAGGCACCGCCCAGCATAGTCAGTGCCCCCAGCCAGATAAATACATAGCCGAAGTTTTCCTGCAGGCTCAAATAGGAAACCCCTTCCGCGGTAAACAGCACATAGAAAAAGCGGAGAAAACCGTATGCCCCCGTTTTGATCATTAAAGCCGACAGCAATGCGGAAGCGGGTGCCGGCGCTACCGGGTGGGCCTTGGGCAGCCAGATGTGCAAAGGCAGCATGCCCGCTTTAACGCCAAAGCCTAAAATGACCGCGGCAAATAAAATCCAGGGGTTCAGCCCGCTTGCCACTACCAGATCCAAGCCGGGCTTAAATTCGGTTGTACCGGCTAAGTGCTGTAAAAAGAAAAT
>JBHGWS010000118.1:0-27971 GCA_041936745.1 Candidatus Darwinibacter acetoxidans
CTGCAATTCCCCGCATCCCCGGTTTTGGGTTTAGAAACCAAAAGAAAATATCTTTGACAACCGCCGCTTCCGCTTCATTGATCACCAGCTGTTCTTCTTGCGGCTCAAAGTTGTAGCCGTAAATTTTAAAGTCCCGTAAAACACGCCCCTGCCTTGCTTTTTCCCGCCGGCCCCTGCTCATGCGTTCCGTAATTTTAGCCTTTTCGAATTCGGAGATGGCACCTCTTAAAGCATAAAACAAGGCCCCTTCCGGCGTCTTTTTGTAATCGCCGTGGACAAAGATTAACTCCGCGCCCTGCCTTTCCCACTCTTCCGTCAGGAGCAGCTGATTTAAAAGTTTGCGGGAGAGGCGGTCCGGATCTAAACAGGCGATAGTGTGGATTTCGCCCGCCCGGACAGCCTGCCGTAAAGCCGCCAGGCCCGGCCGGTTCAGCGTTTCACCGGAGATTCCCCGATCAACAAAGACGTGCGCTTCCCGCTTTCCTACCAGTTTTCGGCACTCCCGAATCTGGGCCGGGATACTGAAACCCTGCTTAGCCTGTTCTTCCGTGCTTACCCGGACGTAAATCCCGATCAGCCTTCTGCACCTCCTCTGAACAATACTTGAGGTAAATAAGACAACGTTTCAGCACTTTTTCAAACAAGCTGCCTTTTTCCAGCCTGATCTGCACAAAATCGCCTCCCACTGCATTATATGCGGTGCGGGGTCTTTCATGTTGGCCGGGTAATAAAAAAAGGGCCTTTCTGCCCTTCTGACCGTTAATTTTCATTTTCAATGCAGCGCGCCGCATAAGTTGCCAAGCGGGTGTTTCGATTGAGGTCGTAGGTGTTGATCGCCTTAATCAGGCCGATAACCCCGATGGAAATCAAGTCCTCAGTATCCTCTCCGGTATTATCAAACTTCTTGACAATGTGCGCTACAAGGCGGAGATTGCGTTCTATTAATGTATTCCTCGCTTCCTCATCGCCTGCCGCTTTCTTGCAAAGCAGCCTCCTTTCTTCTTCCCGGCGCAGTGGTTTGGGAAAAGCGTTACCACTGGTAACGAAGGATGCTAAAACTCCGATACCTTTAAAAAGCCACAGGCCGAGTACCGTTAAAACCGGGGGAATCATCCCATGACTCACCTCCCTTTGCTGCAAAAATGGGGCTTTTTATCCTATGCGGCAGGAGTTTGGATTGTGACTGTTTTTAGCTATTTGCGCCTTAAATACTTTCGCAGAGGGTAGGCTAGAATAAGGCTTAAAGCTACGCTTACGCCGCCCTGCACCAAATCGCCCGAGAGCGAAGCGACTGCCGCGCCGAACCCGTAAAACAAAATACCGACAAGGAAATAACCTAAAACCATTAAAGAGCCACCTAAAACAGCGCCGATGGGTACGCCGTTTCTAACTTTAAAGGCGAACCAGCCGGCAACAAAGCCCTCGACACCTTTAATCACAAAAGTCCAGGGTGCCCAGTGAGCGTAGCCTAAAATCAGATCAGCAAGGCTGGAGCCAAGCGCGCCTGATAAGGCCCCCACCCAAGGGCCTAATAATAAGCCGGCTAACAAAACTACCGTATCCCCTATATTGACAAAACCTTTTACCGCAGGCAGGGGTACGTTGACCACCATTGTAGTAACCGCAACTAAGGCGGCCAAGATTGCCGTGCGGATCATTTCTCTTGCTTCCATTTTGATTTAATGCCTCCCCCGCGTTTAATTCCTCCGTAAAAAAAGGCCTTACCTTGATTGGGTATGGCCTTTATTTTTCATCGCAGACCGCCTGCGTGCGAACAACTCCTCCCGCATCCAGTGATTTTCCCGCTGCAGGGCGCGGTAACCCCATTCCAGTTCTTTGTTTTTTTGCACCAATTCCGCGTTATTCCGGATCAGGCTCTGCAGTTTCGTCTCATACTCGTGCACCAAACGGGACATTTTCAAATGTTCTTGTTCTAACTTGGCACTGGTTTCGGCCATTGTTTCCAGGAGCTCTTTATTCCTGAGAGAATTTAAGCCTGCCTGCCAGACTTTCCTGACGGCCCTTAGAAATGAAGTTTCCCGGGCCAATTTTCTGATTCCTGTTTTTTTCACTTATACTCCTCGCCTTGAACTTACATAAGAGGGCTCGGCTTTTAAAAGATTATCTATCTCTTGGTTAATCCAGCTGCGGAGATCTGTCACCAATGAATAATAGCACCAAGTATACTCGTTTCTGCGTTTGATTAAACCCTCGTCATGCATGCGTTTTAAATGATAAGAAACTTTTGGTTGATCGAGGCTTAACGTTTCCGCCAACTCGCCAACACACAATTCACCTGCCTGCAGCAACAAAAGAATACGCAACCTAATAGGATCGGACAGTACATGGAAGCGCCTTGCGGAAATTTCTGCCTGTTTCATCGTTTCAACCCCTTTTGTGAAAACCTTCATAATCCGATTGTATCCTGTCTAGGGGTTAAAAGCAAGGAAAAGGCCCCGCTTTAGTTCGCTTAAAAAAATCGCCTTTCCGCTTTTTTCAATAAATGGACAGTGCCGGCCTCTTCAGCCAAACTTTTGGAGGTTTCGTAACACTGCCTGGCCAAGGCTTCTTCCCCCAGATTGGCAAAAGCATCGCCTAACTGCAGATAGCGCCTGATTCTGCGGCGGGGCTCCAAAGGCCGGTAGCGCAGTAAAAATAAACTCAATCTTAACCGCCACTTCGACGGGTCCCCTTCCATCAAAAACCACCCTTTGCATTAACATATCGCTATAATAGCACAGTTTAAAATGCCTGGCAAGGAGCGGGCCCAAAAGGGCGCTTTTCTCTCAGCGCCCTTTTAAATAGGCCTGGTAGGCCCTGTTAACTAAAAACACCGCAATAGTGTAAACCGGCAAGGTGATCAGGCGGGCTAAGAGCCTGGCGGGAAGGAGTATGAAAAATCCCTGCCCGTACAAGATCGTCAGCCAGAGAGTGTTTAACAATACCCCTGCCAATAAATCCGTAACCAAAATAGCCGCTCCCACCTGCCACCACTTCAAGGCCCGGCTGTATTTAAACAAGAAAAGGCCCGGCAGAAAGCCGGAAATAGCGGCACTTAAGGCAAAGCCGGGGAAAAATGGGCCGCCGTGGGGATTAATCAGATAGCCAATCAAATCCGATGCGACACCGGCCAGGGCTCCGGCCCAGGGGCCAAAAAGAATTCCGGCCAAAAACAAGGGGATTTCCCCGAAACTCAAGCGCAGGGCACCTACTCCGGCGATGGGAACCATTAAGCCGAAAACTCGTGTTAAAACAATGGATACCGCGGTCAATAAACCTAGATTAGCTGCATTCCTAGTGGTCAACTGCATTTGCCTCCTCCTTTAATTTCCGGCTACCGCCATGCTCTTGATCAACAAAGAAGGAGACCCCGGGTTACCGGCGTAACCGGGTATGCCGAATTCCAAATCAGAACCGATTTCCTCTAGAGATTCCAACACCTGAAAGAAATTGCCCGCCACCGTGATTTGATCCACCGCCCGCACAATTTCACCGTTTTCCACCAAATAACCGTACGCCCCTAAGGAAAAGTCCCCGGAAACGGGATTGGCTCCGGAATGGAGGCCCTGCAGGCTAATGATAATCAGGCCTTCACCGAGGGTTGTAACCAACTCAGCGAACCCTTTTTCGCCCGGCTCAATGTAAAAATTCGTCGGTGAAATTCCCACAGGGGATTTAAAAGAGGCCCTGGCCGCATTTCCTGTAGATTCAACGCCGTCTTTTTTCGCCGTCTTCAAATTATGGAGGAACGTAACCAGTTTGCCTTCTTCAATCACATTTTTAGTTTTCGAAGCAAACCCTTCCGCGTCAAAAGGCGCAGAAGCCGCTCCGTGCGGCATTAACGGATCATCAATTAAAGTTAACTCGCTGACGGCGATTTTTCCTCCCAGCCGCCCTGCCAAAAGCGATAAACCTTTTTGCGCCGCTTCTGCCGAAAAGACGCCGGAAAAGGTGCTGAGCAGATTTCTTGCTACATCATTACGCAGTAAAATGCGGTAGTCGCCGGAACGGACCGTATCCGCATTTAACAAAGAAAGCCCCTCTTCCACCGCTTCTTCCGCCTGCTTTTTCCCGTCAAGCTTTGCCCAATCGTTGGTGAAAGCTATTTTAGAGCCCGTTTTCACCTGCTCCCCTTCCCGCACTATAGCACTTACGCCGGCGAGGGCGCCGTTGCGGCGGAAACTCTGCTCCAAGCCTTTAGTGTTGGCAATATAGATCTCCACATCCTGTGTGCCGGTAACGGCAAAATTCACCATGTGAACGCGCGGATCAGCTTTTAACGCCACAGATTCGAGTTTTTTAGTGAAGTCTATCCTTTCTGCCGCAGCCAGCTCCGCCAACTCGGCATTAAAAGTCTCCACTTCCGGGTAGCCGGGGGAGCCACCATAGAAAATGATTTCGTCCTCCGAATCGATTACCTGAGCATTGTCCTTGGCCGCGGAAACCAAAAGATCGATGGAAGCATCGTCCATAGTTTCGGCGTAAGCATAACCCACCTTCCCTTTAAAAAGGGCCCTAAACCCAATCCCCGCAACATCACTGATACTGTAGTCGTCTATCTCCGTTTGGAAAACCCGCAGGTTAAAAACTTGCGACCGGGAGACATAAATTTCCATTTCATCCAGCCCCGCTTTCGCGCCGGCAGTAAACAGTCGATTTTTAAATTCACGGACAGCCATTAGTTGCCCTCCTTCCGTCCACCTACAGTGATTTCAGAAACGCGTAACGTCGGCTGGCCCACATCAGTTGGTATTGAGCCGCTCAAAGAACCGCACATACCCTGCCCTGTGGCCAGGTTAGAAGCGACCATATCAATTTTCTGCAAAATCTCTGAGCCCCTGCCGATCAGGGTGGCACCGCGCACCGGTTTTTCAATTTTACCGTTGCGGATTAAATAACCTTCGCTGACCGCGAAGTTGAATTCACCCGTAGCCGGGTTAACTGAGCCGCCGCCCATGTGTTTGGCAAACAGGGCATATTCAGTATTGCTGATAATCTCATCGACAGTGGACTCTCCCGCGCAGATGAAAGTGTTGGTCATGCGGGAGGTGGGTGCAAACTTATAGGACTGGCGCCGGCTGCTGCCCGTCGGCTCCATTTCCATGCGGCGGCCGTTTAATTTGTCGATCAAGTACCCTTTTAAAATCCCGTCTTCAATCAGCACGTTCCGCCTGGTTTCACTGCCTTCGTCGTCAATGTTTTGCGAACCCCAGGCATTGGGGATGGTGCCGTCATCTACGGCAGTTACCAGTTCGCTGGCGATTTTTTCACCTAATTTGCCGGAAAATACGGAAGCGCCTTTCGCCACACTTGTGGCCTCCAGGCTGTGGCCGCACGCTTCGTGGAAAATAACGCCGCCGAATTCATTGTGGATGACCACGGGGTATTTCCCGCTGGGTGCGTAATCTGCGTTGACCATGGTTACCGCAATCCGTGCCGCTTCTTTGGCGTATTCCTCCACGTCAATGTGCTCAAAAAGTTCAAAGCCCATGTGCCTGCCGGGGCCGTAAAATCCCGATTGTTTCTCATTGCCCTTGCTGGCCACTGCGTTAATTGCCAGCCTCGTCCTCGTCCGCCTGTCCTCTGCAAAGAGCCCTTCGGAATTGGCGATTAAGACGTTTTGGTCCATATCCAAATAATTTATGGCAACCTGGCTGATCTGCTCATGATAGTCAAACGCCGCCGCGTGGGCTTTACGCATTACATCGACTTTTTTCGCTTGGGCAACGGAGCGCGGTTCGATTTGAATCGGATTAAAATTTTCCACCGCCAAGCGGGCTAAAACAATGCTTTGAACAGTGGGAGCATCACTTAAAGCCGCCGCCGCTTCCAGGGCAACTTTCATCAAGTTTTCCCGGTCCGTATCATTCGTATAAGCATAGACGCTGCGCGTTCCTTGGAAAATCCTGATACCCACTCCGTAATCCCGGCCCGTGACACCTTCCTCAACTTTACCGTTAATCATCCGGATCGAAGTGTTAAAGGTGTCTTCCGCAAAGATCTCGGCGAAATCACCGCCGGTGGACAGGGCCGCCAACAAGACGTCGGTAATCAATCTTTCTGTGAGCAAAATATAACCCCCTTATTCTGTGCTATAATAGTTAAGTCAACTACCTTTCAAGAAAGGATGGCCTAAGTGCAGACAAAAGACATTATTTGGCGGCTTTTAGACCGCCTTCATGACTTACAGAACCTCTGCGATGAAAGCATCGATGCGCTCCACCCAAAAAAAAATGGGGACCTCATCTCAGCCATAGAAGAATGTGAACGCCTCAGCCGCACCCAAATCAACACAATCAACCGCGCCGCCAAAAGATACAATTAAAGGGGGCTGCCAAAGGTACCTTAACCAAATGGGAGACGCAGCTGCAGTCGGAAGCCCCAAAGCCGGGAACGGGAAAATAACTTGCAGGAAGCTGCAAAAGCCCTGCAGCCAGCTGACACTCCGCCTCTTTCGGCCGGCCTAAATGGGCCACTTCTCCTAAATAGCGGGCGTGGGCCCGCAGATAGTCGATATGCCAGTGCAGGTTTTTTTCTATGCCCCGGTGCCTGGCGAGGCGGGCGGCCAAATTTCTTTGGGCGCTGCCGCAGTAGGCATAAACTCCCCGTTCAAATAAAAAAGTGCCTAACCTGCCCACAGTAATACGGCTCGGATGCGGCAGATAAAGCCAAAGAACATACACCCCCTTATCTGCAGCGCTGCTTTTTTGCAAGCCCATTTTTAGAAATTAACCCCCTTGCTGACTAATTAGTTCTATATTATGCAGGGTTTTCCTTTGCTTAACGAGAAATAATAGGCCAAAACGCAAAAGGAGGGAAATGAATGGATGTAAAACAAATTTTCCAAAAGCTCAGTGAAACGCCCGGCGTTTCCGGCTCTGAAAAAGCGGTGGCAGCTGCCATTCGGCAGGGATGCCCCTGGGCGGATGAAATCCGCACCGACAAACTGGGAAACTTAATCATGCTGAAAGAAGGCCGTGGGAAACAGCGGCCTAAAATTATGCTGGCAGCCCACATGGACGAAATCGGCCTAATCATCACCAAGATCGAAAAAGAGGGTTTTCTCAGGTTCAGTACAGTGGGCGGTTTTGATCAAAGGGTCCTGTTAGGCCAAGAAGTCATAGTCCACGGCAGCCGGGATCTTTACGGCATCATCGGCGCCAAACCCCCCCACGTCCAGGCACGGGGAGAACAAAGCAAAGCCGTTAAAATGGAGGAGCTCTTTATCGATATCGGCTATGACAGCGAAGAGGAAGCCGCAAAACACGTCCGCATCGGCGATTTAGTTACCATGAAACAAGAGGTTGCCGCGCTGCAGGGATCTTTCCTCGCCGGTAAGGCTTTTGATGATCGAGCGGGGGTAGCCGCTATTTTAGAATGTTTTAAAGTATTAAGTGCCGTGGAACATCAAGCAGATGTTTACGGTGTAGCCACCGTGCAAGAAGAAGTAGGCTTGCGGGGCGCCATTACCAGTACTTACGGCATTGTGCCTGATCTGGGCATTGCCATCGATGTGGGCTTTGGTGATTCACCGGGCTTAAGAGAAAGCCAAACCATCAAACTCGGCCAGGGCCCGGGAATTGCCATCGGCCCTCACGTCCACCCTAAAATCCACCAGCGGATGGTGGAAACGGCAAAAGAATGGAATATAAAATATTCTCTTGATCCTTCACCTCACCCCGGCGGTACGGATGCTTATGCCATCCAGGTGAGCAGGGCCGGCGTGGCAACGATACTTCTTTCTATCCCCTTACGCTACATGCATACGCCCATTGAAACCTTGGATTATGAAGATGTCAAGCGTACAGGCAGATTGATGGCCATGTTTATTGCCGGCTTAGATAAAGAATTTGTGGAGGGATTGACGTGCTTCTAAAAAAACTGACGGAAGCGTGCGGCGCACCCGGCCAAGAAGGAGAAGTCCGCGATTTAATCCGAGCCGAAGTTACGCCTCACGCCGCTGAAGTGAAAACAGATGCTTTGGGAAATTTATTCGCCATAAAAAACCCCCAGGCGCCCGGCCCTAAAGTTATGCTGGCCGCCCACATGGATGAAGTAGCTTTGATGATCTTGGCGGTTGATAGCAGCGGTTATCTGGAATTTAGGCCCATCGGCGGCGTTGATCCCCGGGTTTTGGTTGCCAAAACCGTTGTCATCGGCGAAAAAAAGATACCGGGGGTAATCGGGGCCAAGCCCATCCACCTGCAGCAGCCCAAAGAGCGGGAGAGGGCCT
Source organism: Candidatus Darwinibacter acetoxidans (assembly GCA_041936745.1). GTDB lineage: Bacteria > Bacillota > Limnochordia > Darwinibacteriales > Darwinibacteriaceae > Darwinibacter > Darwinibacter acetoxidans_A. The sequence continues at coordinate 8,234 of JBHGWS010000118.1, forward strand.
TTACTCTGCAGGAGCTGCGGATTGATATTGGGGCAAGCAGCAAGGAACAGGCGGAAGGTTTGGTCAATCTCGGCGATATAGCTTATTTCACCACAGAATACGAAGAATTCGGTGCCAATAAAGTGAAGGCAAAGGCCTTGGATGACAGGGTTGGCTGCGCAGCGGCCATTAAACTTTTCCAAGAAGATGTCTCCTTTCCCTTGATTGCCGCTTTCACCGTGCAGGAAGAGGTAGGCTTAAGAGGGGCGGGTGTTGCCGCTTATCAAGTTGAACCGGATTTAGCCTTTATTTTAGAAGGGACAACCGCCTCTGACGTCCCCGGGACAGACGAGCACAAACACGCCACTTCAGTTGGGAGAGGGCCTGCCATAACCGTGATGGACAGAACGGTGATCCCCCATCCTCCTTTGGTGCAGGAGCTGTTTGCTTTAGCAGAGGAAAAAAATATACCGGTGCAGGTACGCCGGGCCACAACAGGGGGTACGGATGCGGGGCAGATTCAGTTGGCGAAAGAAGGCGCCAAAGTGGCAGTGATCGCTGTACCCTGCCGCTACATCCACTCCGCCGTATCCGTGATGAGCAAAGACGACTTTGCAGGCGTTTATGAATTGGTGAAAAACTATTTACAGCGTCTCCAAGAAAAGGAGGATAACTAATGAAACAAATCATTAAACAGCTGACGGAGGCCTTTGGCCCTTCCGGTTTTGAAAGCGAAGTCACAGAGCTGATCAAAAGCATGGTGCAGGAGCATGCCGATGAAATAAGAACCGACGTCTTAGGCAATTTGATAGCCGTTAAAAAAGGAGCCGCTGCCGGCAAGAAGATTATGTTTGCGGCTCATACGGACGAAATCGGCATCGTCGTTACTCATATTGATGAAGACGGCTTTCTCCGTTTCGCCAATGTGGGCGGCGTAGGCGTGGCCACTTTAGTTGGCAACAGAGTCCGCTTTAAAAACGGCGCCATCGGTGTAATCTACCGGGAAAAAGGCGATTGGAAAGAACTCACTTTAGATAAATTATATGTCGATATTGGGGCAAAAAATAAAGAAGAAGCAGCGGAAAAAGTGAAAGTTGGCGAATTTGCCATCTTTCACAGGGAGTTTACCGATTTAGGCGATCGCTTAGTTGCCAAAAGCATGGATGACCGCATCGGCTGTGCTGTTTTGATCGAAGCTCTGAAAAGAACAGAAAAACCCAAAAACACCCTTTATTTCGTTTTCACCGTGCAGGAAGAAGTGGGCTTAAGAGGTGCCCGCACCGCAGCTTACGGCTTAGAGCCCGATTTGGGCATCGCCCTCGATGTCACATTAACGGGCGATATGCCCAAGGCACAGCGCATGGCCGTTTCTTTAGGCAAAGGTGCAGCCATTAAAGTTAAGGACTCTTCTTTAATCACACATCCCAAGGTCAAAGATCTGCTGGTCGATTTAGCGGAAACGGCGGAAATTCCCTATCAGTTGGAAGTTTTAGAACGAGGCGGCACTGATGCGGGGGCAATCCATGTCAGCCGTGCCGGGGTACCTTCCGGTGCCATTTCCATACCGACCCGCTACGTCCATTCGCCCTCTGAAATGGTCGATCTGGCAGATGTGGAGGCCTGCGTGAAATTAGTGGCGGCTTTAGGCGATTGGGACATTTCCCGGCTGTTTTAAAAGACCAAAGGCGCCTGCTTCGGCGCCTTTTTTGATATTATGTTTTTAAACCGACTGCTTCTTCGAAACGGGCCGCCCTCTTTGGGCGGCCTTCTTTTTTCTCTTTTCTCAAATGTTTTAAGGCCCTCTCCCGCTTGGCTTCAGCCATTAGATCTTCGTATTTTGCAAAACCCAGATAAATTTGCACTGCAGCCCCTCCTTTTTTCTTCAGCTTAAGCATAACGTCTTCTCAAGGGGTTTTTAACTATCTTAAGGAGGGATTTTTCATCCAACCGCAGGCTGATTAAACTTGGGGCCAAATAGGTAGGGCAGGGCCTTAAAGCATGCCCAGTACCCTTTCGGGCTCATTGGTAATAACGCTGTCAACCTTGGCTGCAAGCATGCGTTCCACGTCTTTGGGATCATCGATTGTAAAAGGATTGACCATCATGCCGTTTTTTTGGGACTCCGCTACTATATCGGGAACAATTGTCTGATAAAAAGGATGCAAGGCGGTAGCGCCGAGGCTTTGCGCATAAACCCAGGGATTAAAAAGGCCGGCCATGTACAGGACACCTGTCTTAATCTCCGGCGCCGCCTCCTTTGCATACGCCAGGGCGTAGTGGTTAAAGGAAGAAATGATCGTCCTTTCCTGGAGTCCGCATCCTTCTAAAAGAGCCACAACTTTTTCAACCAAGCCTTCAAAACCGAGGGCAACTTTCAGTTCAACATTTAAAATTACATCTTCGCCGCGAATAAGCTCGCAAACCTCGCCCAAGGTCGGCAGGCGCTCGTTTTTAAATTTGGGATCAAACCACGAGCCCGCATCAAGTTTTTTTAGTTCCGCCAAAGTGTGAGCTTGGACACTGCCACTGCCGTTCGTTGTCCTATCCAAGGTATGATCGTGGATAATGACAATTTCATCGTCTTTTGTCAGCTGCACGTCTAACTCTAAACCATGGCAGCCCACATCCAAAGCCAGCTCAAAAGCTGCCAAAGTATTCTCGGGGGCTTTGGCAGAATACCCCCTGTGCGCTATTACTAACATTTCAGCACCCCTTCCGAATTTCAAATCTCAATTTCTCCCGCGTAAACAAATTCTGCAGGACCACTCATTAAAACTCTATTGGCTTGATTCCATTCAATGAATAAATCCCCGCCGGGCAGGCTTACCTTGGCTGAACGTTCCGTTAAACCCAGTTTTGCCGCAACTACCAAAGCAGCGCAGGCGCCTGTCCCACAGGCCAACGTCGGCCCTGCCCCCCGTTCCCAAACCTTAACCTGCAGCTGATGGGGCCCTTTTACTTTGACAAATTCAATATTAGCTTGCTTGGGCCAAATTTCGTGATTTTCCAAAAGCGGGCCCCAAGCAGCTATGTCAAGCCCGTCTAAGTCGTCCGGAAACGTAACGCCGTGCGGGTTGCCCAGGGAAATAGGGTAAACTGTCCAAGATTTACCGCCCGCTTCAAGTTCCGCCGCCTTTCCCTGCCCGAAAGTAAAATCAGGCTCGCCCATATCCACAACATACTGATCCCCTGCAATTTTAATTTCCTTAATGCCGCCAATTGTCCCAATGCTCAGCCGCGGCCCCGCAGCCAGATCGTGTTTTACAAGATAAGCGGCCAGGCAGCGGATGGCATTCCCGCACATTTCCGCTTCACTGCCGTCTGGGTTAAAAATACGCATGGTGTAAAGAGCAGGCCCGCCTGTAATTAAAACCAAGCCATCCGCGCCGATCCCGAAGTTGCGGTGGCAGAGGCGCTTGGCCAGCTCGCCGCCTTGCGGCAGCAGCTTTTCTTTGCAATCCCGCAGAAAGATAAAATCGTTTCCCAGCCCATGATATTTTTCAAATCGCATAGTTTAACCCCCCTTTCTTAAAGGAGATGTGCCGCTACTTTGCGGACGGCGGTTACAATGTCCGCTAAATCTTGATCCTCAACCAAATGGCTGAGGTGGATTTGTACCGCCCGGCCCAGAAGTTCCAAAGTTTTTGGACAGGTTTCCTTAGAGTACTCAACGTCCCCTTCATACAAAGGCGAGTCCCAAGGCAGGCTGCCGCCCCACGGGTCCTGTTTTGCCAATAAGAACTCCCAGTTAGCATAGACGTGTTGGTCGTTTGCTTTGTGATCATAAACCTGCTGTGCGGGGATGCCTTCTGCCGTCAAAGCCGCCGCCGTTTGGCGGGCCAAAGCCTCGTTTGCAACATAGAAAATTAAACTGACGCCCAAATCCCTTTCGGTGCCAAAGACGGGCGACAATTCGATTTTAGATTCATTCTTTAGCTCACAGATCAACTTTCGCTTCTTGTCTTTAGTTCTGCCCAGCATAACCGGCATCTTGGCGATTTGGCCCAAGGATAAAGCGGCCTGCAGCTCAGTTAAGCGGTAGTTTTGGCCGGGAAAAGCGGGGATTTTTCTTTCAATGAACCTGAATTGATAACCCGCGCCGTCATGGTACAGCACCGCCCGCTGCCACATAATTTCTGAATCGGTAACCAGCATGCCCCCTTCGCCCGACGTAATTATTTTCGACTGCTGCAGGCTAAAACAGCCCAATTCGCCGATGGAGCCCAAAGGCTTTCCTTTATAAGTACCGCCGTTGGACTGTGCCGCATCTTCAATCACGGTTAGGTTGTGTTTTTTGGCGACTGCCATGATCTCGGTCATAGCGGCGGAAATTCCCCGCATATGGACAACTATTACGGCCTTAGTCCTTTTAGTTATCTTTTTCTCTAAATCGGCCGGGTCCATGGTCAACGTGTCATCTATTTCCACAAGTACCGGCACAGCGCCAACTATCGCCGCTGCCGCGGCTGTCGCCACCCAAGTGTAAGCAGGCATAACAACTTCATCCCCGGGCCCCACGCCCGCGGCAATCAAGGCACAGATTAAAGCGGATGTCCCCGAGTTGACCGCCAGAGCATAATCAACCCCCAAAAACTCTTTGTATTCGTTTTCTAGTTTACCTACCTCCGAATCTTCCAGCCCGGAAGGAAGATAGCGAAAGATGCGCTTTTTTGCCAGGACTTGCAAAACCCGATCTTTCTCTTCCCGGCCTAATTCCTCGCCGCCAATAAACCTGAATTCCCACGGTTTGGTTCTTACGGGAGTCCCGCCGTAAAGAGCAAGCTTATTCATTATCCATTTCCTCCTTAATAATCTGAGTTTACAGCCGGGCGGACCCTCCGTTTAGTTTTCTGGATCTGTCCGAAAAGTCCTTTTCACTCCGATTCATTTCAGCTGACAGCTGGCAATCAGACACCCTAAGCAGGACTTTCCGCTGCAGGGCTGGAAATAATTAAAGAAGCTAAAAATGAAAGGGGCCTGCAATTTGGCTGTAATGGTTAAAGAGCTGACCGGCTTGGAAATTGCGGAAGCGGGCGAAATTAGAGTTAAAGTCTTTGTGGAAGAACAAGGTGTCCCCCTCGCCGAAGAATTCGATGAGCAGGATAGAACAGCCCGACACTTTGGTATCTTTAAAGCTGAAAAAATGGTAGGCACTGCGAGATTGATAGCCAACAACGACACGGCCGTCATCGGCCGGATCGCGCTTTTAAAAGAAGCCAGAAAACAGGGCTTGGGCACTATTTTACTTCAAACAATTATTGCCGAAGCAAAAAAGGGTGGCATGAAAGAAATTCTGATTGGCGCCCAGCTGCAGGCTCTCGATTTTTATAATAAACTTGGTTTTAAAGCGGAAGGAGCCGTTTTTATGGATGGTGGCATCCCCCACCAAAGCATGCGCCTTAAACTTTAGTACCGAGGGGGTCTTCTAATGACAGAAAGTTTCAAACAAGGCCTGGTTTTCCTGGCAGTTGTACTTTTGTTCACCCTGCCCGTCGCTGCCGGCGTTAATGTTTTTTTTCACCCTGCCAGCGGGTTTTTGCGCGCCGAGGGCGAAATCACCGTTGAACCGGCAGCTCCGGTGGCCTCCTTTTCACTTTTCCCCAAGGCCCAGATCACCTCTTTATGGCTCGACGGGCTTTTGGATTATGAAATTGAACGGGGGTTAAAGAAAACTACCGTTACTTTCAAGCTGGCGGACTTAAAGGGCCCCCAGCGGCTTTCCATCTCCTACGAAGGTTTTCTCCCTTTTGAGACTGAAACGGGCTTAGTGGGCGAGGAATCTTATTGGTTTCCCAAATTTGATTTTCCCAGCGGCCCGGTGCCAATTAACCTGCGCCTGGCCGAGGGCTGGCAGTTTATTCCGGCCGGTGAATTTGAAGAGCCCGGCGAAGATGTAAAAGGTGTTTTCACCTGGCTGCCCCGCGGCTATCCGCAGTTTACGGTAGTGCCGCCGGCGGTGCCCGGCCCAACTGAACCGGCCGTGGACAAGCCTGCCCAGCAAGGGGCCCGGGGGCCGGAGTGGGAAATGCGGGAAAAAGCGGAGCTTTTTCTGCGTAAGCTTGCGGCCCGTGATGAAAAAGCAATCGAAGAGATTCTCCATCCCGAACTGCAAGAAAGAGGCTTAGCCCAGTATCTTGCGGCACTTCCCTTAGAGTTCGGTGCGCTTACAGCGGAAATTTTATCTGCGGGCGCCAAGCCCGGGGATCCTATGATAATTGTTCTGAAGACCGAAAAAGGGCCCCGCCTGCAAGCAACACTCCTCTGGCGGGAATCTAAGCTCTCTTCTTTTTCCCTGATGCCGTACCAAAGCGAAATTCCCCCGCAGGTACACAGCTCTTTAAGTGATTTTGTAAAAACCCTCGCCGCCGCGGCAGCAAAGCGGGATCGAGGCCTTTTAGAGAAACTCTGCAGCGGTGAAACGGCGGGGGCAACCGTTGATTTCCTGCTGAGCCTGCAGACAGAAAAACCTTGGCTTTTAAAGCATATTGCCCTAGAGCCCTTAACGGTCTCACTTTTAATCGAGCACTCCCCCACCACCACTTTTATTTTAAACCTGCAGCTTGTGCCGGGCGCTGATAATTGGCAGATTAACTCCTTAGATATTGTGTTTTTCTGAAACGGCTGTTTTTACCCCGAGCCATTTATGGACAAAAAAGGACATTAAAAAAGCAGCTGCCAGGCGCGGCAGCAGTAAAAAAAGGAGCGGTGCGCCTAAAGCCATAAAAATTATTGTGTCTTCGATCAAGGCGTGGGAAAGGGCCATAAAAGTGCCGATGATCTTGGCCTCTTCGGGTGTAACCCTGCCTTCCCTCACGTGGTTTATAATCACGCCTGAACCGAACGTTAAACCAAACACCGCCGCTACAATCACGGGAAAAGCCCCTTCTTCACTCAGGCCGATTCCCCGAAAAGGCCGGGCTAAAATGCGGTTTAAACTTGCCAGCCACTTATTTGCCTGCGCTATTTCCAAAATGATCATTAAAGGGATAACCACGCGGGCAATGGTCCAAATACCCCGCAAACTCTGTAAAAAGCCCTCCCAAAGAATACTCATGCCAAGACCACCCCTAAAATCAAGCCCGCGGCCAGAGAAGAAACAAGCCGGATTAGAAAAATATAGCTTAAAGAACTGCCTGCCCTTTTACTGATGGGCAGCTCTACCAAAAGCGAGTGGCAGAGCCCGAGCATAACCGCTAAAACAGTGATTTCAGTCGGCGCAAGATCCAAAGCCAGTATACTGCCCGCGGCGGCATACAAATTAATGAAATAACCGCTGAATAAGGCCACGGCGGCCTCGCCCGACAGGCCGAAAAAACGCATGTAAGGGGCAAAAAATGCCGTCAAGTGCGTTAAAAAGCCGCTCGCTTTGAAAAGAGTGACCAGCATTGTCGTGGGCACGACGATCTTGGCCAGCTCCCAAGTTGTGGCTAAACCTGCTTTAAACCCCCGCCCAATCATTTTCCCATCGATCTTTAACATTGACACCGCTTCTCCTTCCATAAATCAAGCATTGCTTGTGGCATCGGGCAGCTTAAAACAACCCTTTTGTCTTGGCGGGGATGTTCAAATTCCAAGCGCCAGGCGTGCAGTGCCTGGCCCGTTATCTGCGGCAGCGCTTTATTGTATAAAGGATCGCCTAAGACGGGATGCCCCTTGGAAGCTAAATGCACCCTGATTTGGTGTGTCCTGCCGCTGCCCAAACGCACCTTAAGTAAACTGGCGCAGACCCCCCCTTTAATTACCTCGTAAGTAGTCTTCGCCTCTTTGCCCGCGGGCTCAATGATTCGTTTGACCCCGTGTTTTGGCGACCGGCCGATTGGATCCGTAATAATGCCTTTAGCGGCCCTCGGCACTCCCTCAACCAGGGCTAAATATTCCCGGATCAACTTACCTTCACAAAGCTGGCGTAAAAGCCTCTGCAGAGTGTAGGGATCTTTGGCGACTAAAATCAACCCGGAAGTATCTATATCCAAGCGGTGGACCAACCGCACTTTGCTGACAAGGCCGCTTGCCTGCCAGTAGTGGGAAATGGCGTTAGCCGCCGTGCCTTTTTGGTACGGCCCCGTGGGATGCGCGGGCATCCCCGCCGGTTTGTTGATCACCAGCAGATAGTGATCTTCATAAACGATGTTTAAAGGTATTTTTTCCGGTTCAACACCGGTTTGTTCATCAAAAAATTCCAGCCGCAGCTCATCCCCGGCCTTCACCCGCCGCGTTAAAAAATCCCTTCGGCCGTTCAAAAAAATACCGCCGCCTCGTTTCATGCCCCTGACCAGGCCGCGGCTGAGCTTGAGGCGCCCGTACACTATTTCTTTGACCATCAGCCCTTCTTCGGCCGGTTTTATCTTTGTCGTAAGTGTATTTCTTTTGTTTCGCATGTTACCCCCTCTGCTTCATTCTACCTCTTAGTTTTGTTTCTGACAAACAAAAAAAGAGCGGGGCAGAACCGCCGCTCCCTCTTTTCAAAAATCTTTAACTACGTCTTGTAAACATTATCATCTTCGATGTGCTGCGAACCTGCCATCACAAATGTCTTACAGCAGGTTTCCATACAGGATTCCACAGGCGAAGGCGGCGCCAGGCTTGCCTGCGGCGCATCGAAAGAATCGGGTTTTGCCGCCCCCACATGGTCCGCAGTAATCATAATTTGCGATGCGCCGCAAACATTGCCTTCTGTCCAATAGTGGCAGTTGTTGACGCTGCAGTTAATACGAGCCATTTTATTCCTCCTTTAACTTGCTCTACGGCTTTAGTCTTTCACCGGATCTTCTTGAATATGCGGAGGTATAATTTTTGGCCGCCTAAAACAAGCCCAAAGATTGTAGTAGCCCCAAGCACAATGGCAGCACCGGGGGGTGCTCCCAAAAAGAAGGAGATGTACAAGCCCCCAAAGGCGGAAATCAAGCCAAAAACCGCGGCCAAAAGCAGCAGAGGCCGGATTTTCTTGCTGATTAGGCCTGCCGTGGCAGCAGGCGTGATCAATAAGGCGACGACTAAAATCACGCCGACGGCCTGAATAGAGATGACAATCGCCGCCGCAACCATAGCCAAAAGGAGGCTCTGCAAAAACACGGCGGGAAAACCCGCTGCTTCCGCACCCACAGGATCAAAGAGGACAAAAACAAACTTGTCAAAAAACAAAGCTAGAATTACCGCCAAAGAAACGGCAACGGCGGCGATAAACCAGATCTCTTTCGCCTGGATACCCATCACGGAGCCTAAGAGAAGGCTATTGAGATCGCCGGCAAACCCCGGGGTCATGGCCAGTAAAACCACGCCCAAGGCAAAAACACCGGTAAACAAAATCGCCAAGGCGGTATCGTCTTTCACCTTAGAAACCCGGGTTAAAAAGACCACTCCCAAAGCGGTCAACAGCGCGAAAATCAAGGCTCCCAGATAAACACTGATTTTTACCAAAAGGGCAAAAGCGATGCCGGTGAAGGAAGTATGCGCTATGGCATCACCCATAAAAGCGAGCCCTTTTAAGACCACAAAGGTACCGATTACCGCAGCTATAACTGCGACGATGCCTGTACCTAGAAATGCCCGCACCATAAATGAATATTGAAACGGGCTTAAAAGTTGTTCAATCATGGAATTTGACCTCCCCGCCCGGTAGAACGCGCGGCAGGTGCCTGGCGAATAATTCTACCATGTTTTCTTCCGTTAAAACCTGCTCAGGTCCACCCTGCGCCAGCACCTTGCCGTCCAGGGCCAAAATTTGATCAAAGCATTCCGTAACACATTCCAAATCGTGGGTTGCCGCCACAATCGTTTTACCCTCTTTGGCCAGCCTTTGAAAAAGAGCAGCTAATTCATGCTGAGCTTTGGCATCTAAACCGGTAGTAGGCTCATCCAAAAGGATCAGTTCCGCTTCTTGAACCAAAGCCCTGGCTAAAAAGACCCGCTGCCTCTGGCCGCCGCTTAAGGAACCGATTTGGGTTTGGCTTAAATCCGCAACGCCTAAAAACTCCGCGGCCTCGCGGGCAAGCTGATAGTCCTCTTTTGTATAGCGCGCCCAGAGGCTTTTACGTACGAGGCGGCCCTGCAGGATGACATCCCAGACGGTAATGGGAAATGACCAATCAACCTCTTCCCTTTGGGGCAGGTAAGAGATCTTTTCCCTGCTTTCAGCCGGTGACAGGCCCAAAAGCTTAATCGCTTCAAATTTCAAAGGCCGCAGTAAACCGACGGCCGTTTTTAAAAGCGTCGATTTGCCGCCGCCGTTGGGGCCGATAACTGCTGCAATAGATCCCTTAGGGACCTCCCAAGATACATCACGAAGTACCGGACGCCCATCGTAACCTGCTGTCAGATTATGAATCTCAACTGCTAAATCTCGTTTTTCCCTCACTGCAGCGCCTCCAATAAAGTTTTCTTATTGTACTCCATTAAGGCAATGTAAGTTGGCACTGCGCGGCTGAGGCTGTCACTGTATAAAACCTCCACCCTGCCGCCTATCTCTTTCGCCAAAGCTTTAAGATAGCGGTCGCCCGCACTGATCTGCGGCTCGGAAAAAACTACGCTCGTCCGGCTCCGTTTTAAAACTTCCACCAAGCGGGCCATATCCCTGGCAGCCGGTTCCCCTTCCGGGTTATGCACCAAAAACTCTGTAACTGTGAAACCATAGCGTTTGGCAAAGTAGCTGAAAGCGTTGTGGTAAGTTACGATAACCCGCTTTTCCGCCTCGATTTGGCCCAACTCCTCCACTAAGCTCTGATCCAGCCGGTTTAACTCTTCAATGTAGGCGGCTGATCTGGCGGCAAAATAAGGAGCGTCCGCCGGCGCTAACTCCGTTAAAGCTTCTGTAATTTTCTCCACGTAATGAACTGCGTTAGGCACGCTCAGCCAATAATGCGGATCTTCCTCGCCGAGATCGGCAAGTCCCTTGGAAACAACAATCAGCGGCACATCGGGCCCTGCGGCACTTTTTTGCAGGTCTGACAGCCATTGATCAAAAACTCCCCCGTTAGCAAACAAAATGTCGGCCTCCGCAACTGCGCGAGCCTCTTTCGGGCTCGGTTCCCACGAATGAGGATCTACGTTAAAAGGCACCAGGGATACGGTCTCAACCAGCTCGCCTCCGACCTGTTTAACAAAATCCTCTAAAATGGCGAAGGTAGCAACCGCCGATATCTTCTCAGCCCTGCTTGGGGTTGTACCCACAAAAACTACAAGCAGTAAAAGCACTGCCCAGCTGACCAGCTGACGTCTAATCATTTTGCACCTCCCGGTAAATTCTTAAAACAAAAAGACCAAATTCCAGCGGTGGTCTTTTTTAAAGAATATTGCTGCCAAATATTTTTAGACTCTTTTGGCATTAATTGGGTTAATTATAGCATATTTTAGTTGCGAACGCAACTATTTAGGTAAAAGGTGCCGGAGAGCAGGCCCTAAGCCCGCTCCCCGCTTTTTTCGTTAACAGCTGCCGGCTCTAATGGTGAAGCCCCGCCCAAAAAAGGAACTGCGGTAATCCACCAAAGCCCCGTTAGCGTATTTATAAGCAAGGGGATCGAGGACAAACTTAATACCCGCCGCCTCTACCACCGTGTCATCTACATCTTCTGCCTCTGCCAGAGACATACCCAAGTTGGGGCCGCCTCAGCCGTAACCATTGACAAAGACACGCACCATAGTGTTATTCGACTCTTCCTTTTCAATAAGTTTTTTGAGCTGCTCCGCTGCTCGTGTAGTAACATTAAGCACTGGATTTTCTTCTCCTTCCAACCAAAATCTTAAGCCCACTGAAAATCAGGACGGAAAGGGCAGCCGAAGTGCCCAACCTGCCCGCGACACCCATTAGAAGGCTTTGGCCCATATAAATTATAATAACACATAAAGCACTAACCAGCATCATTTCCCACTGATTAGCAATTCTTTCCCTTGAGGACATCACTGCATAAGAAACACAGGTGCACATAAGCGCCAAAAGATAACCATCAGCAAACAGCCGCGGTAAAATCAGGCCGGCACTCAGTGCCATCCAGCCGGAGATCTCCACCGCAGAAAGTTTCAGCTTTCGCCGCAGCCAAAATCCCCAAAAACCCCAAAACACACCGACTGCCAAACCGGTTACCATCGCCATCACCACCCGTAGCCGCTGAAAAGAAGTGTGACAATCTCCGAGGTCGCGGCAATTGTTCCTAGGCGGCCGCCTACCCCCGACCAGGTGTGTTTCAACACCTCTCCCAACAAACCGCCTAACACGCCCGTGCTGATCAACCGTACCCCCCAGGGGCAGCAGTTAATACAGCTCATGCCCACAAAGACACCCAAATAGAGCTGGCCCTGCCTGTGTTTAGGCAGCAACCTGCCGCCCACAACGCCGACCAGGCCGGAGGCCACTACCACGCCCAAGTCGAATTGGTAAGCCAAAAGAGAAGTGGCAAAAGCTCCTAACGTGGCGAAAAAAGCCGCTTGCCCCCAAGCCTTCCAGTCAAATCGCTTGATATTTTTCAAAACGCCGACAAGGCTGAAAAGAACGGTCGCCCCCATTAAGATCACGCTGACTTTGCCCGGAAACCCGAAAACCAACTCCAAGCCCGCTGCGATTAAAGGCGTGGCGATTAGAATCTGGTACCACATTCATCTCACCTAATTTCATTTTATGATAACTTGCTTTTTAAAACAATTCCCTCGCCTTGCAGAGAGTATTTTTTCAAAGCGGCAGGGATGAGGCAGGATTGCCCTTTCTGCAGCATAATTTCACTGCTGCCCCAAAAAATAGAAAGGGGGCTGTCCAGCGTTGTCAATAAGTGAAAACTGCCCGCCAAGGCCGCCTCCACGCAGTGAGGGGCGGTTAAAACGCGCAGGCGGAAATATTTTTCACAGCGCTGCAGTTGATATTTTTTATCCCCGGCCCGGGCAGAAAAATCAATGACAGCCAATGCCTGCCGCAGATGCAGATCCCGGCTTTTCCCCGCTCCATCCCGGCGGTCCCAGTCATAAAGGCGGTAGGTCAAATCGGAATTTTGTTGGATCTCAGCAACGACAACTCCGGGCCCCAAAGCGTGTACTAAGCCGGCGGAAATGGGATACAGTTCACCGGCCTTAACATTTATTTTATTCAAGCAGTTAAGTAACGCCCCTCCGCCCCTGACCGCCGCCGCTTCCAGCTGTTTTTGCGAAACCCCGGGGCGCAGCCCCCAAATTATCCACGCTTCCGGCTCCGCTTTGACAATATACCACATTTCTGTCTTCCCCCAAGGTTCGCCTTCTTCGGCCGCGGCGTATTCATCAGGGGGGTGAACTTGGACGGAAAGGGCTTTTTCGGCCTGGATCAGCTTGAATAAAAGGGGGAATTTACCCTGAGGGTTCACTCCTTTTGCGCCCACTAATTCCTCTCCGTAAACTTTCACCAATTCTTTTAACGTACGCCCCGCTAAGGGGCCGTTGCACACAACACTGCTCCCTTCGGGGTGTGCCGCCACATCCCAGCTTTCGCCAATACTGCCCGCAGGCAGCTCACGGTCAAAAAGCTCGCCCAGTAAACGGCCGCCCCAGATTTTCTTTTTATAAATAGGCTGAAACAGCAGCGGATATAACTTCGCCGGCACCGCCATCAACTCCCCGCCCCCGAGCTGCCCTCGGGTTTTTGTTTACCCAAAAGCGCGAACATTTTTTTCTTGTAAGCCTCCACACCGGGTTGATCAAAGGGGTTGACCCCTAACAGGTAGCCGCTTGTGGCACAGGCTTTTTCAAAGAAATAGACTAAAGCGCCGAAGTAATAAGGCGTGAAAGCGGGCACTTGGATGACAAGGTTAGGTACGCCCCCTTCAGTGTGGGCTGACACGGTGCCCTGAAACGCCTGTTGATTGACAAACTGGAAATCCCTGCCCGCCAAATAGTTCAACCCGTCTCCGTCTATTGCCCGGCCGGGTACTGCCAAGGCGCGGCGGCTCTTTTCCGCCCACAAAGTTGTGGCAAAGATATTGCGGCTGCCGTCCTGCATTAATTGGCCTAAGGAATGTAGATCCGCCGTAAAATTTACGCTGGCGGGAAAAATACCTCTGCCGTCCTTCCCTTCGCTTTCACCGAATAACTGCTTCCACCACTCGTTAAAAAACTGCAGCCCGGGCTCATAGTTCGCTAAAATCTCGATAATTTTACTCCGCCGGGCCAAAATGTTGCGGCTCGCCGCATATTGGTAGGCCGGGTTATCCGACAATTCCCGTTTACTGCAGCGGGAATGAGCCGCGGCGGCCCCGTCCAAAATCTCGGTAATATCAATCCCTGCTGCGGCCAGTGGTAAAAGACCCACGGCAGTCAAGACCGAAAAACGCCCGCCCACATCGGGGGGGATAATAAAGCTTTCCCAGCCTTCTGCCTCGGCTACAGCCCTTAAGGCCCCTTCCCGGGCATCCGTCGTTGCGTAAATGCGCCGCGAGGCTTCTTCCCTGCCGTATTTTTCCTCCAACAGATCTTTTAAAACCCGCAAAGCCAGGGCCGGTTCCAAGGTTGTCCCCGATTTAGAAATAACATTTACGGAAAAATCCTCGTCCCGGATCAGTTCGATTAAATCCTTAAGGTAAGCAGCACTGAGGTTGGTGCCGGCAAAAAACACCCGCGGTGCTTTTCTTTCAGCCGCCGGCAGATAGTTATGAAAGGAATGGCAGAGCATTTCTATACCTGCCCGCGCTCCCAAATAAGAACCGCCGATGCCGATCACGATCAGATGTTCGGAATCGTTTTGGATTTTTGCGGCAGCGGTTTTTATCCTTTCCAATTCTTTTTGATCAGAGGTTTTTGGCAGATCGAGCCAGCCTAAAAAGTCACTGCCCGCTCCGCTTTTATCATGCAGCTGATCATGTGCCAACCCCACCGCCGGGGCCAGGGCTTTCATTTCAGTCTCTTTTATATCCGCCTGTTTATAACTGAATGTTAATTTATTCACTTTATCTGCAACCCCTTTTGAGATCTTTCAATTAGTTTTACGAAGCCCATTGAAATAATACGACAAAGGCTTTGGGTTACCTCCCTTTACAGCACTGATTTCCCTGTGGTAGACTAAAGTCGAGGTGAGTTCTGTGGGGAATAATTACATAGCAATTATTGGTGCCATGGCTGAGGAAATCGAACTTCTCACCCCTAAGCTGGCAGATCTTAAAAAGCTTTCTGTGCCTTTCACCGATCTGCCGCTTTTCAGCGGCCGCTTGGGAAATAAAAATATAGTCGTCGCCCGCTGTGGGATCGGCAAGGTTAATGCCGCTGCCGCGGCCCAATATTTAATCGATCAATTTCCCCTGCGGGCTTTAATCAATACAGGTATCGCGGGCGGCCTGGGTGAAAAGGTGCTGATCGGCGATCTGGTGGTTTCCCGGGCAGCTGTGCAGCACGACGTCGACTGCCGTAATTTGGCATATCCCAAGGGCACGATCCCGCGCCTGGCAACAAGTGTTTTTCCTTCTGCTGAAAGCCTGGCCAAATTGGCGGCCCAAACAGCCAAAGAGGTGTTGGGCCCCGGTAAAGTGCATCACGGCTTGATTGCCTCAGGTGATCAGTTTGTCTCTTCCCTGGAGCAAAAAAGGGCAATATTGAATCATTTTCCTACGGCTTTATGTGTGGAAATGGAGGGCGCGGCCATTGCCCAGGTTGCTTACCTAAACCAAATCCCCCACCTGATTCTGCGCATTATTTCCGATCAGGCGGATAATACCGCGCCGGCTGATCTGGCAGAATACCTGAAAACAGTCCTGCCGCGGCTGAATGACATAATTATCGGACTACTAAAGCAGCTCTAAGATTCCGTTTGTTCGCCGCCGCGCCACCAAACGAAGTTTAAAATACCGGCGGCCAAAGACTGAGCCACGTTAGCCCGAAACTGCTCGTCGGTTATCTTAGCCAGATCAGCCGGATTGGACATAAAACCTATTTCCACCAGTAGTACCGGCGGGTTTGCTTTCAGAAGCAAAAGGGTGTCCCGGGGCACAACGTAATTGACATTCATAACCTGCACTTTTTCCAACTCATCAAAAACCATCTGAGCATAAATTTTAGCTATGTATTTATCTTTCAAATAAAAAACGAGGGCGCCCGCTTCCCTGCTGTCTTTTGTTGAGTTGGCGTGGACGCTTAAACCGACTCGGGCTTGGTTCATTAATTTAAAACGGCCTAAAAGATCGCGCCGATGCCTGGTCCCTTTTTCCACAAGGTGGCTGACATCCCGGTCATGATCCCTGGTCAGGCCGACTTTGTAGCCGTGGCCTGTCAGGATTTCGTGCATCCGCAGCACAATATCTAAAACATAATGCTTTTCATATAACTCACCTTCACCAATGGCACCGGGATCTATCCCCCCGTGGCCCGCATCGAGCATGATATCATAAACCACCTCGTTGTTTAATAAACCTAAGGTGTAAAACCCAAGCGGCAAGCTCTGCCACAAAACAAGCAGGCCGATACAAAAAAGTAAACAGGCGGCGGACCAGACGAACTTCCTGGAAACAATCAAAAAGTACCAGCGAGGCATTTTTCTCCCCCTTTTCTCCATTTATATTCCCAAAAATGCCCCCTGATACGCCGAATAGTATGGCCGCATAGTTTTTTACAAGGCGAATGCTGTGAATAAAAGGAGGTTATCCAATGCGCCGGATTATGATTTTAATCTTTGTGCTTATCTTTGCGGCCCCCTTTCCCGCCCAAGCGGAAAAGGCACCGACGGAGCTGATTGCGGATGCCGTTTTAGTTCTGCGGGAGATGGCCGATCAGCCCGATTCCGAGCATCTGCAGAGCATGTTGAAAAGCGCTTACGGTGTCGCAATTTTCCCCAGCGTGGTAAAGGCAGGCTTAGGACTGGGCGGGCGGTTTGGCGATGGGCTCATCCTCGAATATGATCGGCGGGCGGGAATTTGGCACGGCCCTTACTTTGTCAGCTTAAGGGGGCTGTCCTACGGCTTTCAAATCGGCCTCCAGAGTACGGCTTTGGTATTGGTTGTAACAAGTGAAAGAGGGATGGCAAGTTTGAAGGAAGAAAAAATCACTCTGGGCGGCAACCTTTCCATCGCAGCTGGCCCTTTAGGGCGCTCCGCTGAAGCAGGGACAGACCTGAAAATGAAGGCGTCAATTTATAGTTATTCCATCAGCAAAGGGGCCTTCGTCGGTGCAAGCTTGGAAGGCGCTGCTATCAGAAACAAAACGAACGCAAACCATATCTATTGGGGAAGGAAGCTCAGCCCCGGGGATATTTTGAGCAACAAAGCCGCCGGAGAAGATATAAAAGAGCTTTTAGATGAATTGAATTCAATTATTGCCCAACCAACGGGAGGTGAAAAAACTGCCTAAAGTCAAAGTAGAAAGTTTTTCCTTCGATCACACTAAGGTAAAGGCCCCCTTTGTGCGGCGGAGTGAAGTGTTCCGGACGCCGAAAGGCGATGTTATCACTAAATTCGATTTACGCTTTACCCAGCCCAACGTAGACATCATGCCTACAGGCGCGGTACACGCCTTGGAACATCTTCTGGCCGGTTTTATCAGGGAAGAAACGGAAGGGGTCATAGATATTTCGCCCATGGGCTGCCGCACCGGATTTTATTTAATCCTCTTAGGGGAAGCGTCAGAAAAAGAAGTGGCCAAATTCTTAATCAACGCTTTAGAGAAGGTTTTAAAAGCGGAAGATGTCCCGGCCCGAAGCGCCACCCAATGCGGTAACTACCGGGACAGCTCACTTTTTGGAGCACAAGAATACGGTAAAGTTACCCTGGCAGGCCTGAAAAAAAGATACGAAAATGAAGATGAGTAAGCGTTTTTGGCCTGTAAACGAAAGTTCCGGCTGATCTAAAAGCAAGCGGCCCGCTGCCTCCAGAGGCGGCAGGCCGTTTGGCTTAAAGTAAAACCCCCCTGGTTCCGCCGCCGGACCGGGGGGGTGGATCATGGTTTATTTTTTGCGCATCCTGGCCCAAGTATCCCGCAAGGGAACCGTCAAGTTAAAAACGAGGTTTGCCTTAGTCGAGTCCCAATCGACGCAAAAATAGCCTTGGCGTTCAAATTGGAATCTGTCTTCCGGCTCCGCTTCGCCTAAGCTTGGTTCAACTTTAGCGTCTTTGAGTATTTCCAAGGAATTGGGGTTAACGTTTTCCTCCAGATCGCCCTCGTTCGGATCTTCGGTTAAGAAAAGGTGATCGTAAAGGCGCACTTCCGCAGGTAGGGCGTGCTCCGCTGATACCCAGTGGATGGTTCCCTTCACTTTCCGCCCGTCCGGTGCTGAACCGCCTTTAGTTTCCGGATCATAGACAGCCCTGATTTCAACTATACTGCCATCCTCATCTTTAATTACATCTGTACAGGTAATAAAGTAAGCGAAGCGCAAACGGACTTCCCGCCCCGGTGCCAGCCTGAAAAATTTCTTCGGCGGATCTTCCATGAAGTCTTCCCGTTCGATATAAATTTCTCTGGAAAAAGGCACAAGCCTTACACCCGCATCGGGATCATTGGGATTATTGACAGCTTCCAGCTCTTCTACCTGGCCCTCCGGGTAGTTTTCAATAACCACCTTTAAGGGCCGCAGCACAGCTAACCTGCGCTGGGAAGTACGGTTCAGATCTTCTCTCAGGGAGTTTTCCAACATGGCGGCATCCACAACGCTGTTCGCCTTAGCCACACCGATGCGTTCACTAAAATCGCGAATCGCCGCGGGCGTGTAACCGCGCCGGCGCAGGCCGACCAAAGTGGGCATGCGGGGATCGTCCCAGCCGTCCACAATACCGCGCTGGATCAAATCCAAAAGTTTGCGCTTGCTCATCAGCGTATAGCTGATATTGAGGCGGGCAAACTCTATCTGCTGCGGGTGGGGTTTTTCGAAAACCTGCTCCAAAATCCATTCGTATAAAGGCCTGTTGTTTTCAAATTCCAAGGTGCAGAGCGAGTGGGTAATCCCCTCTATTGCATCGGATAAGCAGTGGGTGAAATCGTACATGGGGTAGATGCACCAATCATCACCTGTGCGGTGGTGCGGCACTTTCCTGATCCTATACAAAATAGGATCGCGCATAACTACATTCGGCGCCGCCATATCTATTTTAGCCCTGAGAACATGTGCGCCGTCATCAAACTCGCCCTCACGCATCCGCCGGAAAAGATCGAGGTTTTCTTCGATAGAACGATCCCGATAAGGGCTGTTTTTACCCGGTTTGGTAAGCGTGCCCCGGTATTCCCTGATTTCTTCTTGGGTCAGGCTGCAGACATAAGCCTTGCCCATTTTAATCAATTTCACGGCATAGCCGTACAGCTGTTCGAAATAATCCGAAGCATAATAGAGGTGTTCGCCCCAGTCAAAGCCCAGCCAACGGACGTCTTCTTGAATGCTTTCAATATACTCTATTTCTTCTTTTTCAGGGTTCGTGTCATCAAAACGAAGATGGCAGGTGCCGCCGTAATCTTCGGCCAAACCGAAATTCAGGCAGATGGATTTGGCATGCCCTATATGAAGGTAACCATTCGGTTCAGGGGGAAACCTTGTCACAATTTTTTTATGTTTGCCCGTCCGCAGATCTTCGTCAATAATATTTCTAATAAAATTGGACGGTGTCGTTTCTTTGTTGCCCATAGACATATCCTCTCCTATAATTTGTTCCTGCTTTTCACTCTACCATTTCCCAAGGCCGTGTCAAGGCAGCTGTACTCTGAGCTAATTGCGTTGTCACCCTTTTTGGCAAAAAGTTAAAAAGAAAATGTACCTCGAAGTCGACATTAGTTCGCTTTTTCGCAGCATACGTGCACCCGGTGTTGTTTGAAGCGAAATTAAGGATCACTAAATAAAACTGTC
>JBHGWS010000119.1:0-9487 GCA_041936745.1 Candidatus Darwinibacter acetoxidans
AAGGCCGCGCCAGATCCTTTCCAAGCCGGGAATGGGTGTTGATGAAGGCCTTTCCATCGTCACCAACGAAATGAACCGCCTGGTGGCTTTGTTGAAAGCGAAATTAAGGTAGGGGATGAAATTGAAAGTTATTCAATACAACGAGATTGTAAAAGAAGTCAAAGCGGCCTGCTTTGAAGCAAACTGCCACTTGCCCGCCGATATCGTTTCCGCATTGGAGAAGGCGCAAAAGCAGGAGAAGTCTCCTTTAGGGTCCAACGTTTTGGCTACTATTTTGGAAAACGCCCAAATCGCCAGGGACAAAGCCATGGCTATCTGCCAAGATACGGGTATGGCTGTGGTTTTCGCCGAACTGGGCCAAGATGTGCGCATTGCAGGCGGCCTGCTGACCGATGCGATTGACGAAGGTGTCCGGCAGGCTTATGCGGACTTTTACTTCCGAAAAAGTGTCGTCAAAGATCCCTTAGAGCGGGTCAACACTGAAGACAACACGCCGGCAGTTGTCCACCTTTCTCTGGTTGAGGGGGACAGCCTTAAGCTTTTAATCGCCCCGAAAGGTTTTGGCAGCGAGAATATGTCTGCGCTGCGCATGTTGAAGCCGGCGGAGGGAGTCCAGGGCGTGAAGGATTTTGTCGTTGAGACTGTTATTCGGGCCGGGGGCAACCCCTGCCCACCCATTATTGTGGGGGTGGGCATGGGGGGTACAATGGAAAAAGCGGCACTGCTCGCCAAACGGGCCGTTTTGCGGCCCATCGGTGCCAAAAACCCTCAGCCTCATCTGGCACAACTGGAAACGGAGTTATTGGAATTGGTCAATAAAACCGGCGTGGGGCCCATGGGCTTTGGCGGCAGCGAAACTGCCCTGGCCGTCTTCGTGGAGACCTACCCGACCCACATTGCGGGCCTGCCCGTGGCAATTAACATTATGTGCCACGCAGCACGCCATGCTGAGGTGATTTTGTAATGCATTACACCACTTTGGTTCAGGCGGTTTATTACGCGCCGCGGGGGCGGAAACGCCTGGCGCATTTAGGCATGATAATTTCACAGCGTTATCTCGGCCCGGAAAACCGCCTGATCGGAGTGGTGGGCGATGCGGGCGCGGGGAAATCCCTTTTAATCAGGGGGATGTTTCCCGGGTTAGTTTTAACAAACGATGACGAAGGTATTAATATAAGGCCTTTACCCATTTTGGCAGATGCCGAAAGCGGTTTTTTCCGCACTCACACTTATCATTTAGATATCCGTTTTGAAATGGCTTTTACACAGCTTTGGGAATTGGGGGAGGCCGTTAAAAAAGCCCTGGCCGCAGGGCGCAGGGTGATCGTTGAACACTTTGACCTGCTTTATCCCCTGCTTGATCTGAATGCTGAAATTTTGATAGGGGTCGGGGAAGAAGTAGTTGTAACCGTACCCACCCTGTTTGGGCCGTTCCCGTCGGAATTAGCCAAACAGGCTTATGATTCTTTGATTTACAGAAAAATGGCGCACAGTGCGGAGGACTTGACTTCTGTAGTCTTTGAACAGCTGGGCGTGGAGCCGCCCAACATCCACAGCGATGTCCGCAGGGGTTTCGTGGTGGAATTTGCGGAAAAGCCCACTGTAGATTTAGCTGAAGTAGAGCGGAGGGTCTTGGAATATATCGCTGAGGATCTACCGATCAGCTATCACAGCGAAGATTCAATATTAATCGGTGATGAAATACTGGAATGTACCGGGCCGCGCCTGCACATGCTTTCTACGGGAGAAATTAAAAGCTTCCGCTTAGAAAAAAACTTCCAATATTCGCCCTTGACTAAAACATATCTCTTGGCCGGGCGGGTAGGTTAGGTTTCACTGGGTTGGAGGGGAAACTCGTGTCCGAAATAATTCGCATCCTTATGGCTGATCAAGATGTTGCCTTTCAGAAATCGCTCCAGGAATATTTGGAATTGGAAGACGACCTGCGCTGCGTAGGCAGGCTGCGGAATGCAGAAGGTATCATGGAAAAGATCAGCACTGCAAAACCCCATATTTTACTGCTCGAAGTGCTTTTGCCTCCTCGGGGAGGTATGGCAGTTTTAAAAAAGATCAGGCAGAGCTGGAATGCGGGCGAGCTGCCCGTAATTCTGATTTCCGGTTCGGAAAGTGAAGCGATACTGAGGCAGGCGGCAGAATCGGGGGCCAACTACTACCTGCTGAAGCCTTTCAAACCGGGGATCTTGGTTGAACGGATCCGGCAGCTTTTGGGAAATACTGCCTCTTCGGCGCGGCTGGAGTATGATTCCAAAGTTGTGAAAGAAATCTGCATCCGCCATTTTGATTTAATGGGGATACCGCCTCATTACAAGGGTTACCGCTACCTTCTGGAAGGGATTTGGCTTGCCTGCATTCACCCACACTGGCTGAATGCGGTTACCAGAAAACTCTACCCCGGTATCGGCCAGAGGTTTAACACAAGCGGTGCCCAGGTGGAGCGGGCTATGCGCTACGCTTTGGATGTTACTTGGGAGCGGGGCAATATCGAGCAGTTATATGCCTTTTTTCCGTATGAGATAGCGGAGTCGAAAGGCAAACCGACGAACTCCGCCTTTATTGCGAAAATGGCTGGATTAGTCAGCTTGGAATTGAGTTCGTGATTAAAACAAAAGCTAAATATGCATATTAAGAGAGACGGGAAACCGCCTCTCTTTTATATTTCCGGGGAAGGTGAAACAGTGCGGGGTAAGGTAAGGTTGGGAAAAAGGACGAAAGAACTTGCGCCCAAACTGCAGCCGAAAGAGATTGCAGTGATCCGCCACGAAGATTTAGATGCGGTGGGCGCGGCAGGCTTGATCGACGCGGGCATCAAGGCTGTGATTAACGCCCGCTCCTCTCTAACCTGCCGCTACCCGAATTTAGGGCCACAGCTTCTTTTGGAGCAGGAAATACTGCATTTGGACAACGTTGGCGATGAGATTTTTGCCAGCGTGCAAAACGGCGACGAAATCGAGATCCGAGGCAGGCGGATAATAAAAGGAGGGGAGGTGGTCGGCGTCGGCCGCATCGTGACTGGCCATGTTGTAAAAGAAAGCAGGCGGCTCTCCCTTTTGAATCTCAGCGCAGAATTAGACCGCTTTGTGACCAATACTTTAACTTATGCAGCGAAAGAAAAAGAGGTAATTTTAGGGGATTTGTTTTTTCCCCCCCTGCCTTTGAAAATGCAGGGAAAACCGGTTGTCGTAGTGGTCAGGGGCTTTGGTTACAAAGAAGATCTGCGTATCCTCAGCTCCTTCATCCAAGAAGCACAGCCGATTTTAATTGGTGTGGACGGGGGCGCCGACGCCCTTTTAGCCTGCGGTTATGAACCCCACTTAATCGTAGGCGATATGGACAGCGTTACAGACTCAGCGTTGTTGTCAAAGGCAATTTTAATTGCCCACGCTTATCAAAACGGTGAATGCCCCAGTGCCCCTAGGCTCGACGCCTTAGGGCTTACGTATCACAAAGTGAGCATACCGGGGACCAGTGAAGATTTGGCCCTCCTTTTAGCCCACGACAAACAAGCCCAGCTGATTGTTTTAGTGGGCTCCCATTCCAACATGATCGATTTTTTAGAAAAGGGGCGCCCGGGCATGGCTTCCACCTTTTTGACAAGGCTTAAAATCGGGCCCATTCTTTTAGATGCCAAAAAGGTAAGCGAGTTGCACCGGGGTGGCACTGTTTTCAGCGTCGTGCCCATAGTCGTGGCGGCCTTAATCCCCATTTTGGTTTTTATTGCCCTGGCCTCTCCTTGGCGCCATTATTTCCGCCTCCTGTGGCTGCAGCTGCGCTTAATTGTGGGGGGGAGTTAAATGCATCCGGGATTTCGTTATCACTTGGCATCGCTGATGGCCGTCTTTTTAAGTTTAGTGTTGGGTATTTTAATCGGCGGCGCCATTTACCAGGACAGCGGGCTTGTGGAAGAGCAAGGCTTGCTGATCTCTCAAATGGAAAAGCGCTTTTTAGAACTACAGGTTAATCTGGCCGCCATGGAAAATCAGTTGGGATTCAACCACCAAATCTGGCGGCGCCTGCGGGATTTTGTCATTGCCGATAAATTGGCGGATGAAACCGTTTTTGTAATGGATTTAGCCGCAAACGGTTGGGATTGGGAATCTTTAAGCGGTGCCTTGGAAAAAGCCGGCGCCAAGCCTAAGCGCCTCAGCCCTCAGGATTTGGCGGCTGGATTCGAGGCGGCTCAAGCACTGCTTTTAGTCAGGCTAGGTAGTGAGAAACCTGCAGATGGCGTTTTTCAAAAACTGGCGCTTTTAGCAGAGGAAGGGGCTCATCTTACTTTTCTCTGGGGTTTGGAAGATAAACCGCCTGCATTTTCCCTGCCGCTGAGTTTACAGATAGACTGCGCTGATATTGCTTTAGGTGAAATTGCCCTTGTGCTCGGTTTAGCCGCCAGAGCGGCCGGCCGCTTTGGCTTGGCGGCAGAGGCGGAAGGGGTACTGCCATGAGGGTTGCGGCTGTCATCCCAGCTTATAACGAGGCGGAATTAATTCTGGAAACTGTAACGGCCGTACGGGAAATTGCGGAAGTTGATGAAATTGTGGTGGTTAACGATGGTTCCACGGACGGTACCGCGGCCGCGGTTTCCCGGCTGGCGGGAGTTACCCTCCTCAATCTCCGGCGCAATCTGGGCAAGGGAGGGGCCTTAAATGAAGGGTGGCGGCATACTGCCGCTGATATTTACCTTTTTTTGGATGCCGATCTCGGCCGCACGGCCTCTTTAGGCAGAGAGCTTGTGCGGCCCGTCTTGGCAGGCAGAGCTGATCTGACAGTCGCCCGCTTTGCCACAAAGCAAGCGGGCGCGGGGAAGATGGGCTTTGGGTTTGCCCGAAGGCTCGCCTGCCTGGGTGTTAGGGCTTTAACAGGCCAAAGCGTAACAAGCCCTCTGTCGGGCCAGCGGGCCCTCACTCACAGTTTACTCAAGGAGCTGGGCGGTGTCTTTCCCGGTTTTGGCGCCGAGATAGGTTTAACGGTGGGCGCTTTGAAGGGGGGCTACCGGGTTTTGGAAATCCCCCTGGCCATGCAGCACCGGGCTTACGGCAGGGGGATCCAAGGCTTTCGGCACCGGGGCCGCCAGCTGATGCACGTCTTAAGGGCTTTATATCGCTGTTGGCGAAAGGACAAGTGATGCTTATTTTGCTCCTGATTCTTTTGATGATTATTAGCGGTTTGGCGGTGCCGCTTTTTTTACCCGTTTTTTCCCCTTTAAAGATTAGAAATTACAAAGGGAAATTAATCCCAACGGGTGTGGGTGCCGTATTTGCGATCTCGGCAGCCGTTTTGAACCTGTTGGCCGGCAGGGGGCGGGAAGACAACTTAGTTTTTGCCCTGCTAATTTTAGCCTTCGCCTTTTTAGGCTTCATCGATGACAGCCTGGGCACAGGGGAGCGGAAGGGTTTTTTGGGCCATCTGGGCGCGTGCGGGCTTTCCACGGGCGGCCTTAAAGCTTTGGGCGGCGGTGCGTTTGCCCTTTTAGTTGGCTTCCTTTACGGCCAAAGCAGCGGGGAAGGTATTTTGAACGGCCTCATCTTAGCTTTGGCGGCAAACTTTTTAAACCTGCTCGATCTAAGGCCCGGCCGTGCAGGCAAAGTCTTTTTAGTTTTGGCAGGGCTTTTTTTGGCTTGCAAGCCCCTGAAGCTCCGTCCCCTCTTTTATTTAACCGCGGCCGCCGCCGGTTACCTTTTTTGGGATCTTAAAGAAGCCGCCACCATGGGTGATGCGGGGGCAAACGCTTTAGGGGCGGCTTTGGGCTGGGCGGCAGTTGTGACCCTCCCTTTTTATTTTAAAATCATCACTGCTCTGGGCCTGTTTTCTCTTAATTTAGCCTCTGAAAAAGTTTCCTTCAGCCAAATCATCGATTCCAATGCAGTTTTGCGGTTTTTAGATCGTTTGGGCCGGCTTGAATAAGCAGGAACTGCGTAAAGCGAGTGGAAACACTGTGGTGTGAGGGAGGAAATAAGATGCGTAACTTGTTTTTAGCCTTGGGGCTGCTCATTTTAATCATCAGCGCTGTAAAAGCCGGTAACAATCCCACTTACGAGGTCCAGCCCGGCGATACGTTATATGATATTGCTAAAGCCCACGGCATCTCCTGGGAAGAGTTAGCCGAATTAAATAAGATCAAAGATCCGAAGAAAATGTGGGCAGGCACCATACTGCGCCTGCCGGCCGAGACAACCCCGCTGCTTATGCGCTCTGACGGGACTTTTTACGAAGTAACCGCCAAGGAAAAGGAGCTGTTGGCCCGGTTGGTTTACGCCGAAGCCGCGGGCGAGTCTTTGGAGGGTAAAATAGCTGTGGCCGCGGTGGTTTTAAACAGGGTGCGCAGCCCAGTTTTTCCTGACACTGTGACCGACGTTATTTTTCAACCGGGCCAATTTACGCCGATTGAGAATAACCTGCTGCCGGCGCAAACTAATGATGACTGCATGCAGGCAGTCAGGCGTGCCCTTTCAGGCGAAGATCCCTCCCGCGGTGCCCTCTTTTTTTACAACCCGGCCACTTCCGACTATTTGGACTACTGGGAAACAAAAAAGGTAATAAAAAGGATAGGTAATCATAACTTCGCCCTTTAAGTGAATATGAATACACGAGGGGTGATTTTATGCGTGTATTCGTCCTAAGGGTGAAGTGGTGGTACCTTGTATTTATCGTGTTAATAGCCTTTCTCAGCCTCATACCTCAGGTGCGGGAGCCGCTTTTAGTCACAGTGACTTCCCGAGGAAGGCTGATTCCCATTTACTCGGTTAAAACCGATGCCAAAAAAATAGCCATCTCCTTTGATGCTACCTGGGGGACAGACTTGACGGACGAAATCTTGGCTATTCTGCGTGAACACGACATTACCACCACATTTTTCCTAGCCGGTTATTGGATAGATAAATACCCTGATTATGTAAATAAGATTGCGGCTGCCGGCCATGAGATCGGCAACCATAGTTATTCCCACCCCCACTTTAACTCCCTTTCGGAGGCCGGTATCGCTTACGAATTACAAAAAACCGAGAATATGATTCAAGATTTGACCGGCCAGCGCACTAACCTTTTCAGGCCCCCTTTCGGCGAATACTCCAATAAAGTCATTTCCCAAGCTGCTTCCCTCGGTTATTACACTATTCAGTGGTCCGTTGATTCTTTGGATTGGAAAAATCTTGGCAGCAGTGAAATTTATCAGCGGATCATGGGGCAGATTAAACCCGGGGATATCGTACTTTTCCACAATGCCGCACCGGGCACGCCCGGGGCAATTAAGCGGCTGATCCCCGATTTACAAGCTCGGGGGTATGAAATTGTACCCGTTTCGGAATTAATTTACAAAGAGGATTATTACATCGACCACACGGGGATGCAGCATCCTAAGAAAGGGGGCAGGTTGTAGTGCGCCGGCGCGGTTTTTCCTTTATCATCACTAAACGGGGGCTTTTTTTCATTGTCAGCTTACTTGTGGCAATCAGCGCAGCGACCTGGGGGGTTAGGTTAGCCCGCCACGGCAGACGCTATCTAAACGGCGTTAAAGCGGGGGTCTGCCTGGAAGGCTACAACGTAGAACGCCTGTTGGAACCGGAACTGTACGATGTAGTGGCGGATATTGCTCAAAGCTTTGCAGTGGAAGCCCGCAATGCCAAATGGGACTGGGAGACAAACTCTCTGCAGGAAGAAGTGGTGGGCCAAGTTGCCGATGTTGCCGCAACGGTGCAGGCTCTTTTAGAAGCGCCCGCCAATACTCGCTTAAAATTAGTGGCCGTACCCGTCCTACCATCCATCACCGCTGCCCACTTCCAGCCTTATTACCAAGGCCCCGGCTTGGAGCCAAAAGTTGCTTTAATGATCAACATCGATTGGGGCGAGGAATTTATCCTGGGGATGCTGGAGGTTTTAGCCGCCCGCGGGGTTTTGGCGACGTGGTTTCCCACAGGCCGCTGGGCGGAAAAAGAACCTGAACTGGCTGAGAAGATCGCCGCCGCCGGCCATGAGATAGGCAACCACGGCGGATGGCACGGCCTGGCAGGAAAAATGAGCCGTAGTGAAGTCACCCGGCTCATTCAAGAAGGGGAAGACAAAATTATGGCGGCTACCGGCCAAAAACCGCAAATTTTTGCGCCCCCGGCAGGGGATTTCAATAAGCAGACGGTAGCGGCAGCCGCGGAGTTAGGTTACAAGACGGTGCTCTGGACGGTGGATACGGTCGATTGGCAGAGGCCGCAACCCACCGTGATTATCGATCGCGTGCTCAGCGGCGTAACTAACGGGGCTTTGATTTTAATGCACCCCACTAAGCCCACTTTAGAAGCCCTGCCCATAATTTTAGAGCATTTGGAAAACCGCGGCTACGTGTGTGTCACCGTCAGCGAACTTTTAGCCGATTAAAAAAGCTTTTTTAAAGTGTTCCATACTTCCGGGTCTTCCCGGCCCAGATCACTTAAAGCAAGGCCGGCTAAGTCAAATTCTTTTACTAAATCCAGTTTATATTTTAAGCTGTAGCGGTTTTCAAACCACACCTCGCCGCCGTTGCCGTATTCGAAATAAGGAGACATGCTTTGCGCATCCCATTTAATGCTGACACCCCATTGGGCGGCCAACTCCATTACTTCACCGTAAGAAAGAGAAATAGGCTCGCCCCGGCGCGGCCAATTGTGGCCCGCCGTATTGATCCCTAAAATGACCTTGTGGGCGGGGATTTCCAATAAAACCGCCCGCAGTGCTTTTTTGATCTCATCAAGAGGGGCCGGCGGCCCGGGGTTTTTCAGCTCAAGTTTGGGTTGAACAACTAAATAATCGGCGCAGCCTGCCAAAGCCTTGTAATCAGCCGCGGGGCTTAAGGGCAGCGCCACGATAGTTTTATAGCCCTCTGCCTCTAATTTGGCATTTAACGTTTCCAAAAATGCGGCCAGCCCCGTATAATCCGCCGGTTCGTAGTTAACGGCTAACTGGGCGCCCTTAAGGCCCCATTCCCGGACCGTCTCAACAATGGCGGCGGCGGTTTGGGCCTGCAGGTAAGTGTTGTTAAAAAGTTTAACCGGTTCGGTGTTTACTTCGATTAAAGCATAGGTTTCCAGCTGGCGGTTGCCGGCAAAATAAAGGGTTTTTCCCAAGTCTTCTCCGGCAAAATCGGCATTGAGGGCGCCGTAACTATCCATCCGCCAGCCCAAAGGTACAACGCCTGTCAAAGATAGGTTGTTTTCCAAAAGGCTTTCATAAGCCAAATCATCCGGCGCCAGATAGCCTAAAACGACTTTATCAAGCCTTTCTGATGCCGCGGCGGGGATGTCTTTTAACCGCAGGTGGAAAGCGGGGATCCAGCCCTCAAGTTTGCTGTTGGAACGAATTTTATACCAATCGGCCTGTTTAGCTAAAATAGTAACCTCTTCGTTTTGCCGCAGCGTACCTTGGGGGCTGCTTTCAGTGGTGGGGTTTTCCCTCACCAGTACTTTTTCACCCAAAATCTCGCCGCTTTGGCCCAGAAAAAAGAAAG
>JBHGWS010000120.1:0-12121 GCA_041936745.1 Candidatus Darwinibacter acetoxidans
CTCAAAACCAAATCAGTTTTCGGCTCTGCCTGCATCTGCGTAAAAGACAATGAACAGAAGCTGCAGTTTTTAGGCTACAAAACGTTTAGCATTAAGTGGCTGGCCTTTGTTATCGCCAATACAACGGCGGGGTTGGCCGGCGCTTTATACACAATTTATTTGGGCATGGTCAATTCCAATATCGCCAATGTAAGCGCGGCTTCCGAAGCAGTGGCCATTTCCATGCTGGGCGGTGCGGGAACCTTATTTGGGCCTTTGGTCGGTTCTTTCATCTTCATTGGTTTGAAAGATATAGTCACGCAATTTGTAAGTCACTGGGAAATGTTAGTGGGTTTATTGTTGATTGTCGTCATGTTTGCCGGTGAAAAGGGTATTATCGGGTCGCTAGAAAATTACTTGGATAAAGTTACGGAAAGGCACTCCTTTTCTCGATCCACTGAAGAGGGGAGAATGAAATTAAAATGAACTTACAATTATTGATTTCAGCAATTGTCTTAGGTTTGAGCATGGCGGGAGTCTACTTTCTTTTAACGGTGGGCCTTTCCCTTTGTTACGGGCTGATGCGGATTATCAGCCTGGATCAATTCTTTTACTACGCCTTCGGTGCTTACATGACCTATACCATCCAAAGCAGGACGGGAAACTTCTGGCTTGGGATGCTGGGGGCAATCGCTGCCACAGTGGTGGCCGCCTTTATTGTGGAGCGGATCATTTACCGCAGGGCTTATTCGAAACCTGTCATGTTTTCAATGATCCTGACCTTCGGTGTCAATCTTATGGGCGTAGGTTTAATAAAATATGTGTGGGGCTTGACTCCCAAGCCTTTGTCTTCGCCCATCCGGGGCAGCATCCGCATTTTAGGCACAGGGGTTCCCGGCTACCGGCTTTTCGTTATTTTGCTTGCCATCGGTGTTTATATTGGTGTACACTTATTTCTCAACCGGACGATTTTGGGTCTGGCCATCCGTGCCGGTATAGATGATGCGGAGAAGGTTGAGGCTTTGGGAATTAACATCAACCGCCTCTTTACCGTAACCTTCATCCTTTCTTCCATGCTTTCCGCTTTAGCCGGCGTCATTCATGCTCCCTTTGTCATGGTTTCGCCGGAGATGGGCATGAGTATTATTGCCTTTGCCTTTATGGTAGTAATCATCGGCGGTTTGGGGAGCATAAAGGGGACCTTGATTTCGGCCATCTTGGTCGGCCAAGTGGTATCTTTGGGCGCTTTGATTTGGGCACCGCTGGCAGAAATGGCGCCGTTTTTGATGATGATGGTAATTCTGTTGGTTAAGCCAACGGGCCTTTACGGCAGCGAACTGATGCATCGGTAGCTAACTTTGGGAGGCATAATAGCAATGCGAGCAATGGTTTTACGAGAATACGGGCAACCGTTAACTTTGGAAGAAATAGAGAGGCCGTCTTTCGGGGCCAAAGAAGTTTTGTTGAAAGTCAAAGCAGCGGGTGTTTGTGGTACGGATTTGAAAATCCGTGCCGGTTCAGTCCTAACTAAGGAACTGCCCTTTATCCCCGGGCATGAAGTGGCGGGGGTTGTAGAAGAGGTGGGAGCCGAAGTGAAGGATTTTTCAAAAGGGGACGAGGTTTTAGTCTCCTTTTATATCCCCTGTAATAGTTGTGGGTTCTGCCTAAGCGGGCGGCAAACGATTTGCGAAAAGTTGCAAGGCCGGATCGGGTTTGAATTCAACGGCGGTTTCGCCGAATACGTTGTTGTTCCCGAGGATTGCCTCATCGCCAAACCCAGTTCACTTACATTTCCGGAGGCCTCCATTATTGCGGATGCTTTAGGGACATGCTACCATGCCTTGGTAAAAAGGGCCAATGTCAAGGAAGGGGACTATCTACTTTTGTTAGGGGGCGGCGGCGGGCTGGGGCTGCACGCTTTGCAAATAGGTTTGTGGCTGGGTGCGAATGTGATTGGCGTGGATGTTACACCTGAAAAGAAAGCACTCATGCAAGCCTATGGTGCCAACCTTGTAGTTGACGGTAGCGAACCTAACTGGAGTGAAAAGGTGTTGGAATATACGGAGGGCCGGGGTGCCCAACATGCCTTAAACTTTTTTTACCAGCGGGAAAGCATTGCCGAAGGGCTTAAGTCCTTGGGTAAAGGCGGCCAGTTGGTGGCAGTAGCATACAGCAGCGAGTTTACTTTCGATGCCTTTTGGGCCCATCTTCACGAAATCGATCTTTTGGCAACGCGCGCCGCTTCAAAAGATGATGTGGAAAAGTGTTTAGAATTAGTTGTAAGCGGCAGGGTCGAACCAATTATCGGTGAAATTTTGCGCTTGGAAGAGTTAAATGAGGGATTGGACATGATCGCTGCAGGCCGTGTTAAAGGAAGAGTAGTTTTGAGTTTGGAATAAAAAAATAATAGTGCAAATACGGCTGGAATTTTGCAGGGGCCTTCAGGGGTGGCTCTTTTGGAATCCGAAAGCTTGGGAGAGGGCTGCGTGTATCGATGCCGCGCCCTTCTTAGCCAGCGCTATTGTGGGCTGCGGAAATTGGACGATGTACCTTTAGTAAAAATTGAAAATCGCAAAGGGCTTTACCATCGGGATATCCTAGGTGAACATGTCGGTGTGAAAAACGTGACCTTTCACTACGCAAAAATGGAGGAAGGCGGCCACGGTAGATTGCACAGCCATGAGGTTTCGGAGCATTTCTTATTGGTAATTTCCGGGGAGTTAGAGCTGCGCAATGAGGAAGAGTCGCACAGGGCCCCTGCCGGGACCGGGGTTTTAGTTTATCCCGGAGAAGAACATGAAGTGATTAACCGGAATAAAGGAATTACCGAATATTTCGTGATCTATAGCCCACCGCGGGAAAACGAATAAAAGTGCCAGGGCGTTAAACGTGCGGGGGGCAAATTTAGGCCGTGGTTTGCACCCTCGCGTTTTTCTTAAAATTTGAGGCGTAGTATAAAATATTGGGTAACTTTCTTGCCGTTAGTGGGTAAGAAAGGCGATTGCCGGCAGAAAAAAGACGGTAGGCAAAAAAATTTTTAAAATCCGGCAGGATTATTCGCTAATGAGGAGAAGGAAGAGAGTGAGACTGGTAAGGTTGTCAGACAGCTTCAGCAAAACAGACTGATATCGTCGCTATTGCCGCTTACAATCGCACAACTAGAGAAGGCTATTATTTTTTCCAGTTAGCTGTCTGGCAGCAAGACTGCAAGACTAGGGCGCTGCAACGAGTGTTAAGAAATGCGTTGTAGGGCAATGCTAGACAGGCTTGGTGCCAGTAGATATAAGGTAGGGCGACGAAATCAAGTTGTTTTGATTTTGTTGCGCTGACCAAGATCTAAAACGCATAGCTCTGAAAAAGGCTATGCACCAAAAAAGGAGGCTATACAAAAATGGCAAAAAAAGAATGTTGGAATCTCTTATCCCACGGATATGACGAGGTTGCGGAGTACTTAAAGACTAATGACGTAATTATGATCCCTATGGGCTCCACTGAAAAACACGGTGCGCACTGCCCGCTGGGAACGGATGCTTACACCACTATCGGTGTAGTTGAAGCAGCGGCGCCTATCGCCAAAACACTGCACGCGCCCTTAATACCCGTCGGTTATTCGCCACATCACATGGGCCGGGTAGGAGAAGGCACGGGTACACTTACATTTTCCGGAAACACCTTCCGCTCCATAGTGTATGATATCGCCATGAGCGTTATCTACCATGGCTTTAACAAAATTATCTTTGTGAGCCACCACGGCAGCAACTCCAAAGTAATTGACGATGTTTTACGGAGGATCCGCTACGAAACCGGCTGCTTTGTCTGCTGGTACAAAACCCCGACTGAGAGGACTTACTCTTTAGTGGGAGAGATCTTTGAAGGAACGCCGGAAGAGACTCCGGGCTGGCATGCCAGTGAAGTGGAGACCAGTACAGCTTGGGCATACAACCCTGATTCCGTCGACATGAGCAAGGCCGTTGACGATCGTGCTCACGCTCCTCGCTGGATGGGTGATGCATTCAGCAAGCATGACGGGTCCGGCATGGTCACCTTCTTAGGAGCCGAAAACATTTGGGTTCCCATGGAGCACTACGAGTATTCTGACACCTCCACGATTGGCAATCCCATGAAAGCCAGCATTGAAAAGGGTCAAAAGTACTTTAAGGTTGCCGGAGAAGCTTTGGCTCAGTTTATCGAAGAAGTCAAGAAGTTTGATATTGTTGTGCCCGACGAGAAGAGGGACTTTCCGAATAGGGCTTAAAGGGAATTAAAATCTACGGCTGTAGAGTTGGCCGACAGAAAACAACCGGGGTGATTGAGCAATCGATCACTCCGGGCGTTTTGGGCGCTACGATCTTGGGGTTGAGGCAGAGGCCGCAAGTACTCGGGGGCTCGGCTTGACTTTGAGCCCAAGTAAATAATCGCAAACTTTATTGTTGAAGCTGCTCGAAGGGGGAGGTAAACGAAATGGCGATAGATTTAAAGAGGGATCTTTCTCACAGAGAAGCCTTCAGCAGTGCTATTACTAAGTTTGGCAAACAAGATGAAAGGGTTTTTACGGTGGCTGCTGACTCCGAATCCCGCTTTGGCGCATTTTGCAAAGAAGTACCGGAAAGAGCCCTTAATGTGGGAATTGCCGAACAAAATGCCGTAAGCATTGCAGCGGGGTTGGCCTTTTGCGGTAAAGTACCTTTTGTAACAACTTATGCAACATTTATGACCATGCGAGCTTGCGAGCAGATTAGGACAGACGTTGCTTTTGCTAAGCTGCCCGTGCGGATTGTGGGCACGAATATCGGTTTTAGTTCTGACTGGCTCGGTTTTACTCACCAAGCGTTTGAAGATGTGGCTATGATGCGAGCGATACCTAATCTGACGGTGTTAGTACCGGCAGACGGCGAAGAAACCTACCGGCTGACCGCAGCGTTAATCGATTACGAGGCTCCGGCTTACATGCGCCTGCGGGCTACCGGCGCAGAACCTCACGTGGAAAGCGCCGACCCGATAGAAATCGGCAAAGGAAGGAAGTTCAGGTCTGGAGATGACCTAGCGATTTTAGCCTGTGGGCGGATGGTGCACGAAGCCATCACTGCTTCCGATCGCCTGGCTAAAGAGGGGATAGCCGCGCGGGTTTTAGGTTTCCACACTATTAAACCGTTGGATGAAGAGGCCGTATTAGCTGCCGCGGCTGAGACAAAAGGGATCATTACCGTGGAAGAACACAATGTAATCGGCGGCTTGGGCAGTGCTGTGACTGAAATAACGGCCGGCCAAAAGCCCGTGTACGTAAAACGGCTGGGGATTCAAGATCGTTTTGGGATTCCCGGGCCGGAAAAAGAATTATTCGCACATTTTGGCTTGACTGCCGAACACATTATAAATGCGAGCAGGGAGCTTTTAGAAAGTGAGGGGTCAAAATAAATGAAAATTGCCATTGGTTGTGACGAGAATGCTTTTGAATTGAAAGAATCCATTAAAGCACACCTGAGCGAACTCGGTATAGAATATGAGGATTATGGCGCCGCCGAGGGCGAAGATGTCCTTTACCCCGAGATTGCCAGGCGAGTTGCCCACAGCATTATGGAAGGTAAACATGAGCGGGGTATTTTAGTTTGCGGGACAGGCTTGGGCATGGCTATTACCGCTAATAAAATACCCGGTGTGCGTGCAGCAACTTGCCACGATATTTATTCCGCGGAAAGGGCGCGCAAAAGCAACAATGCTCAAATTATTACTTTCGGAGCTCAAGTCATCGGGCCCGTCCTTGTGAATAAACTGCTTGATATTTGGCTTGAGTCTGATTTTGCCGGCGGGCGTTCGCAACCTAAAGTTGACTTAGTGGATGAGATCGAAAAGAGGTATCGTCAGGCGAAGTAGCCTCAGGAAAACAGGGAGGAATTTTTGGTGTTAAAAAGGGAATTAGTCCAATATGAATGTGATTTGCATTGCCACACCAACCGATCCGATGGGAATAAAACTCCGCGGGAACTCATTGACAGAGCCAGTGCATTAGGCCTAAAAGTGATCGCTATCACCGATCACGACATTGTGCCGCCTGAGGTAATTACGGTGGATGGTGCAGATGTGGATGTGCGGGAATATGCCAAAGAACAAGGATTGGGTCTAATTCTGGGGTACGAATTTTCCACCGATACCTATGTGGATGATGTTCATATTGTGGGCTTGGAGATGGACTGGTCGCATCCGTTAGTACAAGAGGAAGTGGCCCGGGCAAAGATGAGTAAAAGTGAAGCCTACCGGAAACTTTGTGAGATTTTGAATGAAAAAGGAATGCCAATAGATTATGAAAACGAAATTTTGCGCTACACCGATCAATCCGGCAACGTCCGCCAACGCGACCCCGATGAGGTGCAAAGGAAGTTCATCTTTGAGAAGATGGCAGAAAAAGGATACGCGCCGGATTGGGGTGCAGCCAAAATCATGGTGCAAGGCGATCCGGAATTAAATGTGCGCCGCGAAAAAATCGATCCCTTGGCAGCCATTGAACTTATACAAGAATGCGGCGGTTTAGCCATTTTAGCTCACCCTTACCTGATTGCCGAAGAGATTGATTCACCGGAGTTGGGTAAAATGAGCCGCGCCGCTTATATTGAGCGCTTGATTGAGCATGGGTTAGATGGCATCGAAGCTCGTTACACTTATGATAAAACAAGTTATAAAGGGACTATGACTGTAGAGGAAATAGAAAAAGAAGTTAGGGAACGCTACGGGGAGAGGTTATTAATTTCCGGCGGTTCTGACTATCACGGCAGCAAAGTTGGCGTAGAAGACCCCCGCGAGGTTGGCGAAGCAGGCCTGAGTTATGAAGAATTTTTGAAGCTTTTCGCCGGTCGGGAATTAAAGCATATCTAGTGGCGCCGCTTAAATAATAAGGAGGGGTTCCCAATGTTAACCGTGGAAGAAATTGAACAACTGCAACGAGGAGCAGATGAGGCCCGCAAGGAAGCCATAAAGATGGCCACACGGGCCGGTACGGGCCACCTAGGGCCGGCTCTGGGGATTATGGATATTGTTTGGATCCTTTATTCCCGTTTTCTGAAATACGATGTAAAAAACCCTTCCTGGCCAAAGCGGGATCGTTTAATTTTAAGCAAAGGCCACAGCTGCCTGGCGCTTTATGCGGTCTTGGGTATGAAGGGATTTTTCGATAAAAGCCTTTTTAAGACTTACTGCACCGAATTAGGTACACGTTTGGGAGGGCATCCCGAGCTTTCACTACCCGGGGTTGAAGCCAATACAGGTTCTTTAGGCCATGGTTTCAATATTGGGGTAGGGATGGCTTTAGCCGGTAAGGCCGATAACTTGGCTTACAAAGTTTATACCATTTTGGGCGACGGCGAGACCCAGGAGGGTACAATCTGGGAAGGTGCTATGGCCGCCGCTCATTTCAATCTGGATAATTTGATAGCTATTGTGGATCGCAACAATTTACAAGTCAGCAACTTTTTAGATGTAGTCATGGATGTGGAACCTTTAGCGGAAAAATGGGCGAGTTTCGGCTGGGGAGTTAAGGTACTTGACGGCCATAACTATGAGGAATTGGCAGAAGCCTTTTCCGGGGTGCCCTTCGAGGAGGGAAAACCTTCCGTGATTATAGCTGAGACGGTTAAAGGCAAAGGTTTGCCCATGGCTGAAAACAAAGTGGAGTGGCACCATAAAGTTCCAACTTTAGAAGAATATAAGGAGTTAGATAAACTATTGGGGTTGGGCGAACTTTAGGCAAAGGAAAGTAATAGAAGCATTCCGGTAATCTTTAAGAAACGGGCTTGGAAAAAAGAGACACCCCGCAATAAAACAGTATTGTGCTTGTCCCACCCGGATAGAGCACAAATACTAAAATTGGGGAGTGTTCCTACATGAAGTGTACACAAAAGCAGAAGATTTTGCAAAGCAAAGATGAAACATAGATCGTTGCAGTTGAAATTTCTAAAAGGCTCGTACGTTTGACAATCGGGGCATTACCGGTTTAACCTAGCGGACCGCCCGGTTCTTTGCGGCCATAAGTTGGCAATCGTCAACCCGTATCACATTAAGTGCACCAGAGAACCGGCTGATTATAGTCCCGGCAAAGTGATAGAAAAGATCCAAGAACATTTGGCATGTTTGTCAAAGATGGCTGAGATCGTAAGCTGTACATTCCCGAAGGCAATTAGGCGGAATTTCGTGAATTGGTCCGTGAAAGAGAAAGGCTGCGGGAACGCCTTGCCGAGATGGCTTGAGATCTACTTCCCTGAATTGGCGGCAGTTTTTAAAGATTGGCGTGGGAAAGCCTCGTTTTTCCACCCCGGGAAGAATAGTTGAGGCGGGAGCACAACAGAAATTATTAACCCGGCCGGCGTCGTCAGGCGATTAAGTATGCCGGATTGAACCTGCGTAAGAAAAGCTTAGGCAAAGACAAAGGGACAACAACCATCACCAAACGGGGACACAGCCGCCTGCTGCAGGGCAGTGATACCAATGCAGGTTCGTACTTTGCAGAAACGTAAGACGAGATGCAGAGAAAATTCCCTGGCAAAGATGCAGTCGGTGGTTGCCCTTTATTGCAAGCTGATAGGTATAGCTTTTGCTTTGTTTATTGACTAAAGGTGTTAACACTCGGGAAATGACATTTTCTAAGGGTAGTGCCTGGATATGGTTACGGAATGAAAGTGAAATACCGCGAAACAGCGAGTAAAACAATGAAAAAGATCATTAAGGGAGGAGTAATTTTAATGACTATGACAAAAAGCCCATTTGAAAGATTACAGGCAATCAACGACGATTTTGAAATTTGGTGGGATTCTTCGCCGCTGATTTATGAAACTTGGAAAGAGCAATATTTGGAAGGGCTCCCCTCGGAGAAACGGGAAAAATTCGCCGGCTGGCTCGATCGCCTTTATAACGCTGAAAAGCCTGAAGAATCGGTTTTTAAAGGGGTCACCACAAATCCCCGTTTAACTCGGGAGACTTTAGACTGGATCCCCGAAATATGCGATCCTTGGATTAAAGAACTAAAAGAAAAATATCAAGGCGGTTCTTTGCAAGAACTGGCTTGGATGACTTACACTAAAATAACCGCAGAAGGCGTAAAAAGATATGTTCCTATCTTCGAAGCATCCAACTACAAAAACGGTTATGTCAGTGCTCAAGTTGATCCCCGTTTGATTACCGAAACCGGAGAAATGTTAAGGCAGGGTATTGGTTTGCATGCCCTTTCGCCCAACATCATGATTAAATCGCCTGCAACTAAAGAAGGCATTTATAACATTATGCTCCTGACCTCCCTTGGTATTTCCACCAATGCCACAGTTTGCTTTACCATGCCACAGATTTTGGCTGTAGCTGAAGCTGTGCGCCGAGGCAAAGCGATTGGCGAGGCAAACGGCGTCGACTATTCACAGTGGCGTTCCGTAATCACCTTAATGCTGGGGCGCTTTGAAGGCAGTCCCGTATTTGCAGAACAAGCGGCTGAGGCAGGCGTTGAATTAACCGAAGAGGTTTTACGCTGGTCCGGTTTGGCGATTGCAAAAAAATCCATTAGAATTCTGGAGCAAGAAGGCTATGAAAGCAAGTTATTGCTCTGCTCTTCCCGCCCCGGCCCTGAAGTTGACGGCAAATTGAAAGTCTGGCACATCGAAAAGCTTGCCGGTGAACCTGTTGTTTATACCATTAACCCGGATATGATCGGCGACTTCTTGAAGCTGTATGAAAATGAATCCATAGAAGATCATCGCGGCGAAGACATCCCCGTGGAAATCCTAGCTGAGTTAATGAAGATACCTTATTTCAGAGAAGGTTACTCTGCTCATGGAATGGTCGCCGAAGAATTTGTCAACCACCCCTGCTCTATAACCACCGCTGAAGGTTTCTCAGGCGATATGGGGTTATTAGAGGAATACGTGGAGAAGGTGTGAGTTCAGGGGCCCACAAGGCCCCTCAAAGGAGGAAGCGTGCGTAATGGCACTAGTCAGTACCAAGGACATGTTGCTGGATGCTCAAAAGAAGGGCTATGCGGTAGGGGCTTTTAATGCCAATAATTTGGAAATGGCACAAGGGATAGTTATGGCGGCAGAAAAGGAAGACGCTCCCGTAATTGTGCAGGTAAGTCAGGGCGGGGCTGAGTACGCGGGGGTTGAAGAGATGGCAGCCATAGTGCGAGCGTTAGCCGAAAAAACACCCATCCCCGTTGCCCTGCACTTGGATCATGGCATGGATTTTGTTTACAACCTCCGTTGTCTCAGGGCGGGTTATACTTCTTTGATGTATGATGGTTCCCAGCTTGATTTTGCCGAAAATGTAAAGATTACCAAAGAAGTGGTGCAGGCGGCCCACGCCGTAGGTGTTCCCGTCGAGGCTGAACTGGGCAGAGTACCCAAAGATCCGCACAGCGTAACTGCAAAAGAGCTTAAAAAATATTTAACCCGCCCGGAAGAAGCCTTAGAGTTTGTTGAACTTACCGGGGTTGATTTTCTGGCTATAGCTGTGGGAAGCATGCACAAAATGAAGGTGCAAGAAGCGAAATTGGATATAGAGCGCATCAAGGCAATTCGGCAGGCAGTTTCTGTACCCCTTGTTTTGCATGGTGCATCCGGTGTGCCTGATAAAGCGATCAAAGAAGCTATTGCGGCCGGAATCTGCAAGATTAATGTGCATACTCAACTGGCCAAGCGGTTCACCGAGACGGCGCGTCGGTTGTTGCAAGCTAATCCGGATGTAGTGGACATTAGGAAATATTTGTCCCAATCCCGCCAGGCTTTAATGGAAGAAGTCAGGCTTAAGATCCGCTTGTTTGGCGCTGATGGGAAAGCGAAAGGTGTCAGCCATTTTCCGGTAGCTAAGATCGAACCGGTGGATTACATGTCCCAAGAATTGGTTGAATAAATAAAATTCAAGAAGAAAACAGGCCCGGCCTAACGGTTTGCATAAAGTGCATGAATACAGGCCTTTTTGCAAACCGGGGCCTCGTTTTTTTTGGGCTTAAACTATTTAGGAAATCCACCGCTTTGCATTGAACGCAAATCCTTTCTTTTTAGTGACCAGAATTGGCATTTTGGAACCAGGTACCTCCGCCGCAGTATGTTGTTCTTTATTTTGTTCAGCCGCGGGGGACAACAAACTTGGCTACAGCCTTTAAAATTTCTAATATTAAATGACGGCGCTGAACTCGACTTTTACAGTTAAAAACGGAAAAAGCCTCTGTGACGCCTTAAAACAGGCGTTTTCGGAGGTTTTCTTTTGCCTAAAAAGCGTTGTATATCTTAGAATTCTACTGAACCCAAAGCAGGGGCCTGGTTTCAATGGAACAAACCGAATAACAACTACGGGAAAGGCGCACCTTGGACCCTAAAGCCGGCCGATTAAGCGGTAGGGCCGGAGCAAGGTACACCGTTAAAACCTACAGAAAAATGCCGCGTAACTTCCCGGATCTGTAGTTTAGACTGTCTTGAGATTTTCTGTTTCTTTTAATTTCCCCGCAGGAATCCTGCTGGAAAACGCGAACTTATTAGCTACGAAGAATACTGCAAAAACACCGAATACAACTGAATCTACATGGCCAGAACGTGCCCTTGAGGCTGAAGGGCGGGTGGCAGGAAATTGGTTAGCTAAAGGCCAAAATTAGATTCCTGCAAATGAAGCGCTTCGGTTTCGGCTGCGACAGATGCAGCTTTGCTTTAACGGAGGCAATGGGCGAGCCGCTTGTTTCCGATCGCAGTGGAATCTGAGAAGCCATAGACAAGAAAAAGGCGGCAAATAGGTACTGAATTGGTTGAAAGTCACAAAGCTTTTCCTAAGCAAGCGGTTCAAGCAACGAGATGTTTGCTAATGTCCCCAGCCCGCGCCGGGGATCTAGGCTGCGTTAGGCCATCTTTTAAGACGTATTTCCAAGGCGGATTTCAGTTTTTAAAAGCAAAACCCGGCTTGCCCGGCCGGGTGGGGGTTTTCTTTCAGTAGATTGACACTATCTCTTTTGCTTGGAGGTTTTCATTATCACGCCATTCCTGGTATCATATAACTAACGAGGCCACAGCGGGGGGGAAAAACATTGCCTACAGTAAAATTCATACATACGGCGGATGTCCACTTGGGCAGTATTTTGCAAATAGCGGGAGACTCGCTTCCTCCCAGGCTTGAAAAAATTACGGCAGAA
>JBHGWS010000121.1:0-16363 GCA_041936745.1 Candidatus Darwinibacter acetoxidans
TTTATCGGCTTTCTTT
Organism: Candidatus Darwinibacter acetoxidans; assembly: GCA_041936745.1. Taxonomy (GTDB): domain Bacteria; phylum Bacillota; class Limnochordia; order Darwinibacteriales; family Darwinibacteriaceae; genus Darwinibacter; species Darwinibacter acetoxidans_A. The sequence continues at coordinate 17 of JBHGWS010000121.1, forward strand.
TGGAAAAGGCCGCTTACAAACCATTAAGAGAATCGCCCCGGATTATGATTTTGATTTCAGCCATCGGGGCCTCCTTCTTTTTGCAAAACTTGGGAATCGTTGTTTTTGGGGGAAGGCCGCAAGCCTTCCCCGTTCCGGACATCTTGAACCGAGTTGTAAGAGTAAAGGGGATTTCCATCAACGTCGTGACCTTCATCATTCCCGCAGTTACCGTCCTGCTTTTGCTTGGCCTCAACTATTTTATAACCAACACGAAAACCGGCATGGCGATGCGGGCGCTTTCCAAGGATTACGAAACAGCAAGTTTAATGGGCATCGATATTAACCGCATCATTTCCATTACTTTTTTTATGGGCTCATTGTTGGCAGCCGTGGGCGGGATTATGTGGGGAGCCAGATACCCGCAGTTGATGCCCTTAATGGGCATGATGCCCGGGTTAAAAAGCTTTATCGCTGCCGTGGTCGGAGGAATTGGCAACATTACGGGCGCTGTTATCGGCGGTTTTATTTTAGGGCTGGGGGAGATCATGTTGGTTGCCCTACTGCCCCGGTTAACGGGGTATCGGGACGCTTTTGCCTTTGTGGTTTTGATTATTATCCTGCTGGTGAAGCCGTCGGGCTTAATGGGCGATAAAGTCACGGAGAAAGTGTAGACTACGGTGAAAAATGATTGAAGAAGGTGTCAGCTGTGCGCAGTAAAGACAGATCTTATGTTCTGCCCTTGATCCTGCTTGCTTTAACAGTAATCGGCTTATTTTTGGCCAACAAATATTTTGATGATTACAAAATCAGGATCCTCAACCTTTCCGGCATTTACATCACCTTAGGCTTGAGTATGAACCTGATTAATGGTTTTACGGGGATGTTCTCTTTGGGGCATGCCGGCTTTATGGCTGTCGGGGCCTATGTTGTGGGCATTTTGACAATGCCCGTACACATGAAAGAGATGAACTTCTTTTTGCAGCCAATCGTACCCTGGCTGGCAAATGTGGAGTGGAGTTTTTTGCCTTCCCTTTTTGCCGCCGGCATAGTAGCGGGGCTTTTGGGGCTTTTAATCGGTGTTCCCGTTTTAAGGCTCACCGATGATTATTTGGCCATCGCCACGTTGGGCTTTGCTGAAATTATCAGGGTTGTTTTTACAAACACCCAAGCCTTAACTAACGGGGCTTTAGGCCTGAAAGGGATTCCCCATTACACAACGTTGGGCTGGAGTTGGGGCGTGGCTTTGGTAACCGTGGGTTTTATAACGTTTTTAATGAAAGGCAGTTACGGTAAAGCCTTTATGGCCATCCGCGAAGATGAAGTCGCTGCCAGGGCCATGGGTATCAATCTTTTCAAGCATAAGGTAATGAGCTTTTCTTTTGGGTCCTTTTTTGCCGGTGTGGCCGGGGGCCTTTTGGCAACTTTATTAGGCACCATTGACCCCAATATGTTCAGGATCAACCTGACCTTTAACATCCTGTTGATCGTGGTGCTGGGCGGTTTGGGCAATATCACGGGGACGGTAATCTCAGCGGTTATTGTGACGGTGATGATGGAAACACTGCGGTTTTTGGATGAATCCATTAATCTTGGCTTCATCCGCCTGAAGGGGATCCCAGGAATGAGAATGGTCGTCTTTTCCGTAATCCTGATCTTAGTTGTGATTATTCGGCGAGAAGGATTGCTGAAAAGAGTCAAAAGGGCGTGAATTGAACCGTGTTGAGAATAGAAAATCTAACCATGAGATTTGGGGGAGTTACGGCTTGCGACAACTTTAACGCCTGGATCAAAGAAGGGCAAATCGCCGGTTTGATAGGGCCCAACGGCGCCGGCAAAACCACCGTGTTTAATGTGATTACCGGTGTTTACAGGCCCGCGGCGGGAAGTATTACTTACCGGCCGGGGAACGAACAGGAATATTCGTTAATAGGCCTGAGATCTGATGAAATCACTAAACTTGGGATCTGCAGGACGTTTCAAAACATCCGGCTCTTCAATGAGTTAACCGTTTTGGATAATGTTTTTATCGGCAATCATTTGAGGTTGAAATCAAATGTTCTTTCAACTGTTCTTAGGCTGCCCACTTACCGGGCAGAGGAAAAGGAACTATACGAAAAGTCTTTGTATTTACTGGAGAAAATTGGCTTGGCAGATGCTCGGGACGAGAAAGCCCATTCCCTGCCTTACGGCATGCAGAGGCGGCTGGAAATTGCGAGAGCTTTAGCCACTGATCCTAAAATGCTTCTTTTAGACGAACCGGGAGCAGGCATGAATCCACAAGAAACCAGTGAATTGGTTGACTTTGTGCGCGAGATCAAAGAAGAATTCCAACTCACGATATTTTTAATCGAGCACCATATGGACATCATTATGGAAATAAGTGAGGAAATTTATGTTTTAGATCACGGGCTGTTGATCGCCCAAGGCGGCCCCGCTGAAATTCAGCAAAACGAGAGGGTTGTGGAAGCTTACTTGGGGGTGGAGTAATGTTAGAAGTAATAGATTTGCATGTAAACTACGGCGGGATCAGCGCTCTGCGGGGCATCAACTTATCTATTGAAAAGAACCAAATAGTGACCTTGATTGGGGCCAACGGCGCCGGGAAATCCTCGACGCTGCGGGCTATTATGGGGCTGGAGGAAAAGGCCAAGGGAAAAGTGCTCTACGAGGGGAAAGATTTTACAAATCTGCCCACTAAAGACATAGTGGCAGGCGGCATTGCCATGGTGCCGGAAGGAAGGCGCGTTTTTGACGATCTGACAGTAGAAGAGAACCTGATTTTGGGTGCTTATACACGGTCCGATCAGCAGGCTGTGCGGGCTGATATGGAAAAAGTTTACACCACCTTTCCCAGGCTGAAGGAACGAACTTGGCAGCGGGCGGGTACCCTCTCCGGTGGCGAACAGCAGATGCTGGCGGTGGGCCGGGCCTTAATGGCCAGCCCGAAAATCTTGATGATGGATGAACCTTCGTTGGGTTTGGCCCCGCGGCTTGTCAAGGATATTTTCGATATCATCATCATGCTTAGAGAACAAGGCAATACCATTTTACTTGTGGAGCAAAACGCCAAGAAAGCTTTGGAAATCGCGGATTACGGCTATGTTTTAGAAACGGGGGAATTAGTATTGGAAGGGCCCGGGGATGCTCTTTTACAAGATGAGAAAGTGAAAGAAGCCTACTTGGGTGAGGCAAGATAAGGCGGCGGCCCGGCCGCCTTTTTTTGTTGGGAGCGTTGATTCGCCCGGATTTGATAAGGGTAATGTAATGGAGCACGACTGCCGTAATACTAAGTTTAATAAACAGAATTCCACTGGTGGAGGAATTTAGGCGGCTCACATTAGAAAAGAGATATCCCGTAATCTGGATTAATGCTCTCCATGAAAAGATCCGTGATAACGGTCGTGTTTACAATCCGGCCGTAGTCATTGTTTGCGGTATTACTCTTGATGGTAAGAGAGAAATACTTGCCGTTGCCATTCGAAAGTCATTTATTGGTTGATGCAGTAAAGTGCATTTCATGAGGAATATTCTTGCCCACTCTTCGGTGTAAGGAAACTATTTGCGGCCAAGTTAAAACAAATTTGGCTGCAGCCCGCTTATGAATCGGCAAAACTGTATGCGAACGTTTTAATCCAAGAGTATGAAAGACAATACCCCGGAGCCATAAAAACACTAAAGACGGGGCTTGAAGCAGTCTACGAATTTCCGGAAATGGACCGCAGTTTTGGCTGTTTTCACCGCCATGGATTCCTACATGCGGCCGGTAAGCTGTTATTTTATTGAATATGGAGAAGATTGGCCCACAGCAAGATGCTACATCAGTGAAGTCATTCTTAAACAAATTTGGGAGAAACGCCAAGCGGTAGTCGGTCGATGGAAATTGCGAATTTGACACTAACTTTTTCCCCGTTGGCTGAAATTGTTTTTTCGATACGAGAAACAGTGTACTATCGGGGCCGCCGGGGCTTTCCAGCGAAGAAGACCGTGTACTTCCCCCAATTTGCCTTTAAACCAAAAATCACCGGGAGGCCAAAAGAGCATCCCGGTGATTTATCTTTAGTGATGTTTAGCCGTTTTTAATCTTGGCTGCGATTTCAATTGTCCGCTTTGCCTGGTGTGCCACTGCGCCTTGCACGTCTTCAATCATTTTGCCATCTTGGCCGACTGTAACGCTTGTACCGTAAGGGTTGCCGCCCGCGGCGAAGATCGAATTATCCGTATAACCCGGTGCTGCGATAATTGCACCCCAGTGCATCATGGTCGTATAAAGCGAGAGTATGGTCGCTTCCTGCCCGCCGTGGGCATTTTGGGCCGAAGACATGGCGCTGACCACTTTGTTGACGGTCTTTCCTTCGCCCCAAAGTCCGCCCTGCCGGTCCAGGAATTGTTTCATCTGCGAGGCCATTACGCCAAAGCGTGTGGGGACACTGAAAATAATGGCGTCTGCCCAGGCAAGATCCTCTGATTTTGCGATGGGGACATCTTTTGTTGCTTCCTGTGTTGCCTTCCAAGCTTCATTGGCATCGATAACTTCTTGCGGTGCCAGTTCTTCGACTTTAAGTAAACGTACATCTGCACCTGCTTCTTCCGCTGCAGCTTTTGCCCACTGGGCTAACTGATAGTTCGTACCGCCCATGCTATAAAAAACGATCGCTAAGTTGACATTTAACATCTTTTATTCTCTCCTTTATTTTAAGCCGAGATACCAAGCGAAATAGCCAGGACCATCCTTTCCAGTATCACCCCCACAAAGAGACTATATTTATGTTTAGGCTTAAGTGAGCATGATTCGCTCCAATACTCCCGGAATGCCAATTTTTATGCACTATCTTTTTGACTTTTCCAAATAAAGCTACATCAAGTAAATTCAATATAGCAATTATGGCCCGCATTGTCAATAGATCGGTTGTAAACCAATGGAAATTTTGGCCAATTTCTCCAAACCGGTGTAGTAGGCAGCACTGAAAGTCAGAGAATTTCCGGCCCGATCAGTCTGTGGTTTATTGGAAATTTGGCCCGGTTTGTCAACGGGAGAAAGTATACTATAATAGGGTTAAGATCATTTGCGGAGGGGGCGTAAAAGTGAGTGAGAAGAAGCGTACCTATCTTGCCATAGACTTGAAATCGTTTTACGCCTCGGTCGAATGCGTTGAGCGGGGGTTAAATCCCTTGACAACCAATTTGGTTGTGGCGGACGCGAGCCGCAGCCAAAAAACCATCTGCCTCGCCGTCTCGCCTTCACTTAAAAAATACGGGGTGCCGGGCCGGCCGCGGCTTTTTCAAGTCGTTCAAAAGATTGACGCTGCCAATAGAGAAAGAAAAAGAAAGATCCGCCGCGCCTTCGCCGGCGAATCTTGGGATGATACTGTCTTGCAGGCAAGATGCGATTACGCCATAGATTATATTACGGCGCCGCCCAGAATGGCTCTTTACATCGATTACAGTACTAAGGTTTACAGTGTTTACTTAAAATATATTGCGCCGGAAGACATCCACGTTTATTCCATCGATGAAGTCTTCATGGACGTTACCTCTTATTTAAAGACTTATGACAAGAGTGCCCATGAGCTGGCCATGACAATTATTCAAGACGTGCTTAAAACGACGGGCATTACTGCAACGGTGGGCATAGGGACTAATCTCTACCTTGCTAAAGTCGCCATGGATATAGTGGCTAAAAGAAGCCGGCCCGATCAAGACGGGGTGCGGATTGCGGAACTTGATGAAATGTCCTACAGACGGCGCCTTTGGAGCCATCGGCCCCTGACGGATTTTTGGCGTGTGGGCAAAGGCTACGCCTCCAAACTGGAGGCGGTGGGGCTTTTCACAATGGGAGATGTGGCCAGGTGTTCGCTTGGGGGGCCGGAGGAATATTACAATGAAGATCTGCTGTATAGGCTTTTTGGCGTTAACGCGGAACTCCTCATCGACCATGCTTGGGGCTTTGAGCCCTGCACCATCGCAGCAATAAAGGAATACGAGCCCAGTGAAAGAAGCCTTGGTTCGGGCCAAGTGCTGCCCAAACCTTACACCTACGAGATGGCAAGATTAGTTGTCCACGAAATGACCGATCTGCTGGTGCTCGATTTGGTGGCTAAAGGCCTTGTGACAGACCAACTTATTCTAACACTGAACTATGACAGGGAAAGCCTGACCGACCCTGAGATTAGTAAAAACTACCAAGGGGAAATTACTACAGATTCTTACGGTAGGAAGATTCCCAAGCACGCCCGGGGTACGGCAAACCTTAAAGAGCCCACTTCTTCTACGCGGCTTATCACAGAGGCCATGCTGGGGCTGTTTGAGCGGATTGCCGATGAAAACCTGCTTGTGCGCAAGATTAATATTTCTGCCCAGCGCGTTGTCCCCAAGGCAGGTGTCAAGGAAACGGAAGCCTTCGAGCAGCTTGATCTGTTTGCCCATAACGAGGCTCGGCAGGAGCGGAAAAAAGCCCAAAAGAAGATGTTGGAGAAGGAAAAGCAGGCACAGCAGGCTCTTTTGGCCATTCAAGAAAAATACGGGAAAAACAGCATTCTTAAAGGCATGAACTTAAAAGAAGGGGCCACCGCCAGGGATAAAAACAAACGGATAGGGGGGCATCGGGCATGAAAAAGGATTCATCCTTTAAAGAAGATTACGCAGCCTACGCCGATATTATAGATTTACCTAACCACCGATCTAAAACACACCCTCACATGCCGCTTTTAGACCGGGCTGCCCAGTTTTCTCCCTTTGCGGCACTGTCGGGCCACGAGGCGGCGATCAAAGAAACGGCACGGCTGACAGAAAAAAAGGTGGCTTTGACAGAAGAAGTGAAAGCGGAGCTTGATGCCAAGCTTTCACTTATTGCAGATAACCTTGCCAACAGGCCGAAGGTTACGATCACCTACTTTTTGCCCGATGAAGAAAAAGAGGGCGGTGCCTACGTCAGCGAAACCGGTGTTGTTGTTAAGATTGACAAGCATAAGCGCCTTGTGGTTCTGGCAGACGAAGTTTTTATTCCAATCCCGGATATTTTATCCATTGAAGGAAAACTTTTCGATACTTCGGCGGAATAGCGGTTTAACATCAGCCGGCGGTTTTCTGCCTGAAAATAAGAGTAAGCCCCGTTGGCTAATCGTCTTGTCTGCGGGTTAAAAATCCGGGGCGCGGGTAAAGTTTGGCTCGGGATCTTTTTCTTGCAAACAGGTAATCATCTCCAGTCAGCTTACTATAAGTTGATGGGCCGGGGAGCGAGACTACCCGCCAACTAAGCGGCCGCCGATCAATTCCGCTGTACAGCCCGGTTTTTCGGGCTGCTTCGCCTAATCTTTGTTTGTTGATTTTGCAGGGTACTCCGTCGATTCTTCTTTAGCGGTAATTTCGCTTGTCTTTGAGGCTGCCGGCATATCTTTTTCCGCCTTTTTCCCGTTGTAATGTAAGGAATCCTCTCTTTCGGGGGCAGAGCCGATAAACCCAAAATTTCAGTGATTTCCCTTGGCTCTCGTTACCTGTCTGATTATCCTCCCAAAAGGGGCACCGGTTATATCACCTAGTGTTAACAGTGAGTTGGTATCAGTTGATGTTTTATGTTCGGCAAAAAGGGGCAGGACCACTTTCACTGGCAAGAGAAGCTAAAAATAAATACCGGAGCTTATAATCGGGCAGGAGGAAAGCTTCTTAGAGCGAACTAAGCGGGGTATGGCAAATAAAGGAGGATGCGCGATGCGGGCCTATCAACTTAAAGTAGTGATGAATGATTTACCTACGGTGTGGCGTACTTTAATCGTGCCGGAAAAAATCTCTTGGGCGGCCCTCCACTATGTTATCCAGTATGCTTTTGGCTGGCTTGATGCCCATTTATATGATTTCAGCGGGGATGAGGATCCCACCTGCTATACAAATAATAGAGATGGTATCGGCGAATACGAGTATTACAGCCAAAACCCCGAGGCCGTTGAGGAGTTTGAGGTACAGTGGATTTTAGAAAAGCCGTATAAGTCGGCCGAGACGGTGCTGATTGATGATCTATTAAATAAAAGCGGAGCAGTCAACTATCTTTACGACTACGGTGATTATTGGGAGTTAACAATTACTTTGGAGAAAACCATTGATGATTATCCAAACAATTATGCGCTCTGCGTGGCGGCAGGTGCCGCCGCGCCCCCGGAGGACGTGGGCGGGACTTCGAGTTTCATGGATTTTTTAGAAGCTTGGTACGATCCAGCGCATTCGGAACATGAGGATGCTGTAACTTGGGGCAGTTCTTTGGGCTTTACGGGAGAGGTTGACCTGGCTAAAATCAACACATTTCTCCGCCGCAAACTGCCCTTAGGCAGTGATAACTTGGCACGGCGGCTGTTTGAACTTAATCACGAACTCCTTAGATTTGATGAAGCAATTGTTTTTAATCCCGAATTGCAGGCGGAAAAAGCCGCTTCAACCAATTTTGTGTATCATTATCGGGGTTTTTTAGAAAAACTTAAGGCAGAAGGCTCTTTTAAGGCCACCGCTAAGGGCAATTTACCCGTGAAGGTTGTTAAGGATCTCTATGCCCGCGGGTTTGACTATGCGGAGGCGGATTTTAGAGTTGATAAGGTCCATCGGGAGGCTGACGCCTGGTTTATCAGTACCCTGCACGATCTGTGCAAAGCAATGGGAACGATTAAAAGAAGGAAAGGCAGGATCTCTTTGACCAAAAAGGGGGAAGAGTTTTTGCAGGCCTCAGCGGTCGAAAATTACTACGCCTTGTTTTGGTATTACCTTGTTACCTATAATCTGGGCTACGAAGAAGGAAACGAGAACTTACCCCTATTTCTCTATCCGTATCTAATCAGCCTTCTGGCAAGATACGGTAAAAAAGAGAGAGCGATCGGATTCTACGTTGAAAGGCTGCTTAAGATCTACCCCTTAGTTTTGGATCCTAAAATTGACGAGGAGTGGGCGACGTACGGCCTTGAAATAGGACTTTTCAGCTCTGTAATGAGAAGGTTCTTTGCTGAATTCGGGCTTGTAACAACGCGGGCCGTGCCGCGTTCGCAGGCAGAGAAGGATCGCTTCTTTGTGCGGAAAACCGAACTGTTTGACGATGTCTTTTTAAGGTGGTAGCGGCCCGAAAACTTTGGCTGAGGTCCTCATTCCGTTGGAAACATGAGTTTGAACCGGGCTGTTGAAGAATATCATGCTTGAGCTAACCCGGCGGCCCGGGAGTGCAAGGTGTGTGGTCAAGGCTTTCGTTAGAAGGCCGGCGGAAATTTGGGAGAAGGCGCCAAGCTCTCAGACGGCCAATTTGACCGAGACCGGTCAGATGGGAATTTTGTTGAGTTGGTCCCGGACGGAAAATATTGCTGCCGATACTATCACGGCCGGGCAAGTATTTTCTCACTCAGCCGAAAAGGACGGCTTAAAAGATCTTTATGTTGATGGCGGTTATGACGGGAAACGGTGTCTGAGAAAGAGGCTTCTAACGGAGTTTACACTTCAAGTTATTCTATTGCATTTCGGAGACGCAACCTTTACAAGCCAGTCAAAGAGGCGGGCTCAAAAAGATGTTTTTGCGGCTTACCGGAGTGGAGGGCTGTAATTCTCACCAATACCAGCTGCGAGAAATTTGCGCAGGGATTTTCCAAAGAAGTTGGCTGCCGATGCGCACGCGCTTACGAAATCTAAGCAAAAATCCCAAGGGGCCTCAAGTAACATGGGGGAATTATTCGACCGTTTAAGTTCCGATTGTACCGCCTGGGTCGATGCTTTTAACAACGATATCGGCAATTAAACTAGGGGCGGGATGTGGAAAAGAATAACTCGCACCCGAATCGACCTGCGTTTTAACAGATTGAACAATGTGAGATTAATCTTCCAAATAAGCCGAACAGACTAACTAAGAAAGGCTTTGGCGAACCCCGCCGTACCTCAATATTTTTAGGAACTATTCCGCAAGAATTAAAGTGATGGATAAAAACACCGCTAATCCCCCAAGGCAACTATTGGAAAAAGCCGGTGTAATTCACTTTTTTTGAGATTTTGTTTCGAGCTGGCTTGGAAAGCGATGAAAGATTATCTTGAATTTCCTCAACTACGGGTCGCCGGCCCTCGGGAAATCATTAAACAGGCGATTAAAATGGGATTGATTGAAGATGGCCATATCCGGATTGATGCTTTGACGGACCGTACCCGTACAGTCCACACTGATGATGAAGCACCTGCCCAAAAGTGGCAAAAGATATCGCAGAAGTCTATTTTCCCGTTTTAGAAAAGCCGTACAAAAAAATGATTAAGGAGCTGTAAGCCGTGTTTGGGCCCTTAGAAAGGGATCTTTACCGGGTCAAAGCCAATCAGGGGGATTTAAATGTACCAATGGCACGAGAATTTTTGGACAAGCTTAAAGCCTGCCGCTGCTCAAACTTACACAAGTTTGCAGAATACTGCCTTGAGGTGGCAATCAACGGTTGATGACAATCAGGGATTGCTCGCGGTTGCCTTCGGGCGAAGCCCGGAATTAGTTGAAAATGCCGTGACCCGCATGGTCAGGCAAGAGGGAATAAAGCGATTTAGCCAGAGAAGATTTCCGGTTAGCCGGAGATGCTTTAAATTCGAATTAAGAAACCGGGTAAATATGGTTTTAGCTTAATTACCGTAAAACAATGGTAGCGTGTTAACCATGGAGTTCCAGGCCGCCCAGAGAAATGGTTCTCTGTGAGGTGCTTTACAAAACCTGCGGGGTAAAAACGATTGTAGATTATTCAACGGAAAATGATAGCATTGGCCTTATTCTCAAGGGTAAATGCAGCGCTTAGTAGAGGTGGATTAAAAAAGCTGGCAAGCGGCAGAAGTAAAACAAGATGTGCCGGGTTTGTTGGTTCACCGTATTGGCTCCACTGTGCCTGATTCGTCGGATTTTTGCTCATCGTGCCCGGATTGCCACATACTACCCGCGATGCGAACTCTCTCTTCCTCTATAAATCTTTTTATCCAGGCGCTTTCGGAATGTTTTTTGAGGCTTTCTTGCCCCACAAGGGATTCATCAGCATAGGTATCAAATTCTAATTGTTTTCTTTTTAACATTTCATTCATTCTTTCATCAATAGTGCCCACACACAGCAAACGGTGCACGATTACGTTTTGAATTTGCCCCATTCTGTAAGCGCGTGAAATCGCCTGTGTCTCTAGTGAGGGCTTGACTTGCGGTTCGCAAATAATGATTACACTGGCCGCTTGAATGTTTAAACCCGTGCCGCCTGCTTGAATCTGGGAAACCAAAACTTTCTCCGTCCCCTCCGCAGTAAATTGGTCAATAAGGCGTTGGCGCTGACTTGCGGGGGTGCTGCCGGTAATAGGGCCTAGGGCCCTATTTTTCAATAGCTTGCAGACGAGGTCAAGGGTACCGCGAAAAAAAGAAAACACAAGAACCTTACGGTCATTTGCTTGGGCTTCGTTGCAAATTTCCGCTAATCGCTTGGCTTTGCTTGAACGATGAAGGGCTACATCCCACGAGACGCGGCGCATGGCCATGAAGTTTCCTGATATAACCGCTAAGCGGTAGGCATTGATTTCTTGAGAGGAAGGTTTGATCCAATCTTCTTTTTCAATAAGTTCCGGCAACTCTTCCAGCACATCGTTGCGTATTCGCCTTAAATATACTGGGGCGATTTTTTCTTTGAATTTTTGGGTTCTATTGAGGGTCTTCATAGCGCGCAGTTTTTTTGCAATGTCCGGACGCAAGCATTCCGTTAAGAAACACATTTCGTCTACTCTGTTTTCCAGGGGGGTGCCCGTCATAAAAAGAACGCGGTCAGTCTTCTTTGCCGCTTTTAATGTTGCCACGGTACGCTGAGCTAAAGGATTTTTGACAAAATGCGCCTCATCAACTATTAAGGCCCCGTATTTGAAGTTTATTGCACTTTCTACTTTCAGCAAAGTTTCGTAATTTGTAATACAAAGCCCCCCTTCGCGTTTCCATAGCCACAATTGCTGCTCCTTATCATGGCCGTGAACAATAATGGCATTGATCTCGCTGTGTTTTTCAGTTTCTCGTTTCCAGTTAATAAGGACACTGGCGGGGCAGACGACTAGGAAATGTGTGCGGCCCTTCGCCGTTAAATCAGCTACTGCTGCAAGGGCTTGAATGGTCTTGCCAAGTCCCATTTCATCTCCGAGTAAGGCCTTTCTTTGCTGTAGAAAATATTTGGCGCCAAATATCTGATATTGCCTCAAATGGGATTTCATATATGTCAGATCCAAAGGATATTTTTCAATCCGTGATACCAGCCCGGCGGGCAGGCCCCAGGTGAAAAAGGGAGAAACCCCTGGTTCGTACCTTTCCAAAAGAGTGTAATAAGGGACGGGACCGTTTCGGAAATTGGCGTAAGCATCCTCTGCGCGGCTTTTAGTTTTAAGCGCTTTTTTATATTCCGCCAGAATTGTTGTTACTTGTTGATCAAATCCAAGAAGTAAAAGCCTTTCTAGATATGCGTAGGCCGCAAGATATGATTCTTTTTTGGATAGTGAAGAAAGCGACCAGCCAAAAAGTCCATATATTCTTTTGGCTTTTTTTAAGCTGGAGGAAATATCGGGGTATCTGGTAAGCAAATTCCGGGCCCGCATTTTAGGTCCGTCCGCAATGTTTAGTCTATGTAATGCGACCATCAGCTTGTCTTGTTCGCGGCTTCGCTTGCGGGGATCTATTCGCACCTTGCCTTGGTTCGTTACGGCATCGTGTATGTGATCCACGGTCTTTTTAATTTTGACAGCAGTTTGTTCCCCTATTCCTCTTATGCCGGAAATTTGAGCGGTTGAGAGTCCGTACAGTTTCCCCAGAGTTGTATAACCAGCCCTTTTTAGCGCTGATATGCGGATACCCTGTCTATTTTCGTTAAGAACGTCGACCTTCATTTGTGAAAACTCTTCAAAAGCGGTTTTCCGCCGCAAGGCCTGTATAAACCGGGAGAGTCGTTTTTTGGTGCGGGCTTTTTCAGTGGTTATAAATAATAGTGCCTTGTAATGGAAGGAGATTGTTTTGATGACATTTTTGACTTTGCCACGGTCCGGGCGCACAAGATTACTGCCCATCGGTATTCTCTCCTTTTTCGGTGTACCTTTAAGAAAATTGGCATTTTATCTAACAGTAGAATTCTGGTAAAGTCCCACAGTTTCCTGTTTCTGTAAGTGATAAAGGTGTATTTTCCGCCTTCTAGTGTAGTTTGTATTCGCAGGGATATAACGTGCCCGGCTATAAGAGCAACATTTCCAACCTCTTGTCATTCTTTTAAAATTTGTTCTTTAAACTTATGAGAGTAATTCCTTTTTTCATCGTAAGTCCCCCTGACTAAATACTAACAGATGAAAGGATTTTCTCCAAACCTATTAAGGGGCTAAGTAGATAGTCTTGTTCAAGCCAACGCCAATAACTCTCGTTTAATTCTTCTAGGGTAATGTCTTCGTCATTCCCAATCGCACCTAAAATCTTGTTCTGACTGCCCTAAAGAATCTTTCCTGTTTACCCTTGCCCGCCGCCTGGTAAGGTCGGGTGTGCACGACTGACATCCAAACCCGGTACAAATCAAGTTTTTGTTCAAGAGGTTTGCAAAAATATTTCTCGATCAATAGATTCAGAGAGCCCCGGCATCTTCTCTATCGAGGGATCTAAAAAGCCCGCTTAGCCCGGCCCTTCACACAATGCGCACCTCACAACATGCCTTACAAGAAAACGTCTTTTAGTTCAACTGCCAAATCAGAAAAATGAAATGAAACTGCTCGCCCGGGGCCGGTAAAGGCCTTTTGATTGATAATATTGCCCTCAGCGAAATGGTAGACGAACACCTGCTTGTTTTGAGGATCAACAATCCAGTATTCCTACACTCCGCCTTCTAAGTATCTTTATAAGGTCGTTTCTTCCGGTCCCCTCCGAGAGGATCTCTATAACCAGGTCGGGCACGCCGTGGTAGTAGCCATCTTCGCCGAGGTTTTCTTGTAGGTCGCAGATAACCATCAAATCGGGCTGTGCAACATTGATATCCCCCTCATAACGGGAAATGGTGATATCTAAGGGGGCGGCAAACGCTTGGCAGTCCTTTCCAAGGAAAAACTGATGGAGCATGCCGTGCAGCCGGGATAAGGCAAACTGGTGCTCTACTTTCGGTGAAGCAATGTACTCGTAGCGCTCTGTGGTTTCTTCTTTTGTGGGCTCTTGAAATTCTTTAAAAGTGGCTTGGCGCAGCCCAAAGCCGCGGGCCGGTGCCTTTTCCGCGACACGATCCCCGCCAATACTTAATCCGGAAAGTTTGGCAACTTCCTTGCCGTTACGGGTGACAATGATCTTTTGTTCCTGGGCAACTAAAAGATAATGGCCGAAATTGTTCTGCGGCTCGGTTGAACTGACCTTCCACATTGTTTTCACCCCCAACTCTCATAGCCAAATTAGCTAATTTAAGGATGACAAACAAGGAAATAGTGTCAAAATGCTTTAGATGGCCAAGCAATTCGGCGCCCGAACGGAATCGTTGCCGCGCAGCCATTTGCAGAATTAAACCAAAGGCGGGACTAAGCTGGCGGGGGCACGCAGTAGTTGTCTGCTTCATTCGCCTCGGATGGCTTGGCTAAGTGCGCAGTGATGGTTGAACTTGCATGACAAATACTTTCTAAGTTTTTAAGGTGAGATTTTGGCATTTGCCCAATAGTGTAAAGAAATACTTACAAAACCTTGAACTATACTGCCAAAAATGATAAGATTACTTACAGAAAGGAGAGGAGAACATGAGTAACCTAGCCGAAATAATCGGGCGAAACATTGAAAAAATGCGTATGTCCCGCGGCATTTCGAAAAGTGGCTTAGCGGAATTAATTGAAGTCAGCCGTCCAACCCTTGACGGCTATCTGAATGGACAGCAAATTATTGACAGTGGAAAGCTGGCCATCTTAGCTAGGGAGTTTGACAAACCATTAGATTTTTTCTTATCGTCTTCTAATAATAGATTTCCCGCCTTGATGTTTAGAGCCGGTAACGCCAGCCCGGAAGACGTTTCCGGGGTTGCCCGCCGTTTTCAGCTGTATGCTGAACTTTTGATGAACTTTCCCGGGCAACCGGCTTTTAATCCCCCCGCTTACTCTTTTGAATCCCAGGGAAAAGAAGATTTAACCGCGGATGATAAAGCAGCCATAGATCAAATCGCTCAAAAGATCAGACGAAGTCTTTCGATGGAAGGGGCGGATGGACAGGATTTATTCACTGCTTTGGAGGAAGCCGGTATTAATATTGTGGCTTACGGCACTGACCCCGATTCCCAGCTTTGGGGGGCATCTGCTTTTTCTTATGATCTAGGATCCTATATTTACGTCAATGATGATCCGGAGGTCACCGAAGAGCGGAAGATATTTAGTTTGATTCACGAACTGGGCCATCTTGTTTTGCACCGAAGTGGTTACAGGCGCATCGATTCCGATCTGCACTACATCAGCAAGGAAAAGGATATTAACGAGAAAATGGCTGATCATTTTGCCAGCTGTTTTCTGCTGCCAAAAGATAGGCTCGAAAGAGAATGGGCAGTCATTGGTGATAATATCTCGTATAACGGCATTATGTATTTGAAGAATAAATACAAGGTTAGTTTTCTTGCGGCGGTTCGGGCTCTTGCAAACCACGGCTTTATTTCCCTGCAAAAGGCCAAAAAATTTGAGGAACGGCTCTATGAGCAAGGTTATATAAAGACTGAACCGGAATCGCTGCCTTATTTTGAAAAAAGTAATCGCTTTGACCTTCTGGTATACAGCCTGTATCGTAGAGGCAGCATTGGTCTCAACAAGGTGGCCGAATATCTCGGCATTTCCCTGATTGAAGCCCGTGATGTGGTAAAACAATGGGGTGGTAATGGTTAGCTATAAAAAGTTTTACCGCGAGCATGCCATTATCGATGCTAATGTCATAATAGATTTGCACGAAGTAAAGGCCTTAAGTCTTTTAGACCGGATTTTTGCTCAAATTGTCCCTGCGGAGCAGGTGGTGCGGTTTGAACTACAGACAGTAGAATTGACAAATCTACCTTTCGAGCAGGGCAATATTACCTCCGCCGAGGGCTACGGGCTTTTTCTGCAATTGGGAGAGCAATATATGCAGCTCTCCCAATACGATCGGGAAATTCTAGCTATTGCTCACGAAAAAGATTTAATTTGCGTTACAAATGAACTACCAATGCGTAGGCTTGTGGCGAATACAATATTGCGGTTGTTGGCACGCTAGGCGTTTTAGGCTGTGCAAAACAAACGGGGCTTATTTCACGAAGGCGGCATGCCAGCTTGGTCCATGGGCTACAACATTCCGGCTGCTACTTGAGCAAGGAATTGCTTCAGAAGTTTCGGGATCAATTTGGTTTGGTAGCAGGAGCCGGGTAAAGC
>JBHGWS010000122.1:0-7419 GCA_041936745.1 Candidatus Darwinibacter acetoxidans
CGCAGCTGCACGGTTTCTTTTTTTTCTCCCCGTGCCGTTCCTATGGTGGTTTTGTGGGATGAAGCTTCGCAAAGCCTGTTGAACATGACGCTGGAAGACTATGTTGCGGGCGTAGTGGCTGCGGAAATGCCTGCCAGTTTCGAACCGGAGGCCCTTAAAGCACAGGCCGTGGCCGCCCGCACCTACGCTTACCGGCGTATCGAGCGGGGAGAGCGTATCTTAGAGCACCCCGAGGCCCATCTTTCTTCCGACTTCCAGTCGGGCCAAGCCTGGATCTCCTGGCCCGCTTTTTCCGAACGGTACGGGGCTTTAAATGCTCGCCGGCTGCAGAATAAAATTAGAAAGGCTGTGAAAGAGACGCAAGGCATAATAGCCTGCTACGAAGGGGAGCCCATCTTGGCCGTTTACCACTCCGCCAGCGGGGGCAGGACGGAAAATTCGGAACACTACTGGAGCGAATTCCTGCCTTACCTGCGGGCGGTTGACGATCCTTACAGCACCGCCGCACCGTATCATTTTTCCACCGCCAGCATTGCTTGGGCAAAATTGGCGGAATGCTTGGAAGTTGCGAAAGCAAAAAATTTCAAGGTGATCGAGCGCTATCCTTCCGGCCGGGTAAAAACCGTGGAAGTAGGGGGAAAGTGGTTCAGCGGCCGGGAAATAAGGCAGCGTTTGGGGCTGCGGTCAACTTGGTTTACAGCGGAGGGCCTGGGTGAAGAACTTGTTTTCTCCGTTTGGGGTTACGGCCACGGGGTGGGAATGAGCCAACACGGCGCACAGGGTATGGCCCTTGGTGGGTATGCTTACCCGGATATTCTCCAATACTATTACCGGGGAATTGAACTTAAGCAAGCATACTAAGGGGGATGCAGGTTGGATTATGAGCTTTCGTGGCGCCGACTGGAACTGGAGGAACAACTGAACCTGCCCTGGGAGTGGACGGGCCATCACCATTATTTGGATGGCTGGGCAATCAATGACAACCGGCCGATCAAGGACACTTACTTGCTGGAAATCAGCAGGGAATTGGGGGCCATTTCGCTGCCTCATCGTCACCGCCATTTTGGCAGGCTTTAAAGGAGTCCGCAGGGACTTCTTTTTTTAGCAGGGAAATCGGAGGCAGGCAGGGAATATTTAATCATCACGGTTAAATTAGGAGAAGGGATAGCGAATGGATTTAATATTGGCCTCCCAATCACCCAGGCGAAAGGCCCTTTTGCAGCATTTCGGCTTAGAATTTACTGTTAAAACCGAACCTGTGGAGGAAACAGAAGAAGGGCAGCCCCAAAAAGCCGCTGAAATTAATGCCTGTGCAAAAGCTTTGGCGGTAAGCAGGCTTTACCCCAATGCTTTGGTTTTAGGCGCGGATACCGTTGTTGTTTTGGGAAATGCCCTTTTGGGTAAGCCAAAAGATATGCAAGATGCCGAGGACATGCTTAGGCTTTTAAGTGGGCGCGAGCATGAAGTAACCACTGTGGTGGCTTTGGCTCGGGCGGGGAAAACCGCCGCTGTTTTTCAGGAAACCACTGTCGTTTTTTTCCGGCAACTTTCCCAGGCGGAAATTTCCGGCTATGCCAAGACGGGGGAGCCTTTGGATAAAGCGGGCGCTTACGGCATTCAAGGATTTGGGGGCCTGCTTGTGGAAAGAATAAAAGGTTGCTATTATAATGTTATGGGGCTGCCCATGCCCAGGCTGGCAGTTGAGCTGCGCAAGCTGGGCCTGGAGGTCATGCCCTGAGACTGCCCGGGGAGAGGAAAAGAGGCTTATCTTTTTGACCCGAATCAAAATTAAAGATCTTCCCAAAGAAGAACGCCCTCGCGAGCGCCTGCTCAGGCACGGGGCGGAGAGTCTGGCGAACAAGGAATTATTGGCTATTTTACTGCGAACGGGGACGCGTGAAAAATCAGCGCTGTATTTAGCGGAAAGGCTGTTGGTGCAGTTTGGTTCACTGCGCGGGCTGGCGGATGCCAGTTTCGAAGAACTGCTGCAGGTCAAAGGTATCGGGCCTGCCAAAGCCAGTGACATTTTAGCGGCTTTTCAATTGGCCAAACGCTTGGCCGATTCGCGCATGGAGTTTCACGGCGTAGTTAACAATCCGCAGGATGCGGCCCAAATGGTGCTGAGGGAACTGAGCCTGGCAGACAGAGAACATTTCATGATTATAATGCTGAATACCAAGCATAAGGTGATTGCCAAAAGTGTTATTTCCATCGGCCATTTGAATTCCTCCTTAGTCCACCCGCGGGAGATGTTTAAGGAAGCCATTAAAAGAAGCAGTGCCGCGGTAATTTTGGTGCATAACCATCCCAGCGGCGATTTAACGCCCAGCCCGGATGATATTACTACTACTAAAAGGCTGTGCGAGGTGGGAGAAATTTTAGGCATTACTGTTTTAGATCATATTATAGTCGGTGACAATCGCTATCTAAGTTTTAGAGAACAAGGGCTGCTCTAGCGGAAGGGAAGGGATTAACGTGTTCAGGCGTTTTGGAAAAAATATCGGCATTGACTTAGGAACGGCAAATACCCTGGTGCTCGTGGAAGGCAGAGGGATTGTAATTAACGAGCCATCTGTTGTGGCTATCGATCGAAATAGTGATGAAATTTTCGCAGTAGGCAATAAGGCCAAAGAGATGGTGGGAAGAACGCCTGGTAATATCGTGGCCATCCGTCCCTTGAAAGATGGGGTTATTGCCGATTTTGAAGTCACGGAAAGGCTTTTAAAAGATTTTCTCGCTAAGGCTACCCGCCGCACCAGTTGGTTTCGGCCCAGGGTTGTGGTCTCTGTGCCTTCCGGGGTTACCGAAGTGGAAAAAAGGGCGGTAATTGACGCTGCCCTTTCCGCCGGGGCTAAAGACGCTAGGGTGATCGAAGAACCGATGGCTGCCGCCATCGGTGCCGGGCTGCCCGTTCAAGAACCCACAGGCACCATGATCGTCGATGTGGGCGGCGGTACCACGGAGGTTGCGGTAATCTCTTTAGGCGGGATCGTCTCCCAGCGCTCTATCAGGGTCGCCGGTGATGAAATGGACGAAGCCATCGTGCAGCACATCCGCCGCGCTTATAATCTGTTAATTGGGGAAAGGACGGCAGAAAACATCAAGACCCAGATCGGCTATGCTCACCCGGCTGCGGGGGAGGAATTGTCAATCGAGGTGAGAGGCCGCGACCTTGTAAGCGGCCTGCCCAAAACAGTTGAGGTAACTTCAACTGAAATCCACAAAGCCTTGGAGGAACCGGTCCAACATATTATTGATGCGGTCAAGGTTACTTTAGAGCGGACGCCGCCGGAGCTGGCCGCGGATATTATGGATAGGGGGATAATGCTGGCGGGAGGCGGCTCGCTCTTAACCGGCCTTGACCGCCTCTTAGTACAGGAGACGGGCATGCCCGTCCATATCACTGAACACCCCCTGACAGCGGTAGTCGAAGGGACAGGCCAAGCCTTACGCCACTTTGAACTGCTGCAGCGGATCATGTTAGGCCCCAGGCGTTATTCTTAAAGGCAAGTGCGGGAAAAAAGGGATGTGAAAAACGTGTTTAAGCAATTACTGCGCTGGAAGGTAGTTTTCGCGGTTCTTCTGGTGGTTGTCATCGTGGGTACAATTCACTACACATCCTTAAACCGCTCAAAAATTAGTTTTTTGGAAGCTTTTTGGCGGGATTTGTTAGCGCCGTTTCAAACGGCTTTCAGCCGCGTCCAACGCTTTTTCTACCATCGGGTGGAAACGGTGAAAAGTTGGCGGAACATGCAGCAGAGAAATAAAGAGTTGGAGGCTTTAGTTTTGGATCTGGAGCGCCAGGTCCTTCTATCACGCAATTACCAAAGGGAGAACGAATGGCTGCGGGAAGCCCTGGATTTTAAAAGCGATGTGCTGCACGAACTATTGGTAGCAGAAGTAATCGGCCGTTCGCCCAGTCATTGGGAAAGTTCCGTCACCATTAACAAAGGTACGGCACACGGCGTTACCAGCGGCATGGCTGTCATCAGCAATGCGGGGATTGTGGGTACCGTGATTAACAGCTCCCGCTACACCAGTACGGTGCTTTTGGCCATCGATCCCCGGAGTGCTACGGGCGGCTTGGTCCAAAACAGCGGCGATTTAGTCCTCGTTGAAGGGATGCAGGAAAAAGAAGGTATGCTGGCGGCAACACCTTTAAGCCGGGATACGCAAGTTGAACCGGGTGATGTGATCGTCACCTCCGGTTTAAGCCGCATTTATCCTAAAAACCTGTTAATCGGGGAAGTAGTGGCGGTGGAACCGCGCCAATACGATCTGTCTTTTGTGGCTTTGGTGGAGCCTTATGTCGACTTCACCCTTTTGGAATATGTTTTAGTGGTTTTATCCCAAGAATAGGGAGGAAAAAAGTGAAGTACGCTGCCTATGGCCTGGTTTTTTTCTTAGCTTTAATACTACAGACGTTCGGGCCTCCCGGTTTAAGCCTTTTTGGCTTTAGGCCGGAATTAATTTTATTGGCGGCTCTTTTATACGCGATGTTAGAAGGCCCTACAAGCGGCGGGCTCTTCGGTTTTGCCGGCGGCCTTTTACAGGATCTGTTGATCGGCCGGTTTTTAGGTTTGGGTGCCGTAACTGTGATGGCAACGGCTTTCGGTGTCGGTTTTTTAAGCCGCCGTTTGTATAAAGAAAACTTAGTGGTGCGCTTTTCCACTGTCTTGGTGGCGACCTGGGCCGGGCAGATCTTATATTTACTCGGCCAAGCCGCTTTCGGCGCGGCAGTAGTTTGGGATTATTTTACTTGGCGGACCATTTTAGCAACGGGCATCTTAAACGGTTTACTCGGCCTGATCGTTTACGGGCCGCTGGCGCGGTTGAACAAGCGGATTGTTTATTGGGATGAACTATTGAAAAGAACGGGGTGACGTTATGGATCAGAAAAACGTAAATAAGCGCCTCCGCCTTCTTTTCTATACTGTCATCGGGCTTTTAGCCATAATTTTAGGCCGTTTATGGTATCTGCAGATGATTAAAGGGGAACTTTACGCCCGTTTGGCTGACGGCAACCGCATTCGGCAGCTGCGCATAATCCCGCCCCGGGGCGAAATTTTGGACCGCAACGGGGATGTATTGGTGCGGAGCCGCTCATCTTTCACAGTCTCTTTGGTTCCCGGCGGGTTTCCCGCGGGAGATACCAGAAGCGCCGACCTGCTCTGCGAACTTTTAGGTTTAAGCAGCGAGGAACTGGCCGAAGCTGTAGAAAAAGGGCGTGGTTTTCCTTACGAATCGGTACGCATTAAAAGGGATCTTGACCCGGAAACTGTGATCGCCGTGGAAGAAAACCGAATTCATCTGCCCGGCGTATTTATCGAAGAAGAACCTGTGCGGGAATATCTGCACGGGGATTTGGCAAGCCATTTAATTGGCCATTTAGGCATCATCAATCCCGCGGAACTGCAGAGCCTTGGGACAAGCTACCGGGGCAGCGATCTGGTGGGCAAAAGCGGTATTGAGCAGACTTACGAAGATTTGCTGCGGGGCGAGGCGGGGACACTGACCGTGGAAGTCAATGCTTTAAGCAGGCCGATTCAAACTGTCAACGTTTTGGAATGTGTCCCGGGTTTCAATATCAGCTTGACTATTGACCGCCATCTGCAGGCAGTGGCCGAAGAGGCTTTTTTAAAGCATATTTTAACTCTGGAAGAGGAGCCGGGGGCCCAGACGGGGGCAGTTTTGGCTTTAAATCCCCAAACAGGTGAAATTCTGGTAATGGCCAGTATCCCGGGCTTTTATCCCGAGCGCCTGCTCGATGCGACAAAGCGGAATACATACTATCAGGAGCTGGCAGCGGATCAAAAGCGCCCCTTTTTCAACCGGGCAACCCAAGCTTTATACGGGCCCGGTTCCACATTCAAACCGCTGACGGCGTTGGCTCTTCTGGAAGAAGGCATTATTGGGCCTAAAGATAAGTTTAATGCAACGGGCGTTACCAAATACGGGGTGCGCGATTGGGTAATTACGAATAATCTGGCCCCTTTCGGCCAAATCGACATGTACGATGCGTTGGGGATGAGCAGTAACCACTATTTTGCCGAAAATGGCGTCGAGTTGGGTATTGACCGCTTGGCTGAATGGATGCGCTCTTTCGGCATCGGCAGCCCTACGGGCCTGCAGCTTTTACCGAAAGAAGCCTCGGGGATCTTACCCGATCGGGAATGGAAAAAGGCCGCCTTCAGTAAGCGGGAACCCTCGGAACAAAACTGGTACCCTTCCGATACGGAGCAAATTTCGATCGGCCAGGGCTTTCACCAAATGACTTTACTGCAGCTGGCCCAAGCCTATAGCGCTATTGCCACGGGGGGCAGCATTTACACTCCTCAGGTTGTGCAAGAGATCCGCACTCCCGACGGGACGGTTATTTTCCAAATGGAACCTGAGCTGGCAAAAAAAATGGCAGGCAGCGAAGAAAATTGGCGGACTTTAAACGATCTTCTGACTGCTCCGGTAAAACACGCCAGGGGCACAGCGCGGCATGTTTTAGCCGGTTTTCCTCTGACGGTGGCGGCCAAAACGGGTACCTGGGAGATTCCCGGCAGTATTTCCAACGGCATTTTTGTCGCCTACGCGCCTGTGGAAGAGCCGGAAATTCTCGTTGCGGTAGTGGTTGAGCAGGGTGGCGGCGGCGCCTCGGCAGCCGGGCCCATTGCCCGCCAAGTTTTAGACGCCTATTTTGGCTTTGGCGAGCGGGAAAAAAAGGATTAAGGCAGGAAATTCATCTCTTTTTGCAGAAAGAAGAAACGGTTTGATATAAGGAGTGGCGGTACCATGAATAAAGATTTGTGTAGTATTAAAGGGGGCCGTGACGGATTAGTCGTCACGATTAAAGACGGGAAGGAATTCCCCCGTGTGATTGCTGCTTTGGAAAGGCAGCTTTCATCTGCCCAAAGCTTTTTCGCCGGTGCTTCCGCTAAATTATATTTAGAAAAAGGCAGCCTCGATTCAAAGCAGTTGGATCAACTGGAGGAGCTGATGGCCCGCTTCAAAATGAGGCTGGACCGGCGGCCGCCTCAAGTTGTGGAACCTGCCGGTGAGGAGGCAGAGCCGGAAGCTGATCCGAAACCGGAGGAGAACACTCTTTTGGTCCGCCGGACGATCCGTTCCGGCCAAGGAGTGTATTACGACGGGAATGTGGTTGTTATGGGCGATGTCAACGCAGGAGCGGAGATAGTCTGCAGCGGTGATATTCTTGTTTTAGGTTCGCTGCGCGGGGTGGCGCATGCGGGCGCGGAGGGTAAGATCGATGCCACCGTTTATGCGTTCCGTTTAGAACCAACCCAACTGCGGATTGCCCACTATATTTCCCGGGCACCCGACGGCGAAGTGCCCAAACCGTCGGGGCCGGAGATTGCCCGGGTTGTGGGAGATTGGATCCAGGTCAGTAATTACAACCACTAATGGTTT
>JBHGWS010000123.1:0-2860 GCA_041936745.1 Candidatus Darwinibacter acetoxidans
TTTATCCGCATCTTCTTTAGCCGGATTTATTGTCAAGTCGGCGCCAAAACGTTTGGCCATTTCCAGCCGATCATCTTTCAGATCAAGGACAATCAGTTTGTCTGGGTTTTTCAATTTAGCGGCACCTACCATCCCCATTCCCAAGGGGCCGGCGCCTGAAATTACAACTACTTCACCAAACTGAATTTTGGCCCTGTTAACTGCATGTAAACTGCAGGCAAAAGGTTCAATCATGGCCGCGGCTTTCAAGGGAAGATCATGAGGTACTTTGTGGTTAAGGGCAGTTTCGGGGAACAACATATATTCCGCCATTCCTCCGTTAACTTCCTTTTGAAAACCATAAATATTGTGGACTTCACACATCCAATACTGGCCGCTCGTGCAAAAACGGCATTTGCCGCACGGCACAATTTGCTCAGAAATGGCTCTATCGCCAATTTCAAGGCCGTACTTCTCTCCCGCGCCTTCACCCAAAGCTTTTACTATACCGACAAATTCATGCCCGGGGATAACCGGAGCGCGCATCCAAGCTGGGTTGACACCGCCACCCCAGAACATTTCGGCACCGTGAAACGCTTTAACATCCCCTGCGCAAATACCGCAGGCTTCAACCTTGATGACAACTTCACCGGGGCCGGGCCGCGGAACCGGGACTTCCTCAACCTTATACTCACCCGGGCCGTGGCAGACCACCGCTCGCATCGTCTCTGGCAATGAACCTGAATAATCTTTTGTCATTATAAATTCCCTCCAATTTGTGTAATATTTAAGAATTCATAGCCAAATAAAACTATGCTTTCTCGACGAAATTATTATTTAATTCCCGCCCCGCAAAGAAATTCGCTAGATCATTGCATACCAACTTTGCCGCCGTATGGGCAGTATGCTTTGATGAACCGGCTATATGTGGTGTAATCGTGCAGTTTTCCAGTTTAAGAAGAGGATCGCCTTCCGGGACAGGCTCTATGGCAAAGCAGTCTAGAGCAGCCCCCGCAATTTGTTTTGCAGCTAAAGCATCGTAAAGAGCCGAATAGTCAACGAGAGGGCCTCGTGCCGTATTTACAAAATAAGCAGAAGGTTTCATCATTTCAAACTCGGCTTTTCCAATCATGCCTTTGGTTTCCTCAGTCACACGTGCATGTAAAGAAACGATATCCGCAGTTCGCAACAAATCCTCTAAGGAAACCGGCATTAAGTCCAGCTCCTGCAAGTAACTTTCAGAGACATAAGGATCAAAGACCATTATTTTACACCCAAAAGCCTTTAACAACGGAACCATCCTGACACCAATAGCACCTAACCCAATCAAGCCCACTTGCATTTGCGACAATTCCTGACCGGCCATGTCATAGCGGTAAAAGTCTCCGCGCCAAACACCTTTTTTTAAATCAACATGGGCGCGGCATATGTTTTTTACTTCGGCCAGGATAAGACCCACTGTAAATTCTGCCACGGCAGAGGAGTTTCTGCCCGGTGCATAGATTACCGGAATACCTCTTTTGGCTGCCTCCTCCGCGTTAATGTTAACCGGCCCCGTGCGTGAACAGCCAATTATCTTCAAGTTTTTCGCCGAATCCAAAACCCTGCGGGTTATTGGAGCCAACTGGGTTACAATAACCTCAACGTCCCGAGCCAGCTCGGCAAGGCGCTTCTCTGACCCAAGGTATTCGTTTACTTCTTCGCCGAGGAGGAAAGGCTCATCGGGCCATGCGGACTCTTCTACGATGAACTGAAGTTTAAAATCAGGCAGAGCCTCGCGTAAATGTTGTTTCCACACTTCTGCAGTGACAAATCTATCTGCCGCAATTAGTACTTTCACGAACAATCACCCTTTTTATTTCTAATAGCCTTTGATTATCTCGCCTCGCAAATCCCAAAAATCCCAAGTGGCCTTATAACCCTCCCTGTAAAGTTTGAACACGTCTTGATACAAATCATAATGAGCGGTATTCGGGATAAACCTCGTTTTACTATGGACGAGTTGGTCAATTGCACTGACAAAATCCGGGAAAATCCCTACGGCCGTGGCCGCGTTAATTACCGCCCCTTTAGCACCGGACTCTGTCCCTTCTACAAGCCTGATTTCTTTACCAGTGATATCTGCATGCATTTGATTCCAAAAATCGCTTCTGGCCC
Source organism: Candidatus Darwinibacter acetoxidans (assembly GCA_041936745.1). Taxonomy (GTDB): domain Bacteria; phylum Bacillota; class Limnochordia; order Darwinibacteriales; family Darwinibacteriaceae; genus Darwinibacter; species Darwinibacter acetoxidans_A. The sequence continues at coordinate 2,137 of JBHGWS010000123.1, forward strand.
CACCCCCCGTTAAGCTTATTTCGCCAATTGGCTTCGGCATGTAGTTATAGCAATCAGCGTTAGCAAAAGTAATTCCTTCATAGACAGCCCGTAAAAAATCGTAACGTGTCTGCTCGGAATTAATTCCCAAAAATTGGGCTCTTGCCGTAGGTTTAACAAACGGTGCCCTTTCGCCTGCGAGATCGATAAACGGATGGTAGATTAGTCCGCCCGCACCCACTTCGGTTTGCGTAAGTTTTTCCTTTTCCAAATAGGTGTAAATGGATTTTCCCGCTTGTTTTGCAGCCTGCAGATCCGACTCACAAAACTGCTGGATAAACCAATCAAGGCTCACCGTACTGGTCATGGTGGGAAAAACCCGCAGCCATTTCCCCGCGGGGCCATAACACATTGTTAAACCAACGCCCGCCGGTTCGGTCAAGGCTTCATCCATTACCATTTGGTTAATTCCCGCTGTACCTAGGACAGTGGAAACTTCACCGTCATGAATGGTCCCCACCCCGAGCGCACAAGCGCAAACATCAAAAGGACCTGCAACTACAGGCGTTTTCGGTGATAATCCCAGTTCGCCCGCGGCCTTCGCCAAAATTACCTCTACGTTTTCAAAAGAAGGTCTTGCCTTGGGCATTAATCCAAAAAGATCGGCTATGCCATATAGTGCAAATACTTCTTCCGCATATTGCCTTTGGGCCAGGTTGAAATATTCGTGCGATACGTCCGTCTC
>JBHGWS010000124.1:0-4934 GCA_041936745.1 Candidatus Darwinibacter acetoxidans
CTACTTCCAGGGAACCGACACGATCCTCAATCCCCAATACTTCTGCGGGGTTGATAGTCATGGCCCGCAGAGTCTCGTCAAAAGGCAGGCCGTATTTATGAGAGATGGCCCCGTAGTGTAAGAAATAGCGGCAGTTTAAGAAAGGATGGTCGCTCATCAAGCAGACCTTAACGCCATGCTTTGCCAAAATGGCGGGGTTCTCATCCGTCATATCTTTCGTTTCTACTTTAGATGCTGCGGATAAACCGGGGCCCACTACCGCAGTCACATTCTTTTTCCCCAAATACTCAGCGATAAGGTGCCCGTCAGTGCAGTGTTCAATCGTGTAATTAATGTCAAATTCCTCGCAGATCCGAATTACGGTTACAATATCATCATGCCTATGGGCATGCACCCTAAAAGGAATCTCTTTATTTAAAACCATGAGCCCCGATTCTAAATTCAAATCAACGGTAAACGGTTTGCCTTCTTCTTTTGCCTTTGCTTTCTTTTCCCCGTATTCACGGGCGTCTTTAAAGTATTCGCGCATCAGCGATGCTACTGCCATCCGTGTAGCCGGCGAATGTTTTTGCGCCTCTCCGTGGGCCCTTTTTGGGTTTTCACCGGTAGCCCCCTTTAATCCCGTTGGGTTTTTAACGACCATTTCATCGATGATATTCCCCGCTGTCTTGCAGGCAAAACCGAGCCCGCCTATGGGGTTTGCGGAACCGGGCAGAATTTGAATGGTAGTTATGCCACCTTCTCTTGCCCCGGCAAAACTGACCTGGCGGGGGTTCACCCCATCCAAAGCCCTAACTTCGCCTGTGATGGCCCTGACAGCCTCATTGCCGTCATAACCGGGCCTACCTTCCCCATCGCCCCACATACCCACATGCGTGTGGGCATCAATTAGCCCCGGGATAATTACCTTGCCGGTGAAATCCAAAACCCCATCTACCTTGGAGATGTCCAAATCCTCGCCGATAGCTTTAATCTTACCGTCTTTTATAATCATCGTACCGTTTTCTAAAACATCCCCTATCACAGGATAAATTTTAGCCCCTTTAACCGCTAACATTGCTTTCGCTCCTCTCATAAACGATCTCCCCGTCTATCATAGTCAGATCAACAAAAGTGGTAAATTCTAAAGGGTTGCCGGAAAAAATCACAAAATCGGCATCTTTACCAACTTCGATAGATCCGACCCGATCTTCGACCCCTAAATGCCGCGCCGAAGCCAGTGTAATGGCCTCCAGTGCTTTTTCATCGCTCAGCCCCCACTGCGTTGCCGTACTGGCGGTTAAAAGATAGTTCCTGCCGTCAACCACCGGGTGGTCAGTAATAAAGCAAAAGGGAATGTCCTCGCGGGCAAAGACGACAGCCGTCCTGAAATCGCGGTCTTTGTTCTCAACCTTAGACCCGTAGTGGAGCGTTGGGCCAACACCGCAGTGGACGTTTTCCTTTTTCAATACGGCCACCAGTAAATGGCCGTCCGTCACATGCTCCAAAACATACGGCACAGCAAATTCGCGGCAGATCCGCACAGCCGTCATTATGTCATCATGCCTGTGGCAGTGGATGTGCAGCGGCAGCTCGCCTTTAATTACAGGCAGTAAAGCCTCACTTACTTTGTCTCTTTGACCATTGTCATCTGCGCCACTGCTGTTTTGCTTTTCCAGATAATCTTTGGCCTTCTGCAGCGCACCCCTTAAAACGGCGGCGCTTCCCATCCTGGTGGCGGGAGACTTCTTCTGCCCGGCATAGAGCGTTTTGGGATTTTCCCCCAAAGCCGCTTTCATGCCCACGGGATCTTTTAAGATGGCTTCATCCACGACACTGCCCCTGCATTTAATGGCAACTCCCGTACCGCCGATAATATTGCCGCTGCCCGGCAGCACACCGACGGTTGTAATACCGGCTTTTCTGAAACTTTCAAAAGCCTGATCATGCATGTTGATGCCGTCGCGGGCGCTGAGGTAAGGCGTTAAGGGATCTAGCCCCTCATTGGTGTCTTCCCCCTCTCGGCCCAAGCCGCTTTCCGATAAACCAAGATGAGTGTGGGGATCGATTAGTCCCGGTGTTAAAACACCGCCTGCCCCGTCAATCACCCTGGTACAGCCGGCTAAATCCAAATCGGCCCCCACGGCCGCTATTTTCCCGTCCTTAATTAAAATGCGGCCGTTTTCAATGCTGCCCTGCGTAATCGTCTCAATTCGCACATTTTTTATACCTAACATTTCTCCACCTCTCTAACCTCTATTCCACTGTTTACCTTTTATCTACATTCGGGAAAAGGTTATTTTTTCCCTGCAGAGTTTACAATTGAGCATCGAGTAGGTAAACGCTAGGTGATCTGCCTAGCGTTTTTCCTCTCACAGAACGGTGCGTACGGACCACGTACACCGCTCCTGAAGAACCTAGTGCACTTCGTAGAAGTGCGACAGAATCCCAACTTCATACCGTGTCAAGTCAAGGAGACCTTTTTCCCGAAACCACTCATTAGGAAGAGCCATATGCAAAAGGCCGGACAAAGAGTTCCGCCAGCGGTACATGGAGATTTTCTGAATCTCACCTTGATATCCGCGCCTGCGCAGCTCCTTGTGCAATCCTTTCCAACTTTTCCATTCCCGCATTTGTTTCATTCTCAACCGCCTGCGAATCCAGCTCATCGCATTCTGCAGAAAGCCTTTGATGTTAGCTATTCTGAAGTAGTTAATCCAGCCCCTGAGGAACCGATTTAACTCTGCAATTTGCCGCTCCACATTCTTGGCATGATTTCTGGGTGTCAGCCTTCTTACCTTGGCCTTGAATTTCTTAATCCTTTTCGGATCAATCCCGATGTATTTCGGGAAGATTACAAAGCCCAGATAGGACACGCCTTTCCAAAGATTAGTGAGGTGGGTCTTGGTCTTGTTGACTTTCAAACCAAGCTCGTCTTCCAGGATATGCGTGGCAATTTTCCCGAGCCTCTTCGCTTGCCTCTTCGACTTTGCAAAGATTAAGATGTCATCAGCGTAGCGCACGATTCTGACATTCATGGCCTTCATCTTCTGGTCAAATTCGTCCAGATAGATATTGGCCAGAAGCGGTGAAATGACCCCACCTTGCGGGCTGCCGACTTCCGTCTTTAGAAGCGCGCCGTCCTGCATTACACCAGCGGTAAGGAACTGCCTGATTAATCCGAGAATTCTTCCATCACTTATCTTTCTGTTTACACCCTGAATGATGCGGTCGTGGTCAAGAGTGTCAAAGCATTTGGATAGATCCATGTCCACGACATGAGGTAACCCATATCGCCTGAGAAATTGTTCAGCTTTCGCTACCGCCTTCTGGCAGGAGCGGTTTGGTCGGTATCCATAGCTTGATGGGTGGAAGTCCGGTTCGAAGATTGGTTCAATGATTTGTCGAAGTGCTTGTTGCACTACCCGATCTTTGACCGTTGGTATTCCCAGCGGCCTTTTGCCCCCATCTTCTTTTTCGATTTCCACCCTCTTGACCGGACTCGGTTCATACTTTCCGGTTTTCAGCTCGTCATGGATAACGGCTAGCCTGTCTTCAAGTTCCGTGGCAAAATCCTTCACGGTCTCGCCGTCTATCCCGGGAGCACCATTGTTAGATTTCACGTGCTTGAACGCTTGGCGAAGGTTTTCCAAGGCGTAGACTTTGTCTATTAAGCTGTACCATTTACGCATGACGAAACCTCCAATCCTGCTGAACTCTAACTTTCCCGTTTACTCACCAGTGTAATTTCTTCACCAAGTCTTGAAGGCGTCTCTAGCTCGAAGGCAATCTTACCTCCAGTTTCTTTGCTACTTTACCGAGTGGTCGTCTGCAGCAGTCAAGCTCGTCACCGCCGCCGCAGCGTACCCAGCCGCATTTCAGTGGCTGTTATGTTCTCCTGATGAGTGTCCGGTTGGTCTTTGTTCACTTTGATTCTTCTTCGTCCCTTCACACCACCGTCAGGCTTTTGGCCTGAAGGCGCCTCCTGCATTACACAGAAGTCCCCTAGGTTTTGTCCTCCCTCTTGTTACCAAGGTTCATTGGCCTAAGGTTTATCGCTACTACGGACTCGTCTGCAATCCCCAATGCATCGTTTAGCCTTGTGTTTCCACTTGTGCTTTACTTACTCGCCCCTTCCGGCGAGACATTAGGGACTTCCCCGGGTAAGTCAACTTGCCATGCCCTGAACCCATCCGTCCTAACTTCCAGAGTCATCCAGCTATCGGGCCTTCCCACTCTTTGCAAGGTTACCCACTCTGCAAGCCAACCTCGGATCGCTTTCGCTATGTTCCAGGACCCCCCATCGGCTTCCTCCGGACCCACTGTTGCCAGTACGCCCTTGCCTTATGGTTGTCTTCCCGCTGGTTGGGTGACAGGGTTTCTTTCAACCCATCGGCTCGGTCAACATGCCGGGCGCACAAAGAAAGGGCGTTTCCCAAAAACCGGCCACGCCCTTTCCCTATTTACTTAGAATTTAATTATAAAATCCCGTTTTGTACCGCACGCCCTAAAATCAAAAGGCCCCACAGCTGCCTGTAAGCGCTGAGGTAATCTTCTCCGCTGATCTCAATCGTGTTCGGGCCCACCTGTTTAACCTGAGGGAAAAGCGTGCACATATTGGCGGAACTGGTTGCTCTGAAGGTTACTGTAAATGTAACCGGCCCCTCCACTGCATATGGTTTGGCTTTATTCGCTTCCTCTATGGCCAGCTTTGCCTGCTCAGCGGCTAACTGCCAGGCCGCCTCAAGGCTTAAGCTGTTAACGGCAACCCGGTCAATTGCCTCTTTTACTTGGGCGGTTTTTACACCCTTAAAGTTTTCCCGGGCGAAGTCGCAAACTACATTGTCCCCCACCAAAAGAAGCACGGGAACATTGAAATGCCCGGCCAGGCCTGCGTTCAATAATGCTTCATCCACTACTTTGCCGTTGCATTTGATCTCGAAAACCGTAGCACT
>JBHGWS010000125.1:0-8094 GCA_041936745.1 Candidatus Darwinibacter acetoxidans
CCATTAAATGGGCGTGGCCCGTATCCCAGCAGATGCCAAAGATGGGATCATTTAAAGAAGCTAAAAGTTCCAAGAGATCCTGCGGGTAACTGCCGAAGTTCTGCCCAAAAACATTTTCCACGGCTAACTTCACACCGGCGGACTTGGCCCACTCCCCATACTTTCTAAGCATCTTTAGATTTGCCAAAAGAGATTCTTCCCGCGAATAGATCGAATCCTTCCAAACCGAAATCGGATGGACCGCAAGCCACTTGACGCCTAAAAGGCCCGCGCCTTGGATTGAGCGCAGCATCAGCTCATCATCTTCATTTGTGGGCGGGCCCGCAAAAAAATGGGCATGGCCTTGGCCCCACTGCACGCCAATTTCTTTCGCCGTAAACTTTAGCCTTTCCAGCCAAGCAAACCAGCCCCCCTGCCTTAAAGGCGAAGGGTTGCGCGTGTATTGGGCAAAAGGCATATCTAAAATTTGAAAGCCCGCCTCTAAATTGGTCTTTAAGATGCGGGCAAAGTGGGCGAAAAACTTTTCCTCTGAGGAAAGATCGCCCATTTTAACGGCCGTAGAAAGTTTCATCTGCCTGCTTACCCCTCTCCTTTAAGCCATAAAGCGCCAAGATGGCCTCCACGGCCGCCTCTTCGATAGTCAAGTTATCCGTTTCGACAACAACGTCCGCACAGTTTAAATAAATGTCCCGCCGCTTATTCTGCAGCTCATTGATTTTTTCTGCCGTCATTTCTTGACCCAAAAGCGGCCGCAAATCACTGCTTTTGAGCCTGGCTAAAATTGTTTCCGGTGCGGCTTTCAATAAAATGAAGCGCCCGTTTGCGCGAAGCGCCGTGACATTTTCCCCATCTAAAACCGCCCCGCCGCCTAAAGATATGACAACCTTTTCTTTTTTCGCGATCTCTCTCAGCAGCTCTTTTTCCCTTTGGCGGAAAGCGGGTTCGCCCTTTTCTTGAAAGTAGCCTGCAATCGTTGTGCCCAGCCTTTTTTCCAAAAGCCCGTCAGTATCGTAAAAGTCCCGGCCCAATTCAAAGGCGAGCCTGGCACCGACAGCTGTTTTACCTGTCCCCATAAAGCCCGTCAAAATGATGTTGTAGGGGAAAAGAAGCTCACTCTGCTGTTTTCTGCTTAAGCGCATTATCTGCCGGAGAAACTCGTGCGCCTCGTTGGGAAAACTTTTCAGGGTTTCTTTTTCCCGCTCCCCATCATAAATCGGCAGCTTCTTTTCCTTCTTATAGCGGGCAATTTCTAAAACCAAACTCTGCCTCTTTTGGAAAAGTTCCGTTAAACCCCGGTTGCATTCAGCAACTGCTTGGCGCAGTTTTTCCAGGCTCACTTTTTCTCACCCCGGTACTCAAAGATGGCATAGAGGGCTAAAAGGTAGGAGCGGTAGTTGAAACCGGCAATTTGGCCGCGGCAGGCCGGCGCCACTACCGAGCGGGCCCGAAATTCTTCCCTGGCTTGGATGTTGCTTAAATGAACTTCGATGGCAGGGATTTCAACCGCCGCGATGGCATCGCGCAGAGCGTAACTGTAATGGGCGAGAGCACCGGGGTTGATAACCAGCCAATCATAGATCCCTTTGGCCCGCTGGATGTGGTCAATTAAAACACCTTCGTGGTTGGATTGAATAAAATCCACCGTAAAATTTAGTTGGGCCGCCAATGCTTCAATTTCCCGGTTGATCTGATCTAAAGTCTTCCTGCCGTAAATTGCTTGTTCCCGCAGGCCGGAAAGATTTAAATTAGGGCCGTGCAGGACTAGGATTTTTGCCACGCCTCTTTCTTCCTTTCAATTATCTCTAAAATGTCTGCCGCTTCCTGCTGGGAAAAAGTGCGGTTAAGCCAAATTTCCTGGGCTTTTAAGCCCTGCCAGGCGAGCATCTGAAAGCCGTTAATCGTCCGGCAGCCCACTGCCTCCGCCAACTTCAGCAGTTTCGTCTCCCCCGGGTTATAAATCAGGTCATAAACTAATTCCACCCCGCTGAGATGCTGGGAGTGGAGGGGCGTTTCACCGCTTAATTTCCCCATGCCGAGAGGTGTGGCGTTGATCACGCAGTGGTAGTTGTCAGTGGGGATTTTGTTTAGGCGCGCTTTTCTCGCCTGCACAGCGGGGAATTTACGCTTGAGGCGGAAAACCAAACGGCTTGCCCGCTCATCGCTTCGGTTGGCGATGGTCAGCCGGCAGCCGCGGTGCGCCAGTTCATAAGCAATCGTCTGGGCTGCGCCGCCCGCACCCAGGATTAAAACATTTTTGCCTTCGATCTCGTAAGCGCCCAGGCCCTGCAAAAAGCCGGAACCATCTGTATTATAGCCAATTAGGCGGCCTTTTTCTTTCTTAACCGTGTTAACTGCTTCATAGATTTCGGCGCTGAGATCCAGATCGTCTAAATATTCTATAATTTCTTCTTTGTAAGGCGCGGTAACGTTAAAGCCCGCTGTATTGCGCGCCAGCTGTGCCGCGGCCGCTTTAAATTCGGCCTTTTTCACTTCCCACGCTATGTAAATGTGGGAAAGCCCCAAATAATCAAAAACGGCCCGATGCAGCCGAGGTGAAAAAGTATGCCCTAAAGGATCACCCACGACTGCATATACTTGTTGGCTTAAATTTTCTGCCACCACTGCCCTACCTCTTTCACACCTAAAAATACTTCTTCCATTTCACCCAGCCTTTTGGGGAGAATGAAAGAAATCTGCCCCCGGCGATTTTTCTTATCTTTCAGCAGCGCGCCTTTGATTTTCCCAAAGGGAGGTTTTTTAAAATCCCCCTTAAGTTCTACTTTTTCTAAACCTGTTTTAATCTTTTCGTATTCTTTTCGGGGTAAAATGCCCAGATCAAAGCTTAAGCGCGCCTCTAAAAGCATGCCGTTTAAAACCCCTTCCCCGTGCTTATAAGCGGTGAAATCAGCTGCCGCCTCCAGGGCGTGGCCGAAAGTGTGGCCGAAATTCAGGATTTTGCGCAGTCCCAAATCGTGTTCATCCCGCCTTACAATCTCGCTTTTAATTTCCAAACACTGCCTGATAATCGGCCCGCAGACCTTGGGGTCCGCATTATAGACACCCTCCAGGTTTGCTGTCACATCCGAAAAAAACTTGGGCCCGGCGATCACCCCATATTTCAGCACTTCGCCCAAGCCGCTTGTAATCTCTCTTTTATCCAAGGTTTTTAAAACCGCCGGATCGATAAACACAGCCCGGGGCTGGTGGAAACTGCCGATTAGATTTTTACCCCAAGGCAAATTTACCGCAGTTTTACCGCCCACTGCACTGTCTACCTGGGCTAAAAGGGTTGTGGGGATCTGGCTGTAAGCGATGCCCCGCAGAAAAATTGAGGCGGCGAAGCCCGCCAAATCACCTACCACCCCGCCGCCCAGGGCAATTATTAAGCTTTGGCGGTCCAAATCAGCGCGGGACATCTGTTTTAAAAGAAGTTCCGCCTGCCGCCACGTTTTGGAGCCTTCGCCGGGAGGCATAACAAAGCGGGGAAAAGGCAGCCGTTTACCGTAAAGATTTTCTACATTTTCATCCGTAACGATAAAAACTTTGGAAAAGCCTTTTGCAAAATCTTCAACTTCCCGCCAGATTCCGTCCCCAATGGAAATCTCATAGGTGAAAGCCCCCGGTAAAGTTACCTTGAGCCTGCCCATCGTTTTTTCATCTCCTCTAGGGTATCGGCACCGTAAACTTCCAAGAAGGCTTCCGCCAAAACGGTTAAAGCCACTAATTCGCCCACAACCGCCGCAGCGGGCACTGCGGTGGTGTCAGCTCTTTCCACTGCCGCCCGCCCCGCCTTTTTAGTTTTAATATCGACTGTGGCCAAAGGTTTTCTCAAAGTGGGAATGGGCTTCATGGCTGCCCGCAAAACAAGATCCTCGCCGTTGGAGACACCGCCTTCGATACCCCCTGCTCTGTTTGACTTCCGGTAAAAACCTTTATCTTTGCTGTGGAAAATTTCATCGTGGTAAGCTGAACCTAAAGCCGCGGCGGCGGAAAATCCCGCGCCCACTTCTACGCCCTTAATGCCCTGGATACTCATTAAGGCGTAAGCCAAGCGGGCATCCAGTTTGCGGTCCCAGTGGGCGTAACTGCCCAACCCTGCCGGCACACCGCGGATGATAACTTCAAAGCTGCCGCCTAAAGAATCTCCCGCATCTTCAGCTTTTCTGATCTCTCTCATCATCTTTTGGCCCGTGCTTTCATCAATACAGGAAACCGGGGAGGTTTCCGCCCGTGCCAGATCTTGAAAGGTGTATCCTTTTTCGCTTAAAGATACTTTTCCAATCGAAAGCACGTGGCTTTTCGCCTCTATTTTAAAAAAGCTTAAAAGCTGCGAGCAGATGCTGCCGGCCGCGGCCCTAACCGCCGTTTCACGGGCACTGCTCCGCTCTGTGACGTTCCGTAAATCGCCAAACCCGTATTTCAACCCGCCGCTTAAATCAGCATGCCCGGGCCTGGGCTTGGTAATCTCCCGGCCGGAGGCGGGCTCTTTTTCAGGATCCATATATTCCTGCCAATTGGCGTAGTCGCGATTTTTAACTAAAAAAGCCACCGGGCTGCCCAAAGTCAAACCGCCGCGCAGGCCGGCTAAAAATTCAATTTCATCATTTTCAATACTCTGCCTGCCCCCGCGGCCAAAGCCCTTGTGGCGGCGCTTCAGGTCTTCGTTTATCTTTGCTGCGTTTACGGGGAAATTAGCGGGCAGGCCCTCCAAGATACCTACCAGGGCGGGCCCGTGCGATTCCCCCGCGGTTAACATCCGAAGCATTAGTTCACCTCTCTGTCAGCCCGGCCAGTACTTTTTGAAAGCCGGGGAAAGAAATTCCTGCGACCAGCTCATCTTTAACCTTTAAGGGCCCTGCGCAGAAAAGCCCCGCAATTTCTAAGGCCATGGCAATGCGGTGATCGCCGTGGCTTTGAACTGTGCCGCCTTTTAAGGCGGTAGGCCCTTTAATAATTAAGCCGTCGGGAAGTTCCTCCACATCCGCCCCTATTTTATTCAACTCCTGCGAGATGGCGGCCAAGCGGTCTGATTCTTTAACCCGAAGTTCCTGGGCGTCTTGAATTACAGTCGTGCCCGCAGCCTGTGTGGCAATAACGGCAAGAATAGGCACTTCATCGATAAGCCGCGGGATGATATCCCCTTTGACTGTGGCCGCGGTCAAACTGCCGCCTCGGGCCCTTAAAGTACCTCTTCTTTCCCCTTGGATCTCTTCTGCCGTTAGAATTTCAATGTCTGCCCCCATCTCGTGCAGGACTTCCAAGAAACCTATGCGGGTGGGATTTAAGCCCACATTTTCAATAATCAGCTCTGAACCGGGTAAAGAAGCGGCACCGCCTAAAAGAAAACTGGCAGCGGAAAAATCGCCGGGGATTTGAAAGCGCCCGCCTGCCAGTTCAGCGCTGCGTTCGACTTTGATTACCCCCGGTTTGCGGGAAATTTTCGCCCCCAAATTCTCCAGCAGGCGTTCCGTGTGATCTCGGGAGGCAGTCGGTTCTTTAATCTCCGTAACTCCTTCCGCCTGAATCCCCGCTAAAAGTAAAGCTGATTTAACCTGGGCGCTGGCCACCGGCAGCTCATAGCTGATGCCTTTTAAGCCGCCGCCCCGGACACTGATCGGTGCTAAATTGCTGCCGCCGGCCCCGAATAGATCTGCCCCCATCAAGCGGAGTGGCCCGATAATGCGGGCCATGGGCCGCGCCCGCAAGGATGCATCCCCATCGAGGACGCTGGCGAAAGGCTGGCCCGCCAACAGCCCGGCCAAAAGCCTGATGGTAGTGGCGGAATTACCGCAGTTTAAAGCGCCGGCAGGTGCCTTTAACTTGAGATCGAGCCCTTGGACCTTTAAACCTTCTTTCTTTTCCTTAAAACTGACCCCCAACTGCTCCAGGCAGGACCTGGTGCGATCACAATCGGGCCCCTGATTTAAACCTTCGATCAGCGAAGGCCCCCTGCAGATGCCGCTCAGTAAGAGCACCCGGTGCGATATTGACTTATCACCGGGGACCGTGATCTTGCCCCTCAATTTCATGATCTACCCCCCTAGATGCTTCTCCCTGATCTTTTTTATCAGTGCATTATAGCGTGCCGGTTTCAAAGACTGCGGCCCGTCGGAAAGGGCCTCCGCCGGATCGCTGTGGACTTCGATCATTAAGCCGTCAGCCCCCACGGCCATTGCCGCCAAGGCCAGAGGCTCCACTAAATCCCACTTGCCCGTCGCGTGGCTGGGATCGACAATGACGGGTAAATGGCTCATCTGTTTTAAAACGGGCACTGCACTTAAATCCAAAGTATAACGTGTGTATGTATTAAAAGTCCGAATGCCTCTTTCGCACAAAACCACCTGTGAATTCCCCGCAGCCAGAATATATTCGGCTGAAGACAATAGTTCTTCTAAAGTGGCGCCGAATCCTCGTTTTAAAAGGACGGGTTTGTTCTGCCTGCCCACTTCTTTTAAAAGGGCGAAATTCTGCATGTTGCGGGCCCCAATTTGGAGCATATCCGCATAGCGGGAAACTAAAGCAACTTCCCGGCAGGACATAACTTCTGTCACAACAGGCAAGTTTGCTTTTTGGCCCGCCTTTCGCAAAAGCTGCAGGCCCTCTTCTGCAAGCCCCTGAAAGCTGTAAGGGGATGTCCTGGGCTTAAAAGCGCCGCCCCTAAGAAGATGGGCCGTTTCTTTAATCGCCAGGGCCGTCTCTAAAATCTGCTCTTCGCTTTCGATGGAGCAGGGCCCGGCGATAAATATTTTATGCCCGCCGCCCACCGGTACCCCCCCTACCTTAACTACGGTATCGCAAGATTCTTGTCGGCGGCTCGCCAAGCGAAACGATTCCACAACCCTCATCCTTCCATCTTACCTTTATTCTACCTGACTTAAGCCAACTGTCAATGTTTTCCGATTGCTGCGGAGGAAAAACCACCTAAGAGTGGAAGCCTTAAGCGAGGTGATTCTATGAACAAACAAGTGCATGAAATTGTTATCCAAGCAGGCCAGGTCCTTTTAGACAGGCAGGCGGCGGGATTTTCCGTTATGCATAAGGGCCTGACAGATTTAGTAACGGATGTAGATCGAGAAGTGGAAGCGTTTCTCACCGAAAAGCTGCGGGCAGCTTTCCCCAACCACGCCATTTTAGGCGAGGAGGAGGGCCGTACGGGGCCTCAGGATGCGGAATTTCTTTGGCTGATTGACCCTATCGACGGGACAACCAATTTTGCCCACGGCCTCCCTTATTTTTGCATCTCCGTCGCCTTAAGCAAAAAGGGGCAGGCGGTTTTAGGGGCAGTTTACCACCCGCCGACTGAGACTATGTATTGGGCTGAACTTGGTAAAGGCGCCTTTAAAAACGGCAAAAGGCTGCAGGTAGCAAAAACGGGGACTGTGAGAGAGAGCCTCCTGATCATGGGCTTTCCCTACGCGATTGCCGAAGGCGACCCCGGCCATTTGGATTGGCACGCCCGGGCCGTTAGGGCAAGCCAAAGTGTCTTAACTCTCGGCTCCGCGGCTTTGGATCTCTGCCAGGTAGCGGAAGGCCGTGCCGAGGCTTTTTGGGAAAAAGGCATTTATGCCTATGACGTAGCCGCCGGCTCCCTGATTGTTACAGAAGCCGGCGGCAGGTTAAGCAGTATTAGCGGAGGTGAATTTGATCTTTTCGGGCGCGAAATATTAGCAACTAACGGCCTCATTCACGAAGAGCTGGTTCAGCTGCTCGCTGCTAAAGATTGAGTTAAATCTCCCACCGTTTGGGCCGCGTCCCCTGCGATGAAAACGCAGTGTTTCGCATCATATAATGCATTGGGTACGCCGGAATAGCCCGGCTCCCGATCGAGGTTGTAAATCAGGACGTGAGCCGCCCGATCAACGTGTAAAATGGGCATCCCATAAATCGGGGTGTCCTTTTCCGTTATGGCGGCGGGGTTAATTACATCGTTGGCCCCCACTACTATCACCACATCAACGTCTGCAAAATCGTCGTTAATTTGATCCATGTCATACATAAGATCGTAGGGGACATCAACTTCCGCCAAAAGCACATTCATGTGCCCCGGCATACGGCCCGCTACGGGGTGCACAGCAATCTGCACGGATATATCCC
>JBHGWS010000126.1:0-10871 GCA_041936745.1 Candidatus Darwinibacter acetoxidans
GGAACAATTGAAAACAAAGAACCAGTGATTATTAAGGTGTTTACTAACGCAGATCTTTCAATCGGGTTTAAATCCGATGGTTTTTTTGAAATCGATCTGCATCCCATTCGTTACGCGTTTGGTTACCCCGTATATTTATTTGGCAAGCCACTTACTATTTGGCACAGATTCAGGGCTGGCTTCTCAAGCATGGGTATTTCCTACGATTGGACAGGTGACGTTATCGAGATACCCTTTAAAGCGGAGATTCAAGATGACCCGATGTATATCGATCACGAGCCCGATGATTTCATCAAAATCAAAGAAGGCCCCTACCGCGATACAGTGTGTATAACGGTTACTGCATATGATTAAAACTTTCCTCTAGATTGTACCTCACCAATAATCGCCAAACAAAACACAACCTTGGCAAAATCTCCGTCAGGATGGCATCAAGTGTTTCCGTAGGTCATCAAGGAAGGCAAAATGTCCGAGACATTTAAAGCTATTCTCATCGAGTGTTGAGTAGATAAACGCTAGGCGATCGGCTTAGCGTTTTTCCTCTTATAAAGCGGAGCTTACAGACTACGTACACCATTACTGAAGAACCCAGTGCGGTTCATCCCCCCCAGCGCAAAATCGGGGTTACCGGTATTTTTACTGAGAGCCCGCTGACTCTTTCTCAAAACCAAATTCAGAGAAAACCACAGTCAAACATGGCTCACCACGATGCCGCTCAAAGTGCAAATTGATAGGAAAAGAAAGGTTATCACTTAACGCCGAATTGTATAGTTCTCGACCCCGTTGGTGAAAAGCTAAATTCAGCCTTTGACCGCGTAATCCTAACTTCGCCAAAAAGGTCTCTTTTCCGCCAGCTACTGTCCCCTTCTGCGCTGTTATAAGAATCAAGTTCAACGGAGTAATCTAGGAATTCAATCCCAATAACACTGCTACGGCGGATTCCAGTCTTTGGATCCGCCGGCAACAAGAATTCACTCATCAGCGGAATAAGAATCTAGATCCGTTTTGTTATCCATGAAATCAACCGCTAAATCAGTGCCAGTTGCTTCAAAAGGACCCGCAAGGGTATAATCATACTAGTGGCACTGACTGTTACTTCGCCGGATAGAGCTGAGGGCGGCCATACCTGCCATTTTTATTGTGATCTAGTCCATTGTAGGCATTTTCCTTTCCTCCTCGTATCAGTGGTCAGATACAAGGATATGGGATTTGGTTTATGCCTGCAATGGACTTTTGCAACTTCAGTTCCCGTTGCGAGATCAGGTAATTTTGGTTTGTAACTTTAGGTATTTCATCTTACAAATCTTTACACTTCTCTACAAAATTGCCGTTTTCTGCCAATCGGCGAACAATCAGGCGTAAGCGTCCTTGCCGGTTTATAATTTGTGTTTTCCGGCTCCGGTTTTCCGCTCAAAAGTCGGATTAAACTTACTTCTTACCTAATCCCGCAAAGGCGATAGGGCCCATTGACGGCAGGAATCCTGGTCGGAACGGAGAAGAGTTATTAACCATGATTTGGGGGGAAATGGTATGACCCAATCGGCTGCATACGCTTTAAGCTTGAGACTGTTGGGACCCTTCCGTTTGGAGGTTTATGGAAATGTTGTGCCTGATAAGAATTGGAAGTCAAAAAAAGCCCTGTTGATTTTAAAGTACCTTGCAGCACGATATCAGGAGAAGATACCGAGCGATGTTCTTATAGACATGTTTTGGCAGGATGCGGATTTTGAAACCGCCAGCCGCAACCTGCATGGTACAGTCCATCTATTGCGTAAAACCCTCAGAGAATACACTCCAAATGGTTTCATTAAACCTCCCTGGATTCAATTTGGCAACGGTTTGTACTGGTTGGAGGCGCAAGAAAATGTGTTTTTAGACTTGCAGAGATTTGCCACCTCTTCCAAAAAAAGCGAACTTTTGGAAGAGAAAAAACCGCGCCAGGCATTGGCCGCCTGCTTAGCGGCCCTAGAATTATACCGCGGTAGTTTTTTGGCTGAGGACCTTTATTTAGAATGGGCCGGGGAAATTAGAGAATACTACCACAAACAATATTTAGAGATAGTTTTACGAACCAGCAAATTACTACTGGATTATGAATTTAACCCAAAAAAAGCTGCTTCGATTTGTGAAAGTGCATTAAAACACGAACCATACTTAGAAGAACTTCACCAAATGCTCATCCGCAGTTATATCAGCATGGAACGTTTCCCGAACGCTATTTTACACTTCAATGCCTACGCTAAAGCCTTATCGGAAGAATTTGGCTTAGAGCCAAGTGCCAAGACGAAAATACTGCTGCAGGAGATAAAAGATCCCCATTTCCGCGAACGGATAAAACCAACCACTGCAAAAATATGCGAGAGGGAAATATTCGAGGCAACCTTAAGCCGTTTTGCCGCCACAAAACAACCCCTCACGTTATTGGCAATTGCCTTTGATGATTCAAAACAGGCGAGAAAATACACCGGGGAGATCCTTTCATTACTCACAAAATCACTTCGGAAAGATGATTTAGCCACCCAATGGTCGCCGCTTTTGTTCGTAGTTTTCCTCAGCGATTCCGATAAAAAGTGTGCTTTATTGATCCAAGAGCGGATTTACACAGCGCTTGGCACCAACTTAAAGAATTGCTGCCGGATCTACAGCCATGTCTTTTCCACAGAGGGGGCGAAGAAAATCAGCGACCTTATTAAAGAAATGACTGAAAAGGGGATTGCACGGTAATAAAAGTCAACTATATTGGGCCCGTAAGGGCCTTTTTTGCTTCCCCCTCGGCCCTCAAATCCGAACCAAGCCGCCTTCTTCTTGTGCTCCCTCTAAGTATAATCCAGCTAGTTATTGGAAAAACTGGAAGGGCCGGAAAGCCCGGAGTTTTCGCACAGTTTTATTAGTTTTTGAGAATCTTATGCTAATGTAAGGCTGGCTGCTAAGAATTCGGGCAGGACTAAAACGCAGGCGGAGGGGTATCAATGAAGTCAAAACTAAAGTTTTCCGTTCTTTTGTTTTTGAGTTTGGTGCTTTTTTTAGCGCCGGTTTACGCCGAGGAAGAACCGTTAGTCAATCTTTTTTTATTCGATACCAACATTAGGGACGCTTTAAGTGAAATCTCGCTGCAGACGGGAATCAACATCATCCCCGACCAAACGGTCAGCGGAATGGTAACCGCTGATTTGGAAGATGTGCCCTTGGAAAAAGCCTTACGGTTGCTTTTAATAGGCGGTGGCTACACCTACCGTAAAATTGACGACTTTTATTTCGTCGGCTTACC
Source organism: Candidatus Darwinibacter acetoxidans (assembly GCA_041936745.1). GTDB lineage: Bacteria > Bacillota > Limnochordia > Darwinibacteriales > Darwinibacteriaceae > Darwinibacter > Darwinibacter acetoxidans_A. Next base: position 3,269 of record JBHGWS010000126.1, read on the forward strand.
TGATCCGCGCAGCCAAACCTTTCAAGAGCTAGTTGATACGGAAGTGTTAGTTTTGCAAAACGTCACGGTGAAGCAAATAACCGGTGCCATGCCCGATTTTTTAATCCCCTATGTTAAGGGTGACCCGGACAGCAGCATCTTGACGATTACCGCATCGCCGCGGGAATTGGAAAGGATTAAGGCTTTTGTTGCACAACTAGATCAACCGCAGCAGCAGGTTGAAATTCAAGTTCTCATAACGGAAGTGTCAAACCAGGCGGCAAGGGAAATCGGGATTGATTTGTGGGAGTATACTGCAGCCGCCGATCAAAGATTCAACGAAACCTGGGAAGGTACCTTTGAATTCATTGGCAATCTGCTCACTTTAAAAACAGATGTTTACGGCAAGCTTTTAGCCAAACTCAGATTACTTGAGGAACAGAGAGAGGCAACAATCCACGCCGATCCTAAGATAATCGTGGCCAATAAAAAAGAGGCAAAACTCTTCATCGGCGATAAACAAATCCTGCTTGTGCAGACCGAAGAAACAACCTCAACCAGGATAGAACGCTTGGAAGTGGGAGTTAACCTTAAGGTCGTTCCCGTCATCACCGGTGCCAACGACATCGTTTTAGAGATCACCCCGGAAATCAGCCATTTTGTTAATGAAACAAAATCAAACCTGATAGTTAAAGAATCGGCCCTAACAACCACTGTCCGCCTAAGAAGCGGTCAAACGGCTCTCCTTGCAGGCATGACCGTGAGTGAAATGGCCGACTATAACAAAAAGGTCCCCGTCTTAGGTAATATCCCGATTTTACGCTGGCTTTTTAAAACGGAAGTTAAAAAAGAAAGCGATCGGGAACTGTTGATTTTTGTCACTCCCGTGATCAAATAGATCTGCAGCGGAAAGGAGGCCAATTCCGTGAACTCAAAAGTTAAAACAGCCCTAGTCATTGGGCTGTCTACTTTTCTCATTTTCCTGCAGCAAATTGCTTACGGCGGGGAAGATTATAATTGGCACCAAGACATCGCCCGTAAACTGGTGGCAGAGGGTTGGGAAATACCCCTGGCCGACTCCCCCTTAGTGCTATACGGCGTAAATATCATAGAGCTGGAAGAGCAGGCTTTTACAACCCGGAGTTTAATCAGCCTGCTGCTTGCAAATATGGCGGATGAAGCAGACTTACAGATCAGCACCGATTCACATCTGCTGCGGATAATAGCCGATGAGTATCCTGCCCTGCGGGCTGATGCAGACTTCGCCGAAGAATATAGTGGATTCAGGCAGCAAACAACCGCCTGGCTCAGTACAAGTAAAGATAAACCAGCGGCCCTTGCCTTTAAGCAGAAAGGCATAGGTGAAGATGCTGCCAATGCAATTTTCGACTTAAGGCTTTTACCGGCCCAAATCAGTGCCAAAGGCGAAATTAAAACAGAGGTTAACTTAGAAACTTTATCTGTCGGCGGCCATTTTGCCGAAGCGGCTTTAACGGTGTGGCTAAAACCGGCAGAGATCGTGCCGGTTGGTGTCATCACCATACGGGAGGAAAGCAGACGGAAAGTAAGACAAAGGTATTTCGCCCTTTTCCTGCAGGGGGAATATTTCCCTCAAGGTAGCCAACCTTCCCCTGCCTTAACCAACGTTAGTAACCTTAACCGCCTTTTTGAAAACCTAACCAGACCTAAGGAACGGTTAACCGTAAACCACGAGTTCAAAGCCCTTTTCCTGAATCACAAGGGAGGGATCGGTTACGAAGCCCAGTACCTCGGGATTTTACCGGAAGGTTTAGGCCTTCTTTGCAGAATCCACGCTTTACAGGAAAATGAAGCCACTGCCTTAATCGGCCTTTATGATGAGATTGTTTTAGATGACAGGCTTACTTTCTATGCCGCACTGCTGCCTTTAGTTTGGCATGAGGAATTTAAATCAGGCTGGAATTTTGAAGCGGGGTTAAGCCTTAAACAACAAAAGTGGAGCCTGGATTTAGCTTTAGGCCAGGCAGAAAGAGAATTGTATTACCGCGCCGCCGTTCAAACCGCGCCCTGTAAAAAAATAGGGCTGGAAGCCAGTGTTCAGTATAAGAATAAGGACTTGCGCGCCGGTTTAGGCGTTGTTTTACGATTTTAACCCAAATTCTAAGCGCTTGAAATATCCCCCAACTTATGAATTGTAAGAATCTGTACCTTTTATGCGAAACGTTGTTATCTTGTCGGCAGGGCACCCAGCGAAGAGCGCAGAAGGTGTAACTACGGTTGGGGGGATAACAATGGATGATAGGAAGAAGGTTCTTTGGTTACAACTGCTAGGTCCTTTTCGCCTGCAGATCTGCGGTCAAAAAATTCCCATTGAAAAATGGAAATCCAAAAAGGCGCTGCTTCTTCTCAAATATTTAGCTGCTAGATACAGCGAAAAAGTCCCCAGCGATAAAATAATTGATCTTTTTTGGCCTGATAGTGATTTTGAGGCCGCCACTCACAGCCTTCACACAACAATCTATTTCCTCAGAAAAACACTTAGAGAACACACTCCGCTTAATTCAATACAAACCGAATGGATTCAATCCGCCAACGGCCTTTATTGGTTCAATGCCGCAACAGATGTTTACCTCGATATCCGAAATTTTACTGTACTTACCCGAAAAAGCGAAAAGCTGGCTAAAGGGGAACCGGCGGCCTTGGCAGCGGGCGTAAAAGCACTGGAGTTATATCGAGGGGACTTTTTACCTGAGGATCTTTATGTAGAATGGACCGAAGAATTCCGTCTCCTCTACCGCTCCCGTTACGTAGAGTTAGCCCTGCATATTAGTACTCTTTTAATTGAGCAAAACCAAAATTACGAGAAGGCCAATCGGATTTGTAAGGCCGCCCTCAGACACGACCCTTACAGAGAAGAACTGCATCGGATCTCAATTCTTTGCCTAATGGCAATGAAGCGCTATCCCGAAGCGGTCCTGCAGTATAACAGCTGTGCGAGGATTTTGTGGGAAGAATTTGAGCTGGAGCCAAATGAAGAAACCAAAGCATTGATTGAAAACATGAATTCAACGAACAGAGGTATTGTCGCTGGGCCGACCTTAGATAAGAAGGGTGTTTTTATCTGCGATAAATCCCAGTTTACCTCTATTTTAAATTTAGAAGAGCGGAGGCTGGAAAGAGACGGTAAGCCCGCTGTGGTAATGACAGTCACCCTTGCAGAAGACTGCACAAACGATGATACGCGCGCAGTATTTTCCTTATTAGCCAAATCCCTGCGCAAAAGCGATGTGGCAACTCACTGGTCAAAGAGGGTTATAGCTGTTTTGCTTGCGGGCACTCATGTGTGCGATGCTTTTGAGGTTCAACAGCGGATCAAGAATCAGTTAGGTCAAAGCCTTTGCTCCAAGTGCAGTTTCAAGATCCAAGACCTCTCAGAAATCAGGCACTTTGCCCCTTTCCCTAATAACCCGTCGGCTCGAGAAATAAAAATGGCCCCATAGGGCCTTTTTTATTTAAATTTAAGGATTACTCAGTGTAAAAGAGAAGATAACAGAATCTTCCCCGCGGCGGGGCTGCCGACCCTGCTTGGCCAATATCTTGATATCCCAACTCAAAACCTCCGCTCCCCAGCCACCGTTTTGGACTGCAGTAAAACCGGTAACGGGAAACCAACTTGCGAATCGATCCCCCGCGGGCCGCATGTGCACCTCAAAACCGCTCTGCTCTATAGCCGCAATACTCAGGGCCCAATCAGAATTACTTTCCACTAGGATCTTGCCTACGTTTTCGATTATCAAATCCTGTCCCCAATCAAAGCCGGGCCACGGATATGTAAAGTTCACGGCCACCGGTTCCAAAACCGTTAACCGCTGCATGGGCGGAATGGTTGCCCGCACTTCGATCTTAGCAGAGGCCAATTCCCGCGCTTCCAGTGAGGTTACACTTAACACCGCAGTCAGCAAGATTATAGCAATTAACATTTGCTTTTTTGTGATCATGCCTTGTACCCCCTCTTAATTTTTATATGGGTGAGGCCGTCTAAAAGTGCAAAAAGGCCTACCTGATCCCCGAAGGAGTGGTAGGCTTGTCCACCTATTCTTCTCTTCGGCAACCCAGCCGCCGTGCCTTACGGGTTAGGCCTGTGGTTTTGCGCCCCCACCTTTCGAAGGGTTTGCCTTTACGAAGTGTTTCTATTTATTTTCATTATATTACATATTATGGCAAGATGCAAATGAATTTTACCTAAGAGTAGGATTACCAATGGGCTCTAAAAGGCGGGCCAACTTTAGGTTGACCCGCAGAACTTTAATATTGTGCCACGAGAACGCTTGGGCCGTTACCATATCCAACTATTATTCAATAGGGATAAACTTTCATTAGCTCTTCCATTACTTTGCCTCCCTGAATTTGTTTCTTCATCTCAGGGCTTACCTCTTCTTAATTCGCCGAAACTGTAAGTGTTATTACGTCATGATAATCATCGGCCTTAAATTTGAAAAAGTGATCAGCAAACGACCATCTTTCTCCCTCATGTGGGTACGTTGTGTTTTTCCGGAAACGAGCTTTGAACGGTATTTCGATGGGATGATCTTTCCACGAATAATTTTTGCTATGCCATCCCCTTGATTGAAACGAGTTACCGACTTCCCCGACTGGAGTGATATACTCAACAAATTTATATAAATAGTCGTTTTCTGCTGCAAAAGCGTTCCCTGATGATTTGAAGTGAATTTTCACATTTGTATTCGTGCGAAGAATTAATCCCGCGTCCGGTGTGTCTTGGTTTTGCCCACTAGCCGCCAAAGCCACGTCCACTTCGTAAGTGAGAGGGCCCTCAACAATTATTTCCGCATACTTGGACAGGCTCAAAATTACTTCCTGTTCGCCTCCCACAAAATGCGCAAAAGTTGTCAGTCCGGCACCAAACACAATTATCGCCACAAGTAAACCGATTAAAGCTTTTTTCATTTTTAGTCCCCCTTAGATTTGTCATTCCACGTTTTCAGGGTTCATTCCCGATTCCCACCAGTAAGGTTAGAGTTGATAAACTTTGATGGGCGGGAGTAGATCCCTTTAAAGCATTTTTCTTTTCTTCCATCACCCCCCTTACCGAACGTCTGATATAATGCAACAGAATTTGAATTTTAATTCGACTACTAAATACTGCCCGTAATCTCAAGGTCTTTTTCAACTCTTAGAATTTCCTGCCCGTCATGTTCGATTGAAACCGACACGTTATAAACTCCCGGATTTATATCAGAGATTTCCCCCTCCAAACGTTGGTTTTGGAGTGGAATCACTTCGCTCGCGCCTTCCGGGAGTGTCAGAATGCCCCGGGCAACGAATTCACCCTCTTGATCAGTAATAATGACAGCTGCCTGCGGCTGCAGTGGTACGTTTCCCGTGTTGGCGATATCTAAAACTAACAAGGCTTTATTATCTTCCAAGGCCTGGCCGTGGAGGCTCCTGATTTCCACCTTCTTTTGGTGTTGATCCCCGACTAGTATGGAAACCGGGATAACCTTTTCGCTTAACAATTCATTATCTGTAGTCGCGTAGGCCTTAATTAAAATGTTGCCATGATAGCTGGCATCCTCCGCATCGCGCGGCACGGCGAAAGTTAACCCTAGGCGGGAATTCCGCCGGCCGGGCAGTTCAAACTCATTGCTCGCCATCCGCAATTGAATCCAGTCGATGAGAGAAAACGGATATTCCGGACTTATAGGTTGTGCCTCAACTACAATCCGGGCAGGTTCACCTATTTCACTGCTGAATTCCAGCACCTGGGTTTTCCGTTCCCCTGCTCTTGCACCGTGGGTGATCGATTCGGGGGCAACGCTGAAAGCACCAATTTCATCCGCGGAGGGGAAATTAAAGTCACCTTCAGCGATGGTGAAGTTTTGATTTTTAACTATTTGGCCTTGATCTCCATAGCGAAAGTAAGTGCGGAAAGAATACTCACCGGGTGCTAAACGCTTCGTAATTTCACCCAAAAACTCTACCTGGCTTTTAGGATAAAGGCGGGTAGTCTCACTATCTGTACCCATGTTATCCGGGCTCTGCAAAGTTACCCTTTCCACAAGGCGCCTTTCTTGATCCCTGATGGCCACTTCACCGGCCACTAAATAATCCCAAGCAGAAGGGTTATCGATCAAAGCCCGCAAAATCGGTTCATTTTCTTCTCCCGGCTGCAGGCTGAGGTCTACGAGTTCAGCGACTTGCCTTAAGCCGGGCCGCTCCACCCGTATATTCAACCTCACGGCGTAGCGCACTTGAAAGACAATACCGGTTTGGGCAGTAGGAGTCCTCGGCTCAACCATAATAATTACAGTGTAAGACCCACCGGCGGAAAAGGGTACATTTACCGTGCAATTAACCCGCACATCTTCACCGGGATAAACTTTAACTTGGTTCGTCTCAAGTTTGACCCAACCAAGAGCGCTAAATGCCTCAAGAGCGGGTTTTTCATAGGCCAAGCTGCCGCTTAAAAGCTGTTTTGGTTGATACAAAGATAAATCAACCAGTTCTTCCTTACCGCTAGGCGTTAAAATCAATTCAAACTCCTTGGTTTCACCGGGAAGCAGGTCTAAATCCAACACCATGGGCCGTACACCCACAGCATAGGTATCCTTACCCCAAAAAGAAAACAGTACAATTAATATTCCAATTACCAATCCTAATCTTTTAAATTTATCTTTTTGCATTTTTACACCTCAAATCAACTCCGGGGGCATAGCCCCCGGAAACCATTATGCCGTTATTAGTAGTTATCAACGGCGGTGACTGTCCAAAGGATAGTATCCTGGTATTTGCCAGCAAGGATTTTATTCCAGTCTTCCCCCGGAAGATAGCTTAAGACAAATTTGAATTCGTAGGTGCCGTTAAATCCCCCCGTTGGGTATGTGCCCTCTGTTTTTGTACCGGGATGAAACTTTAGATCGTGAATTTCGTACGTGACAAATTGGTTCAAAAGATCATCTTTAAAACCATCGGAATCTAAGGTCACGTAAATTGGCGAGTTGGCCTTTACAGATACTTTTCCAACCAAGGTCTCGCCGCTACTCCCATTCCCCGCCACCTTAAAATCGAATTTGTTGTCACTAACCGTCACTGTCGCATAGGCTTTCACGGTTAGTGTTACTTCTAGTTCCCCCTCATTGCGCCTGTCGAAATCATCAGCAAAAACACTCGCGCTAAGCACCACAACCAACAGCAAGGCTAAAACTAACGTTCTTTTCAAATTACTGCCTCCTAAAGTGTTTTATTTTCAAACCCCTATCTTTTAAGGGGGTGATACCGAATTCATGACGGCCATTTTCGGGAAAATAATACCACTTGAACCGTACCCTCGTAACTACCCGCCAGATGATGCCAATCAACCAGGGCCGCTAATTCCAGGATAGCGGTTCCGCCGGGAAAGCTGTTTGGACAGAGACTGATTCCTTTTTCGAAGGATTGGTAATCTTTCTCTCCATTTACTTTCACTAACAGCTCCGAGGGCTTTAAAGTAACATCTTTGTTGTCTTTGTCTGAAAAGCGGAATTTCTCCGCCGTAAGATAAATATGCCAAGCATTGTTATTAGACTGCACCCGAATTTCAACCGGCTCCTTGGCCTTATATAAACCGGGCCCCTTAGTCGCCTCA
>JBHGWS010000127.1:0-7814 GCA_041936745.1 Candidatus Darwinibacter acetoxidans
AAGAACTCCTCTCACTTTTGGCCGAATCAAACGAGACCCCCTTTGCGGTAATCGGCGCAGTGCGGGAAAAAGGTAAATATCCGCTGCGCGTGCTGAAATCTAAGCCGGTGAAATAAAAAAAGCGGGGCGTGTTTTAAACGCTCCGCTTTAATGCTGCTAAAATTGAAACACTGCTCAGTCGCGGGGGTTGTTCTTTCTGGCCATCTCAACTTCCAAAAAATAGGGCCGGGCCGCCAGCGGCCTGCCCGCCGGCAGCTCACCGCGCTTTTCACTCTGCTTTTTTTCGCCGCCCGCCGCATCCAAAAGGGTATGGATTTTTTCCCACAGTTGATTGAACTCCGGGGAGTCAGGCTGGCGGGGCCTCTTTAAAGAGTTTTTTAGCACCAGTTTGATTCTGCCCGGGTTTGCCTCTAAAACTAAAATTCTGTCGCTTAAAATAATTGACTCGTTAATGTTATGAGTAACAAAAATGATGGTTACTTTTGTTTCCTGCCAAATACGGATGAGTTCTTTTTGCAGTGCGGCCCGGGTGATTGCATCCAGGCTGCCGAAAGGCTCATCCATAAGTAAAATTTGAGGCCGGACGGAAAGAGCGCGGGCAATGGCTACCCGCTGCTGCATGCCCCCTGACAGTTGGTGCGGGTAAAGGCCCTCAAAGCCCCTAAGGCCCACTAAATTCAGGTAGTAATCCGCCCTTTCCCGCTTTTCTTTTTTATTAATGCAGCGCTCGGTTACGCTTAAGGCAAAGATAATATTTTGCCGCACCGTATACCAGGGAAAAAGCTGTTCGAAGTTTTGAAAGACCATCATCCGATCAATGCCGGGGCCTTTGATCGGGCTGCCGTTTAAGATAAGCTCGCCGGAGGTGGGTGTTTCAAAGTCGGCAATGCAGCGGAGCAGTGTGGATTTACCGCAGCCGGAAGGGCCGATTACGTTGAGGAATTCGCCGCTTGCTACAGTCAAGTTGATTTGGCTTAACGCCTCAATCGCGCGGTCGCCCACAATAAAAGTCTTGCTTAGGTTTTTGATAACCAAACTCTTTTTCTTTGTCATTTTTTCAGCCCCTTATTCTGAGGTCATGCCCCAACGCCTGACTGTCCGCTTTTCAACCCATTCAAAGAAGAGCCTCTCCACCAGTAAGCCCACGATTATAATGACGATCATGCCCCCGAAAACGCTGGGGATTTCCATGAAAAAGCGCTTTTTGTAGATAAACCAGCCTAATCCCCCTTCGCCGCCGGAGGCCCCGAAGACCATTTCGGCTGCGACGGAAGCCTGCCACGCCCTGGCCCAAGATACTCTTAAGCCCGTTAGAATATGGGGGAAAGCCCCGGGCAAGAGTACCTTGATGATCAAACCAACGCCTTTTAAGCCCAGGTTTCTTCCCACTTCTATCTGCGTAACGGGGACGGAACGGAGTCCCGTATGCAGGTTGGTAATCAACGGCCAAACCGATGAAAACCAAATCACCGCGATAATTGAGCGCGGGCCCGTTCCCAGCCACAAAATGATAATGGGCAGTACCGAGATCCCCGGAAGCGGGTGGAGGATGGCCATGACGGCCTGCACCCAATCGGAAACTAACGCTGAGCTCAAAGCGAGGATTGCGGCCAGGGCCGCCGTAATGACTGCCAGCGCCAAACCGATGCCGATGAGGTACAGTGAAAAATTCAGGCGGCCGAGGATTTCACCGCTGCCGATCTCGGTCACAAGAGTGTTCAAAACCGTCGTTAAGCGGGGAAAAAGAAGCGGGGGGAACCATTGGGTACGGGCCAACAGTTCCCAACAAATCATACAGCCCAAGATGAACAAAATCTGATTCAATGTTTTATTTCTCGTTTTCTGCCGACCGAGATTCATGCACGGTCCCCCCCCTTTGGACTAATGACTATGGACTATTTACCCTGCAGTTTTTCGTATTCGCTCGGTTCGCCGGCCCGCTTGCCCACGATGGCCAAGACATTCTCATAAGCGATGTCTGCCAGGCTTTCCGGCACGCGGCTCATGTAACCCGCCTCTTTCATAAACTCGGCAAAACCCATTAACCCGTATGGTGCAGTTGTGTAATTCATGCCTTCCCAATTTAGGTAATCGAGGGTTTTTTCTTCACTGAGCTTGAATTTAGGTGCTAAAAGCACCGCTGCTTCTTCCCTGTTGCTGTTGATCCAAGCCATCGCTTCACTGATGGCACTGACAAAGATGCTGTAAGCAACAGGCCGGCGGTCGTGGAATTCCTGTGAGCATAAGCCAACGTTAAAGCTGAAGGGATGGCCGAAAATAGAAACATCATCGACTATCAAGCGGAAACCGGGTTGGGAAAGTTCCTCAAATAGGTAGGGCGGGGTGGTAAAGTGGGCTTTAATCCCTTTTTTAGAGATTAAGGCTGCGGCAGCGTCGGGGTGAGGCATGGCAACGATGTTGTTGTCCAGGGCGTTAGGTGAGCCCAACTGTTGTTCCGCCGCCATGGCCAAGAGGATGTGTTGAATACTGCCGGGTGAAGGGACGGCGATCTTATCTTCCGGTTTGAAGTCTTGCAGGCTTTGGATATTCGGATCATAGGTCACGAGGCCGATTGGCACTACCACAAAACCTAAGGCGACTTTCCAGGGGCAGCCTTTATCCCAGCCGATTAGGAAGGGGGGGATGCCCATAAAGCCAACATCCGCTTCACCGGAAATCAGAGCCTCGCGGACTGCTCCGCCCGAGCCGTATTCCCGCCACACGGGGGTTACCCCGTATTTCTCAAAAATCCTGTGTTCTTTTGCCACCATCAAGGGGGCGTAGACGAGCCCAAACTGGCCGGCGATTTTAATCTTCTCCGCCGGAGCTGCCAGGGCCGGTACTTGTAGAAAAGCGAAAACTACAAGCACACTTAAAAACAACAGACACCCTTTTCTCATAACGATTCTCCTTTGCTTTCTGCCAAAGACAGATCATTAGTCTCAAGGTATGAAAAAAGTGCCTGAAATGTGCGAGTACCCGTCAAAACTTTCACAGCCTATTTGCCCGGCCGAAAACCAGGGAGTCTACCTGGGATGGAGGCGGCAAAACTTTCGGGCAAACAAAAAAGGGTTTTTTGGAAACCGAAAAACCCCCTGTTTATTATCTCTTTAAAAATAATAGCTGCCCAAATTTCCTTTCCTTTTGGCTCTGTTCATTGACTTATTGAAGATAAAATTGCCGGCGCCAAGCCAAAACAAAATGAGAAGGACAAGGATTCCGAAGGCCCGATTGGCAACCAGTGCCCCCACAGTAATCTCTTCGCCTGCTTCAATAATAATGCGTAAAAGCCTTAAGGCGGGAGTAACGGGGATTAAAAGGGAAACGTACTTGATCAAGCTCGGCAGAGCATCGACTTGAACGAGGTTTCCCGTGAAAAAGAGGATGAAATAAGTTAAGATGGTGGCAACCGCCGCCGATTGTTTGAAAACAAGGGTTAGGCCCGCCACAGCGAAACCCATGCCGTAAAGCCCCAAAACCGCCAAGAGGAAAACGAGGTAAAGTAAAAACACTTTGTGGCCCAATGGGGCGAAAAGCCCCCACAAGTCAAAAAGGTACATTAAAAGAGAGAAGAAGATCATGGCTTTCAGCGATTGAAAAATGAATTGAACCGCCAGCCTGATCACGAGGATTCTTTTGATGGGCGCTTCAGTCATTAACAGCTGTTCGAAGGTGCCTAACATGAGCTCTTCTGAAATTAACTGGCCTGTGGTCCCCAGGGCATTGCCGCTGTAATACCAAAAAAGCAGGCCAAAGAAAAAGACCATGGCAGAAGCCGGGTTTTGGTTTTTCTGGGCGGCGAAACCCCAAAAAATCCCCGCAGCCAGCATGAAAAGTGACAAGTTGCCGATGATGTAATTGAATAAATAGTTTCTGTAGTCGGCCATTATTTTCTTTATTTCCGCCCGTAAAATCAGCAAGGCCGCGATTCCTCCTTTCTTTCCCCGGTAAGGTTAAGGAAGATGTTTTCTAACGAAGGCACATCTTTTTCTATCTCCAAAATTTCATAGGCAGAGAGGATGAGGCCGGCCGTTTCAGCGTCCGCCCGGATTTGGTAAGTTTCATCCTGCAGTTTAACTAGACTTTCCCTGCCCAACTGCCCCAAATTCTCTACCGGGCTGCGAAAGACAATGCGGTAGGTTTCTTCCCCCACATCAAATTTCGCTTTAAGGCCTTCTAAGGTTTCGTCTGCAGCTATTTTACCTTGGTACATGACAATAACTCTCCCCGCGACTGCTTCCACGAGCTCCATGGTGTGTGTTGTTAAAAGGATGGTTTTTTCTCCCGCCAGGCGGTTAATGGTTTCCTTGATCTTTAAACTGTTGATGACATCCAAACCAAGGATTGGTTCATCGAGGATAACGATGGGGGGATCTTTCAAAAGTGCCAGCATTGCGGCGAGCTGCTGGCGCATGCCCCGGGACAAACTGCCCACTTTGGTTTTAAGTTTTTCCTCCAGGGGAAACAAATCTAAGACCTCTCCTATTCGTTTTTGCTGGTCTTTTCCCTTTATCCCGTTAAGGAGTGCAAAATATTCCAGTGTTTCCCGCACGGTTAAATATTGGTAGACATTACGGGCATCCTCCAAGACGACGCCGATCAATGCTTGGTGGCTGCGGGGATTCTCCTTTGTATTAACCCCATTAATCAAGATCTCGCCCTGATCGGGAGTTGTCAAGCCGCAGAGCATTTTAATCAGCGTTGTCTTGCCGGCGCCGTTTGGGCCCAGCACTGCTAATACCTGCCCCGGGGGGCAGTGGAAGGAGACATCGTTTACGGCCCGGATGTCCTTATCTTTTACGTGAAAGGTTTTGCTTAGATTTTGGACTGTGATCATCAGCCGGCTCCTTTTTCAAACTGGTTATTTTGCTTGCTTATCTGTCTGTATTTCTCTGCCAGCCAACGTTTTCCTTTGTTTTAACGCCGCTCAGCGATTTTATGCCAAGCATTAAAAACACAGTTGACGGAATTGTCAGAATAATGTATACTAAAAGTGCTAGCAAAGGAAGGGGCCCCTAATTTAAACATAGGAGGCATTTTAGTGAAAAAGGTTATTGCCGTGTTGCTGTGTCTGTTCGTCCTGGCGGTTCCTCTCTCCGCTGCAGCATCTTCCGTCCCCGTCAAGCCTTTCGGTGCCGATGTCACGCCTTTGAACAGTGAGGAGTTAGAAGAAGTAAAAGGCGAGTTGAAAGCTATTGCCGCGGCCGGTTTGTTTGGTGCTGCTTTCGGAATCTATGACTACTTAACTACTACACCCATGGAGGAATGGAGCTGGAGCGCTTTGGGTTTAAAAACCCTAAATGCGGCTCTGAGCGCTGCCGGAGGCACCTGGATCGGAGGCTTCTTTTAGAAATGTCCAGAAAATCGCTGATCGTCGCTTTTTTAGTAACATTCGGTTCTCTCTTGGCAGCGAATCGCTTTTTGTTTAAAGAATCATGGCCAAGCGCCTTAAGAGGCGGCCTGTTTATCGCTGTTGCCAGTATTGCGACAACAGCTTTGGTAATTCGAAACAAGCGTTAAAATAAGCCGGCCCCGTTGATCGGGGCCGGCTCATTAACTTATTTCTTTTCCCAAAAAGGAAATTCAAGGAAGTGTGGGGAAGTGTATATTATTAGTTAAAATAGACACAAGGAGGCGCATCAAATTGACGTATTCGCCTAAGCTATCGTCTGCATTTAATGATACATATCTTAGAAGCCGTCATATTTCGCCGCAATCGGGCATGTGTTCTTTTTGCACGGAAGAATGTGACGGTACATGCGAAATAGCTTTAGCCGCGGTGTTAGGGGCCCGGACCGTTTATCCCACAAACACGGGTAACAATCAAGTGGCTTCGGAAAAGGATTACCCTATTGATTTCTCCCACTTCAATATCAACGGGCGTGTTTTCGGCGCTGTGGGGGCCAATGCCAACTACGAAGAGGCTAATATCTATCACGTTAAGTTGGGCAGGGAATACGGCAGGTTTAACCGGGTGAAAATGGCGCTCCCCATAATTTTACCTGCACTGATTAAACTGAATTGGCCGGATTATTTCGGCGGGGCGGCTATGGCGGGTGTTTCAGCGGTCATTGGTGAAAATGCCAGGGATAAAGATCCCAACTTGAAAATTGAAGGCGGGAAAATCACTGAATTTGCCGCTTTAAAACCGATGCTTGATGCTTTCCGGAAATACGACCGCGGTTTGGGTCAAATTATCTTGCAGTGCAATGTAGAAGACGATCTCTTAGGTTTGCCTGAGTATGCCATAAAAGAACATAAAGTAGAAGCAATTGAGTTTAAGTTTGGCCAAAGTGCCAAGGGTACCCAGCCGGCGCGCAGGGTAAAAGACAGGCAGGAAGCCTTGGCTAAAGTGAAAGAGGGTTTTCTTGTTTTCCCCGATCCGAACGACCCTAAGATGGCAGAAGCAGAAAAGGACGGGCTCTGCCCGAACTTTTACCTCTACGAGCGCTTACCATTATGGGATGAGGACTGCTTAATTCCCCGCATTGAAAGCTTGAGAGAACTGGGCCTAAAAAACGTGTATTTTAAAATGGCCGGCTATGATGTAAAGGATCTTGAGCGCGTATTATCAATTGCCAGTGAGGCAGAAGTTGATATGGTCACCTTTGACGGCGCAGGGGGTGGCAGCGGCTACAGCCCTAATAGGATGATGAATGAGTGGAGCCTGCCAACGGTAGTTTTGGAAGATGCCGTCTGCCGGATAGTAAGTAAATTGAAGAAAGAAGACAGATGGATCCCCGCTGTTACAATGACCGGCGGTTTCAGTATGGAAGATCAAGTGTTTAAGTCTCTTGCCTACGGCAACGGCGACGTCTTAGCAGTGGGGCTGTGCCGGGCTGCCATGACCGCAGCCATGACGGGTAAGAGGATTGGTGAATTGATCAAGCAGGGGGATATACCTAAAAACATAAGAAAGTTCGGCAGCACCGTGGAGGAATTATACGGGGATCTGCCCGATTTAAGGGCTGTTTACGGTAAACAAGCGGATAACTTCTCTTTAGGAGCAGTTGGCGTGTTCTCCTATTTGAATAAAATTGCTTTCGGTTTAAAACATTTCGCCGCTTTAAACCGCAAATTCGATATTTCTTATCTCAATAAAAGTGATCTAATACCCTTGACCTCAGCGGCGAAAGACTTGCTTGCCGGTAAGTGGTTTGTCTAGATTCAGCCGGGGTAAGTTTGATAAGTTCCGCTGTTTTTGCAATGTTTCAGTTCCAAAGATGCGCACTCCAAACAGGATTTCGGTCGCGGATACCAACTTGTATTATATGACAATATTGAGTAGGGTTTGGCCTGCTAATGAAACCTTGTTCCCCCATTGGGTTTGCACAAGAACCAGTATTTCCGCATTTTGTTGAGTACTGATGTAGTTCACATTGCAACTATTGATCATAGTGAACGGATTTAAGGGTCAGCTAAAACGCAGACGTCGATAAACAGCGGATCTACGAAGTGTCTTTCCCGCACGCGCGGGGGTGATCCTGGTTTAGAATCCAATTAGCGTTAATATCCAGTGTCTTTCCCGCACGCGCGGGGGTGATCCTCTCCTCGTCTAGCATGGGGTGATCGGAGGTAAGTCTTTCCCGCACGCGCGGGGGTGATCCTAATTTCAGCGAATTTTTTTGGCTCATCATAAAGTCTTTCCCGCACGCGCGGGGGTGATCCCGCATAACATCCATACTCCGAATGCTGTTCCTGGTCTTTCCCGCACGCGCGGGGGTGATCCCGACGATTTTTCGCCCGGTGCGCCTGTCCATATGTCTTTCCCGCACGCGCGGGGGTGATCCTCATTTACGCCCCTTTCTTTTTCC
>JBHGWS010000128.1:0-3027 GCA_041936745.1 Candidatus Darwinibacter acetoxidans
TACAGGAGTTGGTTTGGAAGTGGCTGATGAGAGAGTTTGCTATGCGGACGAGCCGCAGTCTTGAAAACATGGGACTTTTAGCCTTTCAACCGGATTTTGAAAGGGCCGGTGATTGGGATCTTCTGTGGCATTTCAACAGTCTGCAAAAGATAGGCATTAATCCCGCGGAGGCTGAAATCTTATATTCTTTCTTATTGGATCAATTTCGGCAAAGCCGCGCCGTGGTGTTTCCGGAGCTAGTCAGCCCCCACGATGAATTTTTCCAACCTCTAAACCAACAGGGCGGTTTTTGGCGCCGAAGGCCTGCGGGCTTGAAATCCCATCCCAGAGGTTACAATCTAAAAGGGTGGCTGCCCGCGGAGCATTCCTCCAATACTCGGGTAGATTATTTAAGTAAGGTGCTTGAAGCGGGCGGCGAAGATAGCAAGAAAGCTGTGGGGCTGTTAGAAGATCTTTGGCTTTCCCTGGTGGATAACTTAAGCCCCCTCAGCCGGTATATAGAAACGGAGACACCAAGCGGCCACGGCCGAATTTATAAACTGGATCCGGCACTTTTCATGGTTGTGCCCGGCGGGCGAAATTCTAAACAGGCCTTTTACCGCTGCCGAAAGTGCCACAGGTTAACCAAGTTTAATTTAAGAGGCGTTTGCCCAGCCTACCGCTGTGCGGGCAGGCTGGAGCCAGTTGATTTGAACGAAGAGTTGAAAGACGATCACTATCGTAATTTGCATTTGAAGATGCGGCCGGAGCCAATGGTAGCTCATGAGCATACCGCTCAGTTGGCCACAGAGTATGCAGCTAAGGTGCAGACTGATTTTGTCGAGGGCAGAATCAACGTGCTCAGCTGCTCAACTACATTTGAACTTGGTGTTGATGTAGGGGAGTTGGAAACGGTCTTTCTTAAAAATGTGCCGCCAACTCCGGCAAATTACGCTCAAAGAGCCGGCAGGGCGGGCCGCCGGATAGATTCAACAGCTTTTGCTTTGACTTTTGCCCGGCTTTCCTCTCATGATTTTAATCAATTCAATTCGCCTGATCGGATGATAGCCGGCGTTGTTAAACCGCCTCATTTCGATGTCAATAACGAAAAGATAGCCCGCCGCCACCTTTACGCCTGCGCTTTCGCCCATTTTTGGCGCATTAACCCCAATTATTTTCGCCGCGTGGCAAACTTTTTCCCAAAAGAGGGGCCTGAACTGTTTAAACAATATCTTAGCTACAGGCCAACTAACCTTTTAGCTGCGCTGGAGGAAATTTTCCCCAAAGAACTTCAACAAAAGTTGGGCATTCCCACTTGGAGTTGGGTTGATGAGATGTATGCCGAGCGGGGTGCTATGACTAAAGTGGCCGAGGAAATTACCAGGGACTTAAATGAAATTGATACCGCTATTGAAGATGCGGTTAAAGTCGGAAACTATAATTTCGCAGGCTGGCTGCAGAGGGTTAGAAAAACTATTGAGGCTCGCCCTTTGATCAGCTTTCTCGCCCAAAAAGGCCTACTGCCGAAATATGGCTTTCCCGTTGATGTGGTCAATTTAGATGTCAATCTGCATACCTCGGAAGCCAAAAACATTGATCTAAGCCGGGATATGCAGATAGCTATAGGGGAATATGCGCCGGACAGCCAAGTTGTGGCAAACGGTAAACTGTGGACAAGCCGTTATGTCAAAAGGCTTGCAAACCGTGAACTTGTCCAATACCGCTACACCCACTGCAGCTGCGGCAACTTCCGCAAAGATCTGGACGTAGAACAGTCTGTGGAATCTAAATGCCCCATCTGCGGAGGCGGACAGGCCCGCAGTGATGTTTTTGTCGTGCCTGAATTCGGTTTTATTGCCGAAAACCGGCCTAAAGACCCGGGCACAAGGCGACCGGAGCGTACGTCCGCTTCCCGCAAGTTTTTCTCAGGTGCCGGGGATCTTGTCGATTACGCTGAAATATCGCTTGGTGGGCAGAAAACAATTTTAAGAGCGCACACCCACGGAATTTTAACAGTTATCAACAATGGCGCGGGCTTTGGGTTTTACCTCTGCCGCAGCTGCGGTTACGGTACATGCCTATCTGCACCGCCCCAAAGGCACAACGATCCTTACGGCAGAGAATGCAGGGGCAGCTTTGCCAGGGTTTCCCTGGGCTACGATTTAGAAACAGATATCGCCCAGATAGACTGCTCCAATGCCCTGCAGGGTCTCCGTTACGAGCAGGGGTATTGGGAGTCACTTCTTTTTGCCGTGATTGAGGGCATGTGCCAAGAGCTTGAGATTGATCGGGGCGATTTGGATGGGACAATCTATGTCGATCAAACGGGTAAGCGCAGCCTCATCTTATTTGACACTGTTCCCGGCGGTGCCGGCCAAGCCAAGCGGATTTTGGAACCGGGGGTTCTTAAACAAGTTTTAAATACTTCACTAAAGCTTCTAAAGCGCTGCAGCTGCGGGGGAGAGCACGGCGATACCAGCTGCTACGGCTGTTTACGCAACTACGGCAATCAGTTTCTGCACGATCGTTTAAGGCGCGACTTTGGCATAGATGCCCTAAAACGTATTTTAGGTAAACGAGCGGGGTGATCTTTTGACAAGTGAAAAGATCCTAAAACTATTTAAAAACATCAGTGTCTGGCAGCGGGGTGATGAACGGGCACCTCATAAACCGCTGCTGCTTCTTTACGCTTTGGCTAAGCTTTGGCAGGGCCAACGCTGGCTGCTTTTTGAGGAGATTAATAAAGATGTGAAAGTGCTTTTGCAGAAGTTTGGCCCGCCCCGCAACACCAGCCCTATCTATCCCTTTCAGCACCTTGCAAACGACAGTCTTTGGGAGTATTACCCCACAAAGCCCGAGCATTTCCGTGTGGGCGATCTTGTTAAAAAAAGAATCGCCGGCGGCTTTCCAAAGCCCGTTTTCATCTATTTAAAAAAAGATACTGTTTTAAGAAAACAAGTCATTCTGGAATTACTGCACAGCCATTTTCCCACCTCGCTGCACGAACAGATCCTAGAATCAATAGGCCTGGAAATTGATCTGAAAACC
>JBHGWS010000129.1:0-17743 GCA_041936745.1 Candidatus Darwinibacter acetoxidans
CTGTTTTTTTACCCGGCCGAGGGCTGGCAGTTTCTTTGGCGGAGCTTTTAGATGTTGAATGCTACAGCATCTCTCACCAAGAAAATCATATCTACAGCGGTATCGGCGGCGCGGGCGGCCCTACCGGCGATGAATTTTTAACAATCCACTTATCTGGGGGCACAACGGAGCTGGTCAGGGCTGAATTGGACAGGCGGGACTGGTCTTTGGATCTGGAAATTTGGGGTGAAACCTTAGATCTGCACGCGGGCCAGTTGATCGATCGCTTGGGTGTGGAGTTGGGGTTGGATTTTCCCGCCGGCCCTGAATTAGAACATTTGGCCTTACAGGCTGCCACGAGTGTGCCTGTGGCAACCTATCATAAAGCAGGGCAGGTGAGTTTTTCCGGCCCCCTGACCGCCCTGGAGAGGCTGATTGGTAAAGAATCCCGCCAGGTGCTTGCCTTAAGCTGTTTTGAAGCAGTTACCAGGACCCTGTTGAAATGGATCAAGTGGGCAGGCAAAAAGGCCGAGACGCGCGATCTTTTAATCGTCGGGGGTGTGGCGGCAAACAGCATCATCCGCGGCCGGCTGCAGCACTCTTTGCGGGATTGGAACCTTTATTTTGCACCGGCCCGCTTAAGTACGGACAATGCCTGCGGGGCGGCCTATTATGCGGCCTTGGCCGCGGGCGCCCTTCCCTTTGGTTCTAAGTTTTCGGACTAATCCAGCCTCCTTTTTCATAGGTTTTTAAAAGAAGGAGGTAAAAAGATGTGGCTTAAATTGCTGGGGGGAGCGGTGGTTGGCTTTATCGCCGGACATTTTCTGCCGCCGGGCTATCCCCTTTGGGTTATCCTGGGAGTTATAGCCGGTTATCTGTGGGAGCTTTGGGAAAGCAGGGAAAAGCGGGAAAAAGAAGAAGATCAAAGCGGGAAGAAGTAGATTTAAGGCCGGGCCACCGGCCTTTGCCTTTAGGAGGTGCGGCAGACATGGATCCTATTACGGTCAGCGATTTGACAGCCAAGATCAAAGAGGCGTTAGATAGCGCCGGCCTGGCAAATATAGCGGTAATCGGCGAAATCTCAAATTTCATTCACCACTCTTCCGGGCACATGTACTTTTCCCTCAAAGACGAAGCCAGCCGCATTAAAGCGGTCATGTTCCGCAGCCGCAATCAGCGCCTGAACTTTGTGCCGCAAAACGGCGACACATTAATTGCCTTTGGCTCCATCGGCGTTTATGAAGCGAGGGGCGAATATCAATTGTATGTGGAGGCGCTTTTACCGAAAGGTATCGGGGAACTGCATTTAGCTTTCGAAAAGCTAAAAAGCAGGCTGGCAGAGGAAGGCCTTTTTGCTGCGGAAAGGAAACTGCCCCTACCCTTTCTACCGGCAAAAATTGGCGTAATAACTTCGCCTACCGGTGCAGCGGTGAGAGATATCTGCCAGATTTTAAACCGCCGTTTTCCCGGCGTGGAGATTTTAATTATCCCGGCCTTGGTGCAAGGCAAAGAGGCGCCGGCAAGTATCAAAGCGGCTTTGGGCAAGGCGCAGTTAACCGGGGCGGATGTCCTTATTGTGGGCAGAGGCGGCGGCTCTTTTGAAGAACTGTCGGCTTTTAACGATGAAGAAGTTGCCCGGGCCATTTTTGCCTCGAAAATACCGGTAATTTCCGCAGTGGGGCATGAAACTGATTTTACCATAGCGGATTTCGTGGCCGATTTAAGAGCACCTACCCCATCCGCCGCCGCGGAGCTGGCAGTACCGGTGAAAAGTGAACTAAAAGAGCAAATTTGCGGGTTAAAAGAGCGGCTGGCCGCGATACTTGAGCGAAAAATTAAAGCGGAGCGCAGGCATCTCGGGCAGCTTGCGGCAAGCGCGGGCTTAAAACGGCCGCAGGATGGCATCAGGCAGCTGAGGCAGAGGGTTGATGAATTGTGGACAGGCCTGGCGGCACGTTACCGCTATGACCTGGCTGTGAAAAACGCCGGGTTAAGTGCAGCCGCGGCAAAACTGGAAACCTTAAGCCCCTTAAAGACTTTGGGCCGGGGCTATGCCATCTGCCAAGATGAAAAAGGTGCCATTATCCGCAGTGCCAAAGAGGTCCCTTTGGGGGGAGATGTCATTGTTCAGCTGCATGTGGGAAGGTTGTTCTGCCAAGTAAAAAAGAGGGAGGCAGAAGATGGTTGATTTAAAATTTGAGCAGGCTCTGGCGCGTTTAGAAGAGATTGTTCGCCTTTTGGAAAAAGGCGAGGCTACTTTAGAAGAGTCTTTAAAGCTTTTTGAAGAAGGCGTGAAACTGGCCCGCCACTGCAGTAAAAAGTTAGATGAGGCGGAAGGAAAAATTAAGATTCTCAGCGGAGAAGAGGGCCAGATCAAGGCAGAGGCATTCGAGGTGAATGATCAGTGAACTTATCCTGGCGGGAAGAATTGAGCGAAATTGAAAAGATTTTAGAGCGGACACTGCCCCCGGCAAAAAAATACCCCGCCGTGCTGCACGAAGCCATGCGCTATTCCACTTTGGGCGGCGGCAAGAGGCTGCGGGCGCTTTTAATCCGCGGTGCCTGCCGGGCAGTGGGCGGGAATGTGGAGAAGACCGGGGGTTTTCTGGCTGCTTTGGAGATGATTCATGCCTATTCTTTAATCCACGATGATCTGCCCTGTATGGATGACGATGATCTGCGGCGGGGCAAACCGGCAAACCACAAAGTTTATGGCGAGGCAGTGGCCGTTTTGGCCGGCGATGGGTTATTAACCGATGCCTTTTTTGAATTAGCGCAGCTGCCGCAAAAATACGGAGTAGAGGAAAAAACGGCGCTGCGGCTCGTGTTTGAAATAGCCAAAAACGCCGGTTCCCGGGGGATGGTCGGCGGCCAAGCGGTAGATATCATCTCAGAAGGGCGGGAAATAGATCAAGCCACACTCGATTATATCCACAGGCATAAAACGGGGGCCTTAATTAAAGCCGCTCTGCGCGGCGGCGCTATTTTAGGCGGTGCCTCAAACGATGAACTTGAGGCAATTACCGACTATGCGGAAAACTTCGGCTTGGCCTTCCAGATCACCGATGATATCCTCGATGAGGTGGGCGATTCCGCATCTTTAGGCAAAGAAACGGGGGCGGACAAGCGTCGAGCCAAACAGACGTTTCCCAAACTTTACGGCTTGGAAAAGTCCCGGGAAATAGTGGATTCTTGTATTAAGAAGTGCCGGTCTGCTTTAGAGGGGCTGTCCGGTGATATTCAACTACTGCAGGATTTGGCTGCTTTTATTGGGGGGAGAGATCATTAAAAGGCGCCTAAGGCGCTGATTTCCCCGCTCGTTTTCTTACTTGCACTAATTTTAAGCCTTATGATATAATAAAAGCAATCTACGGGTGGATGGCGCAGTATTCTAGTCGCCAATCTCGTTTTTTAAAACGGGCCTAAAAATCCGTTAAGGGCATATCGATGAAGTCTTTGGTGGTGGCTTGCGACGCCCAGTCGGGGGCTGCTGCTGGGGGTTAAGGGAGGCGGGCGATCTGCAAGGGCATGTAGGCGTTGACCCTCCTCCCACGGAGACCCACGACTGCGGAAAAACGAAAAACGGGCTTCTGCGGCTTGGGATTAAACCTGCACGCGGCACAAATCCAGAGCTAAGATGCAGTACATGGTGTTGGGTGCAGTGTAGCCTGTCTTGAGTGGTGTTTGGGGGATTAAGGTGCATTGTAGGGTTTTCCTGGCCAGAAGATCCTACGGGCTGCTAGAGCGGGCCCTTTTGAAACCTTCACTGCAAAAGAGACTAGGAAACGCAGATTGGTGTTGAGGAAAACTCCTAGGCTGTTTCTTTCATAGATGGCAGAATGGGGATTACGGTGTGGTCTGAGTGGTAATCCAGCCTCGGCTCTGGTGACAAGCGAAAAGGCCGGAAAGGGGAAACCGCCAACCGCGGTGACGGGTTGGAAGGCCTTTGGGAAAACCTGCTGGACCTAAGCCACAATCTTTACTCATTTTGCCGCCATCCATTCTGATTATTTTAAGGAGATAAAATGCAGAGACGTTGGAAAGCGATACTTACTTTAACACTGACTACTTTCATCCTGTCCATTGTACTTAACCTAGGTAGTAACAGCCTGTTGTCGCTTTTGCCGTTGACCTTAAGCGTGGTGTTACTATCTTTCATTATTTTAGTCGGTGTGTTGTTCGACATTATCGGGGTGGCCGTTACCGCAGGTGATGAGGCACCTTTCCACGCGATGGCATCAAATCGCTTGAAAGGCGCCAAACAAGCGATCTGGTTGGTGCGCAATGCAGATGGGGTATCCACCTTCTGCAATGACTTAATAGGAGATGTAGCTGGAACTTTAAGTGGAGCCATTGGCATCGCCATAGTTTTTCAGCTGCAGCTTTTTTCTTTCGGCTTAGGTGAAACCTTACTCAGCACCGTCGTGGTAGCTTTAATTGCAGCTTTTACGGTTGGTGGAAAGTCTTTGGGCAAAGGCTTTGCCATTTCCAATTCTACAACAATCCTATTTGCGGTGGGCCGGGTACTTTATTCTTTGGAACGGCTGGGCTTAAAACTTGAGTCCACCGCCAATAAAATTAAGAAGAGGTAGGAATAATGAAGGAAACGCTGTTAGAGAGGATTAACTCCCCGGAAGATTTAAAAAAACTGGCTGCAGATGAACTGACGGCCCTGGCCGCGGAAGTGAGGGCTAAAATAATTTCAACGGTGGAAGCTAACGGCGGGCATTTGGGCCCAAACTTGGGCGTTGTCGAATTGACCTTGGCGCTGCACTCGGTGCTGGAAAGCCCTAAAGATCGCATTATCTGGGACGTAGGGCACCAATGCTACACGCATAAGTTAATCACGGGGCGTTTGGAAAACTTCCACACGCTTAGGCAGTGGGGGGGTATTTCCGGCTTTCCTGCTTTAAAGGAAAGCGAGCACGACCACTTTGGTGTGGGCCACAGTTCCACTTCTATTTCTGCCGCGGCGGGCATGGTTATCGCCAGGGATCTTTTAGGGGAAGACTATAATGTGGTAGCGGTAATCGGCGATGGTGCCTTAACAGGCGGCATGGCCTTTGAGGCGCTGAATCACATCGGTTCTTTAGGCAAGGACCTTATTGTAATCTTGAACGATAACGAAATGTCAATTACCAGTAACGTGGGCGCACTCAGCGATTATTTGAGCAGGGTCCGCTCAGATACCACTTTGTACCGGGCCCGGGAAGACTTAATGGCTTTAATCCGCCGGATTCCGGCCATCGGCGGTACTTTAACTAAATTGACCAATACATTTAAGCGCGCTTTAAAAAGCATGCTGCCGGGCCAGCTTTTCGAAGAACTTGGTTTTGCCTATTTTGGGCCGTTTGACGGCCACAATATACATAAAATGCAGAAGGCCATCCAGGCAGGGATCAGCCGGGGCGGGCCGGTTTTAATTCACGCCTATACGCAAAAAGGGCGCGGGCATGCTTCAGCTGAGCAAAACCCCGCACAGTACCACGGAGTAGGGCCGCTTAATTCCAAACCGAAAAAGGAAATTTCCTTCAGCCAGGTTTTCGGCGATACGTTGGTCAGCTTAGGAGAAAACCACCCTGAGATAGTGGCTATAACCGCGGCAATGCGTGATGGGACAGGCCTGGGGAAGTTTGCCGAAAAATTTCCCACCAGGTTTTTTGATGTGGGAATTGCCGAGCAGCATGCCTTAACGCTGGCCGCGGGGATGGCGAAAGAAGGCCTTAGGCCTTTTGTCGCCCTTTATTCCACGTTTTTGCAGCGCGGTTACGATCAGGTAATCCACGATATTGCCCTGCAAAAACTGCCTGTAGTAATCGGCATCGATCGGGCCGGCGTGGTAGGGGATGACGGGCCGACGCACCACGGGGTTTTTGATATTAGTTTTTTAAGAGCGATACCGGGCTTGACAATTTTGGCGCCCAAAGATGGCAGCGATCTTTGTGCTATGCTGAATTGGGCACTCAGGCAAAACTCACCGGTAGCCATTCGCTACCCGCGGGGTGTCACTACTGCTTGTTTTGGGCGAGAAGAAATTCCCCGGCAGGATAATGTTTCTGCAGTCTTGGAAAAAGAGGGAGCTGATTGTGTAATCCTAGCAGTGGGCCAGATGGTGGAACAATCCCTTGCCGCGGCTGAGCTTTTGGCGCCGGAAATTGACTGCGCCGTCGTTAACGTCCGCTCTCTGAAGCCTTTGGACCAAAAGCTTATTCTCAAACTGGCGCAGACGGTGGATGTTGTAGTTACCGTAGAAGATCATGTTTTGGCGGGAGGGTTTGGCACAAGTGTTCTCGAACTGCTTAACCGCAGGGTTGCTGTGCCGGTGGAACGGCTCGGCTATCCCGATGAATTTATACCGCACGGTAGTATCGCTAAGATCCAAGAGCACTACGGCTTAACCGCCCGGGGCATAGCTGAAAGGGTGCGCGCCCTAATTTTGAGCCGCCCGCGGGCAGTGGGGAGGGAGTAGTCTTTGAGGCGTTTGGACCTCCTTTTAGTGCGGCGGGGGATTTTCCCCTCCCGCAGCCGGGCCAAAGAGGCAATCTTGCAGGGACAAGTTTTAGTTGACGGCAGAGCTGTTAAAAAACCGGGCAGGGCCGTGCCGGCGGAGGCAGGCATTGAAATAAAGGGGCAAATTCCGCCCTATCCCGGCCGAGGCGGCCTCAAACTGGCAGGTGCCTTAGAAAAATTTAGTATAGATGTGGCGGGCTTGACCGCCATCGATGTGGGAGCTTCGACGGGAGGCTTTACTTCCTGCCTCCTCCAGAATGGGGCTAAGCTCGTTTACGCAGTTGATGTAGGCCGCGGCCAACTGGTGCAAGGCTTAAGAGATGATCCCCGGGTAGTCGTGATGGAAGGGGTAAACATTAGATATCTGCGTCCCAAAGATCTGCCTGCAAAGGCGGATTTGGCCGTGATCGATGTTTCCTTCATTTCACTGACAAAGGTGGTTCCTGCAGTGGAAAAGCTGCTGACGGCCGAGGGCTTGGTCGTTGCTTTGGTTAAACCCCAATTTGAAACGGAAGGCCGGGGTTTAAACAAACACGGTGTGGTTTGGGAGCAAGAGACGCATCTAAAATACATCCCCCCTTTAATTGAGAGCCTGCAGAAGCGT
The DNA here is from genome assembly GCA_041936745.1 of Candidatus Darwinibacter acetoxidans. Lineage (GTDB taxonomy): Bacteria > Bacillota > Limnochordia > Darwinibacteriales > Darwinibacteriaceae > Darwinibacter > Darwinibacter acetoxidans_A. The sequence goes on from JBHGWS010000129.1 coordinate 7,094, forward strand.
GCCTTGGCTTTGCAGGGTTTTGCTTATTCTCCGCTTACGGGCAGTGCGGGCAATATAGAATATTTAGCTTACTTCCAAAAAAACACGGCCCGTCCTGTTCACAACAAGCTGGTTGAAGAAGTGATCAAGAAGGCTTGGGGGTTTCACCGGGGGCAGTAAAGGAGACTTGCGATGGAAATTGGAATTATCCCTCATGTAAATAAACCGGCCGCACTCGCTCTCACGGACGAGCTGGTTAATTTTCTTAACGCTCGAAATATTACGCCTCAAATCGTTAAACAGCCCAACCAATCCCATCTGGAACAATTTGATATTGTTGTGGTTCTCGGCGGCGACGGGACTTTATTAAACGCGGCGCGGCTTACCAGTGAGGTGCAGGTACCCGTGTTTGGCGTCAACGTAGGCCATTTGGGTTTTTTAACGGAGGTGGAAACCGAGGGGCTTTTTCCTGCCATGGAAAAACTCCTGGCAGGTGATTACAGCTTGGAAGAGCGCATGCTGATCGAGGCCCGGGTTTTAAGGCGCGATGAAAAAATAGGGCGTTATTTAGCATTGAACGATTTTGTGATCACCCGCGGCACATTCGCCCGCATCATCGATCTGAGTATTTTCATTGACGAACAGCACGTAACCGATTATGTTGCAGACGGTGTGATTGTAGCGACGCCCACGGGCTCAACCGCCTATTCCCTTTCCGCCGGCGGGCCGATTATTGAGCCGCTCCTGGAGTCAATCTGCATCACTCCCATCTGCCCTCATTCCCTCTCTTCCCGCTCTGTTTTGGCACGTCCGCAGGCACAGGTCTGCCTGCGCTTAAACAGCGCCAGTGAGGAAGTAATGCTGACCATAGACGGCCAGCAGGGTTTTCCCATGAAAAGCGGTGATCGCGTCTACATCAAAAAAGCTCCTAAACCCGCTTTATTTGTCAAATTAAGCGGCCGGGGCTTTTTTCAGGTGCTGCACACCAGGTTGAAAATGCCCAAGACTTGAGGTGGTCGAATGAAAAGCAAGCGGCAGGCTCAACTGTTGAAGATAGTAGAAAAACGGGAAGTGGAAACGCAGGAAGAGCTCATGCACTATCTGCGGGAATACGGAATCAAAGTAACCCAAGCCACGATTTCCAGGGATATCAAAGAGCTTCGGCTGGCCAAAGTCCCCAACGGCAGGGGCGGCTATAAATATTCGCTGCCGGCGGGTATGGTTAAAGGGGACCTTTACCGCCGGGCAAAGCGCATTTTCAAGGACTACGTGCGCAGCGTAGATCACAGCGGCCAGTTAATTTTAATTAAAACTTACCCCGGGGGCGCCCATGCGGTGGCGGCCATCATCGATGAGCTGAAGCTGCCGGGAATGATGGGCAGTGTGGCCGGCGACGATTCAATAATCGTTTTAACCCGCGCCAAAGAAGAAGAGGTTAAACCCAGCGGCCCGACGGGGGAAGTGTTTTTTAAGCTCCGGGAATTGTTAGAGGGGTGAGTGTGTGCTGAAGGAGCTGCATATCCGTAATTTTGCTTTAATCGAAGAGTTGGAATTATCCTTTTACTCGGGCTTCAGTGTCTTAACCGGTGAAACGGGTGCCGGCAAGTCCATTATCATCGATGCCTTAAGCCTGCTTTTAGGTGCCCGGGCCTCCGTGGAAATGATCAGAAGCGGTGCCGAGTCTTCTGTCATAGAGGGCAGTTTTTCCGTGATTGAGGAAATCAAGCCCCTTTTGGTTGAATGGGGCTATGAAGAAGATGAAGAGTTAATTCTGGCCAGGGAAATCTACCGCAGCGGCAGGAATAAATGCCGGGTTAACGGGCGGCTGGCTACAGCGGGCCAGTTGGCGGAATTGGGTTCTTTTCTGGTGGACATTGTGGGCCAGCACGACAGTCAGAGCCTTTTAAAAACAGGCAGCCACCTGAAATTATTAGATTCCTTCGGCTCCGAAAAACACGCCGCGGCGGTTCGGGAAGTAGAGGCACTCTACCAAAAATGGCTCGCCATCCGCCAAGAACAAAAGCGGCTGGCGAGCGATGAAAGGGAGCGCAATCGGCGCATTGATCTTTTGGAGTTTCAAATCGAGGAAATTAACGGGGCAAATTTAAAAATAGGTGAAGAGGAAGAGTTGAGCCTAAAGCAGTCCCGCCTAAATAACCTCGATCGGCTCCGCCGGGCCGTAGAATATGCCCATCTGACTTTAGCCGGTTCCGACGAGCAGGAAGAGTCAATTATGCTCCGCTTAGGCCGAGCCGAAGGAGAGCTGAGAAGGGCCGCCGCTTTGGATTCCTCCTTGGAACCGCTGGTCGAGTCCTATGTCGGGGCTTCTCTGCAACTGGAAGAGTTAAACCGGGAGCTGCGCGGCTATCTAGAAGGTTTGGCCGCTGATCCCAATCTTTTGCAGGAAGTGGAACTGCGCCTCGATTTAATCGCCAATTTAAAGAGAAAGTATGGGGCGACAGTAAAAGAAATTATAGAGTATGGGCAGTCGGCAGAAAAGGAGTTAGCCGATCTGAAAAACAGTGAGGTCCGTTTTGACGAGCTGGAGAGTGAAGCGCAAAGGGCGGCGGCGGACTGGCTGGCAGCGGCAGGCGGATTATCGCAAGCGCGCAAGAAATTAGGCGGCGAGCTGGAAAAACGGATCGAAAGCGAATTAGCCGATTTGAACATGAAAAATACGAAGTTCTCGGTGCAGTTCTCGGAACAATTAAATAACGAGCCCCGCCCGGGAGGCTTAGAAAACGTGGAATTCATGATCTCCCCCAACCCGGGTGAGGAATTAAAGCCGTTGGCGAAAATTGCGTCGGGCGGTGAGCTTTCTCGGATCATGTTGGCGCTGAAAGCCATCTTAGCCCAGGCAGAAGGGATACCTACGGTGATTTTTGATGAGATTGACGCGGGGTTGGGCGGGCGGACGGCGGTTAATTTAGGTGAAAAATTGTATCATTTAGGCAATTTCAGGCAGGTTTTCTGTGTTACGCACCTACCCGTTATTGCAGGTTATGCCTCTAACCACTATTCCGTCCGTAAATTTACGGAGGAAGAGAGGACAAAAGTGGCCGCGGCATTTTTAGCGAAGGAAGAGCGGGTTAGCGAACTTGCCCGCATGTTGGGCGGCGAAGCAGGCGAAGACATCACTTATGAACACGCGCAAAAACTTTTAGGCAGAGCGTATGGCAGCTAGTTCCTTCAATATCTGCAAGCTGCGCAGGGCAACCTAGAACCAAGGTCAAGTGCCGAGGGGGTAGGTGGCTTTGTGAGACGGGTGGTTTTTCGAGTAATTATGGCTGTGGTGCTCTGCTTTTTTTTGACTGCCGCCACAGCACCTTATTGGCTTTCTTTAAGCGGCGTCCCTCGTAACCTGCGGGTTTTCCCCGGGATGGATTTATCACTGAAATTGCGGGCGCCGCTTAGGGTGTTTGATGCTGCGGGCAGGAGAGTTGAATTCTTTAACACAAGTGATTTGGGCAGTACTACTTACCAGGTAAGTTTGTTCCCCTGGCTGCCTTTGGCGGAAGTTGTCGTGGATGTCGTCCCCTTAATCCGCCTTTATCCGGGCGGGCAGTCAATTGGCGTGCTGCTCAGTTCCGACGGTTTAATCGTCAACCAAGTAGGCGGGGTTTTAGGCCTGGACGGTGTGGAGCGCTTTCCGGCTAAGGAAGGGGGGATCCAGCCGGGAGATATCCTTCTTTCCATTGAAGGCCACAAACTGAGGCGCCCGGAACAAGTCAGCGAAATAATTAACAGCTACGGGGAAAAAAAGAAATCACTCCAGGTAGTAGTTAAGCGGCAGAACCGCACCTTCACCTGCAGTATAAAGCCGGTTAAGGCTAAAAGGGCGGACGTTTATGGCCGGCAGTCTGTTCATTACCTGCTCGGCGTTTATTTAGAGGACCCGGCCGCAGGTGTGGGCACCATGAGTTTTTATGACGAAAAAACGGGCCGTTTCGGTGCCTTGGGCCATACCATTACGGACAGTTTAGGCAGGCCAATCCGCATTGTAGGCGGCAGTATTGTAGAAGCAACGATTGACAGTGTCCGCCTGGGCCTGAGGGGATCCCCGGGCGAAAAACTGGGCTTTTTCCAAGGGGAGCAGGACGTTTTAGGCAGTATTGATGCTAACACTGCTTTCGGTATTTACGGCCAACTGGCCGCCATCCCCGACCACTCTTGTTTTCAAGAACCGCTGCCGGTAGCTTTTGCCCACCAGGTTAAAGAAGGGCCCGCCCTTATTTACACGGTACTGCAGGGCAGGCGGGTGGAATCATTTTCCGTTGAGATCATCAAAGTGGTAAACCAAACAAAACCTAGTGACAAAGGGATTATTATCCAGGTTACGGATGAAAGGCTTTTGGGCGAAACAGGCGGTATTGTCCAGGGCATGTCGGGCAGCCCGATTGTGCAAAACGGCATGCTGGTAGGAGCTGTAACACACGTGTTTGTCAATGATCCGACAAAGGGTTACGGCAGCTTCGCCGAGTGGATGGTCTACGAGGCAGGCATAGCAGAGGAACTTCCCGCGAACAATCACCTTCGCGGGAAGGTTTTTTTTTGCATGTAGAGAAAGACTCCTATAGGCAGGAAAACATACTAATATAGAAAAGACAATAGGTGGGATGAGGATGGAGTCAAAAACGTTGATTCTTGGTGTGATAGGCTCAGATGTCCATGCTGTTGGCAACAAAATTTTGGAAATTTCTTTCCAAGAAGCCGGTTTTAACGTTGTCAATTTGGGGGTCTTGGTTTCGCAGAAAGAATTTGTGGAGGCGGCCTTGGAAACCGACGCGGATGCCATCATGGTTTCCTCACTGTACGGGCACGGGGAAATCGATGTGAGGGGTTTAAGAGAAGCTTTAGTTGAAGCGGGCATCGGTGATATTTTAATGTACATCGGCGGCTACCTGGTAGTGGGCAGCCAAGAGTGGGCGGATGTGGAAGAAAAATTTAAGCAGCTCGGTTTTGATCGCGTTTACCCGCCGAGCACCCTGCCGGCCGATGTAATCCCAACACTGCGCCAGGATTTAGGCATCTAACGGGAGCGTAGAAAATGACAAAACTAGCGGTTCTGATCGATATAGGCAGCACTTTTACGAAAGCAACGGCGGTGGATTTGGCAAAGCCTGCTTTAGCCGCCCGGGCAAGCCACCCCACAACTCCCGGGGATGTGAGTTTAGGGCTGCAAAACGCCTTGAGTGAACTGGAAAAGCGTTTGGCGGAGGCAGGTTGGCAGGAGAAAGAAATAAAAAAAGCTCGGCGGCTGGCCTGTTCCAGTGCCGCGGGCGGTTTGAGGATGATCGCCATTGGCCTGGTACAGGATTTGACGGCCAAAGCAGCCAGGCAGGCCGCTTTGGGGGCGGGAGCCAGGGTGTTAAAGACCTATTCCTTCCAGTTGACGGAAGGGGATCGCCAGGAAATAAGCGATCTTAAACCCGATATTATCCTTTTGGCCGGGGGGACAGACGGCGGCAACTCAGCCACCATTTTGCATAACGCCAAAGTGTTGGCGAGCCTACCGACGGCCGTACCGATCGTAATTGCGGGCAACAGATCGGTTGCAGATGAAGTTAACAGTATCTTTCCGCCCGAGTTCAGCACCTATATTGCGGGCAACGTTATGCCTCAAATCGGTAAATTGGATGTGGAACCAGCCAGGGAAGTGATCAGGCAAGTTTTTATAGAAAAAATTATTTATGCTAAAGGCTTAGATAAGGCGAGCCGGTTAATAGAGGGTATTTTCATGCCTACCCCTGCCGCCGTCTTGAGTGCGGGGAATTTACTCGCCAAAGGTACGGCGGGAAGAGAGGGCTTTGGTGATCTGGTGATTGTGGACATTGGCGGTGCCACCACCGATATTCATTCCCTCGGCGCAGGGCTTCCCACGCAAGCGGGCGTGGTAATGAGGGGGCTGCCGGAACCTTTTGCTAAACGCACCGTGGAAGGCGACTTAGGCGTTAGGGTCAGTGTCTTGTCTTTGCTGCAGGCCATCGGCAAAGAAAATTTGGCGGCGGCTTTAGATCTTGAGGTTCCCGAGGTGGAAAAGTGGGCTGCAATACTGCACAATAATCCCCAGGTACTGCCGCAAACCGCGGCGGAAAGAAAATTTGATCACGCTTTAGGTTACGAGGCGGTTAAAATCGGGGTAGGGCGGCATGTGGGGCGCCTGGCGGAGATTTTCACACCTTCCGGCCGGGTTTGGGTACAGGAAGGCAAAGACCTTTCCGAAGCGGCCAGCGTGATTGGTACGGGGGGCGTTATGATTAACAGTCAAGATCCCTTTGCCATGCTGAAGGGGGCGGAAAAAAATCCCCAATCACCCTTCGAACTGCGGCCCCAAAACCCCACTTATTTTCTTGATAAAAATTATCTTTTGGCACCGCTCGGGTTATTGGCAGCCGATTACCCCGCGGTGGCTTTGACTGTCTTGACAGATTCACTGCAAGAACACAAGTTTACAAGGAGGGACCAGTAGTTGGCGGAGCACCTAACTCACGAAAAATTGGACTGGGAGCAGCTGCAAAAAGAAAGGGATTCTGTCCTGGCGGGATGGATCACGGGAAAGGAGGTGGATTTGGCGGAGGCTATCCAATTTCATAAAAGCCTTTCCCCTGAATTGAATTTCGGTTTGCGTTTGGCAAAAGCTAAGGATGAGGGCTTAACCTTAGCCCAGCCGAGAGCCGGTGTAGCTGATTTGAAAAGCCATTTGGAATTACTTTTATTCTTACAAAATGAAGGCGGTGCCGATCTTTTACCTACGACAATTGATTCTTACACGCGGCAGAATCGTTACGAAGAAGCGGAAAAGGGCTTGGAAGAAAGTATCAGGGAAGGGAGATCCCTTTTGAACGGCTACCCCGCTGTCAATCACGGAGTCGCCAACTCCAGGCGGCTGGTGGAAAGCCTTGCTGTACCTGTCCAAATCCGCCACGGTACCCCTGATGCCCGCCTGCTTGCGGAAATTACTTTGGCCGCAGGGTTTACTGCCTTTGAAGGCGGCGGCATTTCCTATAATATACCATATGCGAAAAGAGTGCCGCTGGAAAAAAGCATTAGGGATTGGCAGTATTTGGACCGCCTGGTCGGTTATTACGAAGAGAACGGCGTAACCATTAACCGGGAACCTTTCGGCCCTTTAACGGGTACCTTGGTGGCGCCCAGTATTTCCCACAGCGTTGCGGTAATTGAAGCAATTTTAGCGGCGAAACAGGGAGTAAAAAATATTACGGTGGGCTACGGCCAGTGCGGCAACCTCACGCAAGATGTTGCAGCCTTACAGACCCTTCCCGTTATCGTGGAAGAATATTTGCGCGCCGAAAATTTAACCGATGTGGAAGTTACCAGCGTTTTTCACCAATGGATGGGCGGCTTCCCCGCAGATGAAGCCCGAGCTTACGGTGTAATATCACTGGGGGCAGCGGCTGCTGCTTTAGGCAGGGCCACTAAAGTTATAGTTAAAACAACCCACGAAGCTTTAGGCATACCGACTAAAGAGGCCAACGCCCAAGGTGTGCGGGCAACAAAACAGGTTCTCAGCATGCTGAGGGGCCAAGAGTACCCGGAAAACCCTCTCTTAGCGGAGGAGCGGGAAATTATCCTGACGGAAACGCGCCAAATTTTGAGCAAGACGTTAGAATTAGGCGATGGCGATTGGGCACAGGGAGCCGTGCGCGCTTTTGCCGCGGGAGTAATCGACGTGCCTTTTGCCCCCAGTATTTATAACGGGGGGCGCACCATGCCGGCGCGGGATAATGAAGGGGCGGTACGTTTTCTCGCTTGGGGTAATCTTCCCTTCAGCAAAGAGATCCAAAATTTCCACCGGGATAAACTGGCAGAGCGGGGCAAGGCAGAAAGGCGTACGCCCAGCTTTCAAATGGTAATCGATGATATTTACGCAATCGGGCAGGGCAGGTTGGTCGGCCGGCCTCGTTAGGAGATGAGAAAATGAAAGAGTTTAAAATTTTATCCCCAACCGCCATTTTGGGCTATGGCTTCCCCGAAGCATCCTTTTTGGCGGGGCTCGCGCGCGAGCCCCACGTAATCGCGGTGGACGCGGGTTCAACCGATCCCGGCCCTTATTATTTGGGCTCCGGCAGGTCTTTCACCCAGCGTTCCGCGGTTAAAAGAGATCTGCGCTATCTTATTAAAGCAGCTTTGGAGCGGGAAATTCCTCTGATTATAGGCTCAGGCGGGGGATCCGGTGCCAAGGCCCACGTTGAATGGAATTTAGCCATTATCCAAGAGGTCTTGCAAGAGCTGCAAAAAACCGCCCGTCTCGCTGTCATCTATAGTGATATTGAGCGGGATTTGGCGGCAAAAAAATTAAAAGAGGGCAAAATTAGGCCCCTGGGGCCCGTGCCTGAACTTCGGGCAGAGGAATTATATGAAGCTTGTAACTTAGTGGCCCAAATGGGCCAAGAGCCCATTATGCAGGCTTTAGAAGAAGGTGCCCAAATAATTTTGGCTGGGCGGGCCTATGACCCTACCGTTTTTGCGGCCCTGCCGATCCTGCAGGGTTATGACACTGCTTTGGCCCTCCATCTGGGTAAAATTTTAGAGTGTGCGGCGATTGCAGCTAATCCGGGCAGCGGCAGCGACAGCCTTTTTGGTTCTCTTTACGAAGATTCGTTTATCATAGAGGCGTTAAACCCGGCCAGGGAATGCACAAAAGTTTCCATAGCCGCCCACACGTTATATGAAAAGAGTGATCCTTATACTTTACCGGGCCCCGGCGGCAGCCTGGATTTAAGCGAGACAGTTTTTACCCAGCTGCCGGGCGGCAGGGTGAGGGTAAGCGGTACCAAATTTAAGCCGACTGATAAATATTATCTAAAACTGGAAGGCGCCAAACTGATCGGCTACCGCACCATCAGCATTGCCGGAGTGAGGGATCCGATTATGATCGACCGGATAGATGAGGTCATCGCCGGGGTCAAGGAGCGGGTTGCAGATAACTTCCAAGAGCTTAATGATTATATGCTCCATGTCCACTGCTACGGTAAAAACGGCGTTATGGGTGCTTTGGAACCAACCCCCGTGCCAGGCCACGAACTGGGCTTAGTTATTGAAGCGGTTGCGCCGACGCAGGAAGTTGCCGATACCATCTGCAGTTTTGCCCGCTCGACACTGCTGCACTACGGCTATCCGGGCCGCAAATCTACGGCGGGTAATCTTGCTTTTCCATACTCACCTTCCGATGTTTCCGCCGGTGCGGTTTATCAATTCAACGTCCACCACTTAATGGAAGTGGACGATCCTAAAGCATTATTTCCAATTGAGATGGGGAGGAGTGGTTCATGAGATACGTTAAAGATGCAGCTTCAGTTGTTCGCAGTAAAAACGCCGGCCCTTACGAACTAACCTTTGATCTGATGTTTCCCGATGAAAAAACTTTTTTAGAGGTTAGTAAAAGTGTGACCAAGGAGAAAATAGCGGAATTATACCGGATAGAAGAAGCAAAAGTCCTTTCAATCGTCTTTTTTGCTCCCGCTTACGCTATTAAGATTACTATCGAACGGCCGCGCGCGTCAGGCGATTTAGGGGAAACAGATGTTTACGGAGCGCAACAGCACGCCCCATTATTCGATCTAACTTATTAAAGGAGTGGTATCATGATTAAAGATGTCATTTTATCAAAAGGGTTGACCGGTTTTTATTACGATGACCAGCGGGCTATCCGCCGGGGGGACTTTAAAGACAACGGATTTACCTATGACGGAGATCCTGTTACACCAGGGTTTACGAGCATTCGGCAGGCAGGGGAAAGCATCTCTGTGCAGATAGTTTTAGCCAACGGCCAGGTAGCCTACGGCGATTGTACGGCGGTGCAGTATTCAGGTGCGGGTGGGCGGGATCCTTTGTTTTTAGCCGATGATTACCTACCTGTTTTGGAAAAGTATGTTGTGCCGTTTTTGAAGGGCAAAAAGTTAACCTCCTTTAAAGAATTGGCCAACGAAGTGGAAAACCTGCGGGGCGAAGGCGGCAAACCGCTGCACACGGCAATCCGTTACGGTGTAAGCCAAGCCCTGCTCGATGCGGTAGCGCGCACAAAGGGCGTCAGCATGGCTGAAGTTATCGCCGCAGAATATGATCTGGATTTAGTGGCGGAGCCGGTTTTGGTTTTCAGCCAAAGCGGTGATGACCGCAAAGCTAACGCGGATCGCATGATCATCAAAGAGGTTGATATCCTGCCGCACGGGCTTTTCAACAACGTGGAAAAATTAGGTAAACAGGGTGAACACCTGAAAGAATATTTACGCTGGCTGAGAAAAAGAGTTGAAGAACTGCGCTCTTCTCCCGATTACCAACCTGACTTTCAAATAGATGTTTACGGTACCATCGGCGAAGCATTCGACAATGATATTGTGAAAATCGCTGAATATGCTCGGGAGTTAACTGAAATCGCCGCTCCCCACAACCTTTTGATCGAAGGCCCCATCGAATGCGACAGCCGAGACGAGCAGATTCAGGCCATGGTGGAATTAAGAGAATATGCCGACAGCAACAATATCCCCGTTAAATTCGTCGTCGACGAATGGTGCAATACTTTAGATGATATCAAAGCTTTTACTAAAGCCAAGGCAGGGCATATGATCCAAATTAAGGCTCCGGACTTGGGCAGCCTGACGAATACTATTGAAGCGGTGCTTTACTGCCACGAACACGATATGATCCCTT
>JBHGWS010000130.1:0-11780 GCA_041936745.1 Candidatus Darwinibacter acetoxidans
TTAGGCTTGGAAAACCGCATAGTTTACGACCTCTTGGATGTGGTGGAAGGGCACTGCAGAATCAGGCAGGCGCTGATTAAAGATAAAAAACACGGTGATCAATTGGTACTTATGCCTGCGGCCCAAACCAGGGAAAAAGACGCGGTTAAGCCCGAACAGATGCGGGCTTTGATGGAGCAGTTAAAAAAAGAATATGATTTTGTAATTGTCGACAGCCCGGCAGGCATTGAGCACGGTTTTAAAAACGCCATCGCCGGTGCTGATATGGCCGTTGTAATTACAACGCCGGAAGTTTCCGCCGTGAGAGATGCAGACCGCATCATTGGCCTTTTGGAAGCGGCGGAATTATATGATCCACAGCTGATTATAAATCGCCTGCGGCCGGATATGGTGCGCAAAGGGGATATGATGGACATCGAGGACATAGATGATATTTTAGCTATTCCCATTTTGGGTGTGATTCCCGATGACCAGGATATTATTGTTTCCACAAATAAAGGGGAACCAGTGGTAACGGACAAAAGATCCCGCCCCGGGCAAGCATTCCGCAACATCGCCCGCCGGCTTTTAGGTGAAGAGGTGCCTTTTATGGACTTGGAAGAGCGGCGAGTGGTGCAGTGGTTTAAAAAGTTAATCAGCGGGGAAGGAAATTACTAAAAGGGAGGGATCGGCATGTTGGACTTTATTACAAGACTTTTCGGCGGTTCGGAAGGCAGCAAACAAAAGGCTAAAGAGCGGCTGCGGCTGGTTTTGGTACATGATCGGGCCAGCTTGTCGCCGGGCTTAGTGGAATCTTTAAAAGAAGAGCTGATCCAAGTAATTTCCAAATATATGGAAATTGATGAAGAAGGCTTGGAAGTGAACTTTGATCAGGGGGATGACTCGGTGGCTCTGATCGCCAATATCCCTATTAAGAACGTGAAAAGGAAAATAGAATAAGGAAAATAGAATAAAGAAGTTGCAGTTTTGAGCTTATCATGTTCAGGCGCCTTCTTTAATATACTGGAGTGAGTGACCGGTATAAAGGAGGTGCTGTTTTGGCTAAGTCGTTTGTCAGAAAACTGGTGGTGGCCTGCGCCGTTTTCCTCTTTATTACGCTTTTAGTCCGCCTGGATTGGCCGTTTACCAGGCCGCTGCAGAATTACGTATCCTATGTGGTCGTTACGGATTTTTCCCTCCAACCCGTTTTGCAGAAAATACCTTTTCTGGAAAAAATGGCGGCCTGGGATGTAAAATCTCTAATCCAAGCTTTGCCCGGTAGGTGAAGTTATGCGGTTAGGTACTTATTTTGGGATTCCTTTGAAAGTGAATCCCTTTTTTCTGCTGCTTTTAGGTATCGCCTTCTATTGCGGGAAACTGCCTGAGGCACTGCTGCTTTTTGCCATCGTTTTCTGGCATGAGTCGTTTCATATTGCCGCTGCCAGGCTTTATAATCTGGATGTGGTTGAGGTTGAACTGCTGCCTTTCGGCGGGGTTGCCAGGTTGGAAGCACTTCTGCAGCTGAATCCCAGGCTCGAGGGAGTTATTGCCATAGTGGGCCCCTTAAGCAACATTCTCCTCGTGCTGCTGGGCTTTCTGGCCTCTCCTTATTTGGCTGTTTCTCAAAAATGGTTTGATTTTTTCGTACAAGCCAATTTGGGGATGGCTCTTTTTAACCTCCTGCCCGCACTCCCCTTGGACGGGGGCCGGGTTTTACGGAGCATCTTGGTGCGCAAAAGAGGTTTTCAACAAGCAACGGCCGTGGCCGCAGGCGTGGGGCAAATTTGTGCCGTTTTACTTTTTCTCTGGGGCGCTTACGGAATTTACCTGGGAGAATACAACTCGGTAATCTTTTTGGCCGCAGGCTTTCTTTTGTTTTGGGCCGCTTATACGGAAAAGAAAACGGCCGGCTATGTTTTCATGCGCTATTTAAGCCATAAAAAAAGGGAAATGCGGCTGCAACGAGTGCTGACCGTCAGAAACTTGGCGGCAACTTCGGAAGCGTCTTTAGGCGAGGTCTTAAAGCAGCTGCAGCCGCCTCACTATCATTTTATCTGGGTCTTGGATTTGGAAGGCCAAATTTTGGGCCGTTTCGGCGAATTAGAACTAATAAATGCACTTTTTGAACACGGGTTGTCCGTCAAGGTTGGGGTCTTATTGAATTATAAGGTATAATGGAATTGGATTGTTCGTTTGAGGAAAGGGTGCATTAAGCGTGGCCGAGAACCTGCAAAAACTACTTCCTTACGTTAGTAAACCCGCCCGTTATACCAATAATGAGGTTAACGCGGTTCATAAAAGTTGGGCTAAAACCCCCCTCAAGGTGGCTTTGGCCTTCCCGGACATTTATGATGTGGGCATGTCCCACCTCGGTTATAAGATTCTTTATGCTTTGATTAACGGCAGGGAAGACGCCTTGGCGGAACGCGTTTACGCGCCCTGGATCGATCTGCAGGATAAAATGGCCCAAGCCAAGCTGTCCCTGACCTCACTGGAGTCGGGCAGGGAACTTCGGGACTTTGATTTCGTAGGTTTTACACTGCAGTACGAGCTGAGTTACACTAATATTCTCCATATGTTGGATTTAGCCAAAATTCCCAGGCGCTCCGCTCAAAGAGATTCAACCTACCCTTTAGTTATGGCCGGGGGGCCTTGCGCTTTCAACGTGGAGCCCGTGGCGGACTTTTTCGATTTTGTCGTGCTGGGCGAAGGCGAAGAGGTTGTGGGCGAGATTTTAGATGTCGGCCTGCAGGGGAAGAAAGAAGGGCTGAGAAAAGACGAACTCCTCAGCCGCCTCAGCCGCCTTAAGGGGATCTACGTCCCCGCCTATTACAAGCCCGGTTATTTCCAAGACGGGACTTTCAAGGAACTCGTCCCCTTGCGCCAAGAAGCGCCGGCGGTGATTAAAAAGCGGGTTGTGGCTGATTTGGAAAAAGCCCCGTATCCCGCTGATTTTGTTATTCCCTACGTGGAGGTTGTGCATGATCGGGTGATTGCAGAAATCCTGCGGGGCTGCACGCGGGGCTGCCGCTTCTGCCAGGCGGGTATGATTTACCGGCCGGCTCGGGAAAAAAGCCCCAAGCTTTTGAAAAAGCAAATAGGCGAGCTGGTCAAAAACACAGGCTACGATGAAATTTCTTTATCCTCTCTTTCCAGCGGGGATTACACAAAGATCGGCTCTTTGGTGGCGGATTTAATTGCCCGCTATCAAGGCTGCCAGATCGGCGTTTCACTCCCTTCGCTGCGCCTTGATTCTTTTTCAATAAAATTAGCCGAGGAGATCCAAAAGGCCAGGAAAACGGGCCTGACTTTTGCGCCGGAAGCAGGGACCCAGAGGCTGCGCGATGTGATCAACAAAAACGTTACGGACCGAGATTTGGATGAAGTGCTCAAAGGCACTTTTGCCGCGGGCTGGCATGCCGTTAAACTTTATTTCATGCTGGGCCTGCCCACGGAAACGCAGGCAGATCTAGACGGTATTATAGATTTGGCCCATCGAGCTTTGGAGCTGGGCTGGGAATACGGCGAAAGGGGCCGCCGGCCGGAAGTTACCATCAGTATCGCCTCTTTTGTGCCTAAGCCCCACACGCCCTTTCAATGGGAAGGGCAGGATTCTATGGCCGCACTGCGGGCGAAACAAAATTACCTGCGCCAGGGTTTAAGGCAGGCGGGCATTAGGTTCAGTTACCCCCGGGTGGAAGCAAGTTTTGTGGAAGCCGTCTTCGCTCGCGGCGACCGCCGCTTAAGCGCTGTGCTGGAGCGGGCAGCCGATTTAGGCTGCCGCTTTGACAGCTGGAGCGATTGTTTCCGCTTCGATCTGTGGCAGCAGGCATTTCTGGACTGCGGCGTTGATCCTTATTGGTACGCGGAACGTTATAGAGGCGCCAAGGAAGCGCTGCCCTGGGATCACCTCAGTGCCGGCGTGGGAAAACGTTTTTTATTACAGGAAAGGGCCCGGGCTTTAAGAGCGCAGCCGACCCCCGACTGCAGGTGGGCTGACTGCACGGGCTGTGGCGTCTGTCAGGATTTAAACGTTGAGAATGTCTTGTGGGAGGAAAAAATCCGTGGCTGATCGCATCCGCTTTCAATTTAGTAAAGGAGAAGAAGTCCGCTTTTTATCCCATTTGGATCTTTTGCGGACGCTGCAGCGCGCCCTCAGGCGGGCCGAGCTGCCCATTGCCTATTCCGGCGGCTTCAGCCCCAAACCTCTAATGAGTTTTGGCCCTGCACTGCCTGTAGGTATCTGCAGCGTGGCGGAATACGGGGATTTTGAGTTCAGCCAAAAGACAGATCCGAAAGAATTTACGGCGCGGCTGAATTCCACGCTTCCTGCGGGGCTGCGCGTAATTCACGCCGTCAGCCTGCCCGCGGGTTCTCCCGCTCTGATGAGGGTGATCAATGCTGCGGAATACGAGATTATCTTAGCGGCAAAAACCCCGGCGGAAATCGAAAAGCGGCTCGCTTGGCTTTTTGGCAGGGATACCTTTTTGGTAAAGCGCGAAACTAAAAAAAGGAACATAACTTTAAACGCGCTGCCCCTGCTTTTGGAAAAACCGAAGATTAAGCCCTTGGCGGAAGGCAGCAGCCTCACCTGCCGCCTGGCAGTAGGGCAGGCTGGTAATTTGCGCCTCGGGGAATTAGGCAGCATGCTGGAGTTTGATTACCGGGAAGTTCAAATTACCAGAACGGCCCTCCTGATTAAAGAAGGGGAAAAATATCGTGTGCCTATAGAGAATTGAGGTTTACAATGGTTAAAAAAATTGTGATTTCGATGTTACTGAATCGAGTTCAAATCGGTATTATAGAAAATGGGCGTTTGGTGGAATATTATTTAGAAAGAAACGGCAGCGAGGGCTTGGTAGGCAATATTTATAAAGGGCGGGTGGAAAATATCCTGCCCGGCATGGAAGCGGCTTTTGTAGATTTGGGCGTCGGGAAAAATGCCTTTTTGTACGTGGCGGATATCCTAAAAAGAGAGCCGCAGCAGGACATCAAAGACGCTTTGAAAAAGAGGCAGGCTGTTTTAGTCCAGGTTTCAAAAGAAGCGGTCGGGGACAAAGGGCCCCGCGTGACGACGGAAATCAGCTTACCGGGCCGCTATTTAGTTTTACTTCCGTATCAAGAGCATTTCGGAGTCTCCCGCCAGATTGTGGCTGAGGCGGAAAGGGCCCGCTTAAAAGAAATTGCCGCAAGCATCTGCCCGCCTAAAAAAGGCTTGATAGTGCGTACGGTTGCAGAGGGCTGCCGGTGGTCGGAACTGAGTGAGGATCTCGAATTTCTGCTGGAAGAATGGGCAGCCATTGAAAAACGGTTTCGAGAAAAAAGCGCGCCGGCTTTAATTTATGAGGATAAAAACCTGCTGCATCGCGTGTTACGAGATCTTTTAACTGCGGATGTTTCGGAAATCATCGTGGACGGCAGCGAGCTGTACAGCCAAGTGCGAGAAGAACTGAAATCGATGGGTGCAAAGTACCCCGTGAAAGTTGAATGTTACGGGGGGAAACTCAATCTATTCGAATATTTGGGCCTTTTGAAAGATTTGGAGCAGGCCAGGAGCCGGAAGGTTTGGCTTGACTGCGGCGGTTATCTTATCTTTGATCAAACCGAAGCCCTCCTCAGTATTGATGTCAATACAGGTAAATATGTGGGCGGGCAGGATCTAAGGACGACTGTCTTAAAAACCAATGTCCAGGCAGCAAAGGAAATTGCCTATCAGCTGCGCCTGCGCAATGTGGGCGGCATTATCATCATCGACTTTATAGACATGCCGCCAGAAGATCGGGAAATAGTTTTAGCCGAATTCGCTGAGAGCCTGGCAGGGGATAAAACCCAGTCGAATTTATTGGGTTTCACTGAGCTTGGTTTGGTGGAAATGACGCGGCGCAAAAACAGAAAGCTCCTTTCCCACATTTTAGATGTGCGCTGCCCTCTCTGCCAAGGCAGGGGCCGGGTTGCCGCGGATGAAACGATTGCCTTGGAAATTGCGGGCAAGATCCGCTCGTTGGCCCGGGAAGAGGGGGTAGAGGCAGTTTTAGTTAAGTGCCATTCCGCTGTGGGGGCTCAAATAATTGGGCCGGACGCCCGTAATTTGGCGGCGCTGGAGAGGGAGACGGGCAAGAGCGTCTATGTGCGGGGCAGCGACGATTACCAGCGCCATTATTATAAGTTGGTCAGCGGCAGGCAGGATCAAATTGCCCCGAAAGCCCAGCCGGTCGAAGTGGGAGAGCGGATCACAGCCACTATTTCGG
The DNA here is from genome assembly GCA_041936745.1 of Candidatus Darwinibacter acetoxidans. Taxonomy (GTDB): domain Bacteria; phylum Bacillota; class Limnochordia; order Darwinibacteriales; family Darwinibacteriaceae; genus Darwinibacter; species Darwinibacter acetoxidans_A. The sequence goes on from JBHGWS010000130.1 coordinate 6,228, forward strand.
AGCCCTGTGCCAACCAAGCCCAAAACGGGATCGCCAGGCTGAACGGTTTTGTGATTCACTGCCTGAAGTGCGGCCCGCTTGCCGGGCGCACAGTTGAATTGGAGATAGTCGAAGTGCTCAAAACGTGCGCTGTGGCCCGGCTGGCGGAATAGATTGACAGGGGCCTTTAACGGTGTTAAAATGATTGATGTAGATGCTGGGCCTTGGTCCGGTATCGAAACCGCTCAAAACAGGTTTCCTTGCGGACAAAGTTCTCTTTGAAACTGTTTAACCCCTGGTGGTTAACATACCTGTGTTTGGCGAGTCTTAATCGGGGGGTGGAGCAATGTACGCCGTTATAAAAACGGGTGGCAAGCAGTATCGGGTCGCAGAAGGCGATACCATCTATGTGGAAAAACTGAACGTCGCAGAAGGGGACGAGGTTGTCTTTGATCAAGTGCTTTTTCTGAAATCGAACGGCCAGGTGCTGGTGGGCAAACCATATGTAGAAGGTGCCTCAGTTACTGCAAAGGCCGTTAAGCAGGGCAAACAAAAAAAGATCTTCGTCTTTAAGTATAAGCCTAAGAAAAACTACCGGAGAAAACAAGGCCACCGCCAGCCGTATACGCAGCTGTTAATCGAGTCAATTAAACCCGGTGAATAAAATGACGGAAATTGAATTTTTCGCAGGACAGAACCAGCAGTTAAGGGGTTTTCGGATTAAAAATCATACGGGCTATGCCGATAAAGGCGAAGACATTGTCTGCGCGGCAGTTTCTGCCCTGGGGCAGACGGCCGTCCTAGGCCTTCGGAAAGTCGTGGGGCTGGAATGCAGCCTTACTTTGAAAGAGGCATATCTTTCTTGCATTTTACCCGACGATCTGCCCGATGAAAAGCAAGCGGCAGCCCAGCTTATCCTAAAAGTTCTGTATGAAGGATTGAATGCAATAGAAGAGGAATACGGGAGATATGTGCGTGTGAAGGGGGTGCGCTATAATGAAAATTAGAATCGATCTGCAGTTGTTCGCTACCAAAAAAGGCGGCGGAAGTACAAGAAACGGACGCGATTCCGCCGCGAAGCGCTTAGGCGTAAAAAGCCATGACGGCCAATTTGTCACTGCCGGCAGTATCATCGTCCGCCAGCGCGGGACGAAAGTGAGGCCGGGCGAAAATGTGGGCCGCGGCCGGGATGACACCCTATACGCTTTAGCGGATGGCTATGTTTCCTTCCAGCGCTTAGGAAAAACGAGAAAAGCGGTAAATATTATTACCGAAGCAGTCTCTGCTTAATAAAAATCCCCTTTTGCGTTTAAGTGCAGAGGGGGTTTTTTGCCTTTAGGCAGCTTTTATGGGGGAAAGAAATCATGTTTATCGATACAGCTCAAGTATATCTTAAAGCCGGCGACGGCGGCGACGGCGTCGTCCGCTACCGCCGGGAGAAATATATCCCAGCGGGCGGCCCTGCCGGCGGCGATGGGGGTAGGGGCGGCAGCATCTTCTTTTTAGTCGACAGTGGCCTCTCCACGCTGCAGAGTTTCCGTTACCGCCGTAAATTTGTGGCCCAAAGCGGCGAGAGGGGCGGTTCTAAAAGGCAGGCCGGCAGTGATGGGGAGGATCTGGTAATTAAAGTGCCGCCGGGTACTTTAGTCAAGGAGCCTAAAAGCGGCGAAATCCTTTTGGATTTGACGGTACCGGGCCAAAAAGTTTTAATCCTGCCGGGCGGCCGCGGCGGCCGGGGCAACGCCCGTTTTAAAACTGCGACGCGCCAGGCCCCCGCCTTTGCGGAACGGGGGGAACCGGGCGAAGGGATTTTACTTGATCTGGAACTTAAACTTTTGGCCGATGTGGGCTTGGTGGGCTATCCCAACGCGGGCAAATCCACTCTGCTGTCGGTTGTGTCGTCTGCCCGCCCTAAAGTGGCGAGCTATCCCTTTACAACATTGACGCCGAATTTGGGCGTTGTGAACTTAGAAGAGGGGGCTTCTTTTGTGGTGGCGGATATTCCCGGTTTAATCGAAGGGGCCCATAAAGGCGTCGGTTTGGGTACGGGGTTTTTAAAACATATCGAGCGCACCCGCTTGATTTTACACCTGGTCGATGCCGCGGGTGTTGACGGCAGAGACCCCGTGGCTGATTATCATAAGATCAACGAGGAACTGGAGTTTTACAGCGGAAAGCTCGGCGCCTGCCCACAGATCGTAGTGGCCAACAAAGCGGATCTGCCCGCCGCCAAGGACAATATAGAACGCCTTAAGGGGGCTGCGGCCCAAGACGGCAGGGAATTTTTTGTAATTTCAGCAGCGACGACGGATGGTATAGAAGCGTTAATGGCAAGAGTGGGCCGGCTGGTTCTTGAATTAAAGCAGGCCGATCCGCCGGCGGAGCTTGTAGAAAAGCTGGTTTTTCCCCGGGAAAAACCGGCACCCGTAGAGGATTATCAGGTAATTCAGGAGAATGGTGATTATACGGTGAAAGGTAGGGGTTTGGACCGCCTAATGCGCCGTTTGGATTTACAAAACCCCGAGGCCATCTCCTATTTACAGAATCTTTTTGAAAAAATTGGCTTGTATGCGGCCTTGGCGGAAATGAATGTTCCGGCAGGAGCAACCGTGCGGGTTGGAGAATTAGAATTCGAGTATATGGAATGAGGGTAAAAGATGTTGACGAGTAAACAAAGAGCATATCTAAGAGGGCTGGGTAATGAACTGCAGCCGGTTTTCCAGATCGGCAAGGGGGGCCTGTCTGAGGAGCTGCTGCAGCAGCTCGATGCTGTTTTGGAGGCGCGGGAATTAATTAAAATCCGGGCTTTAAAAAGCTGCCCCGAACAACCGCAAGAGCTTGCCCACCAGGTAGCCGATTATTTGGATGGGGAGATCATCCAAACAATTGGCAGAAATTTTTTGTTGTACCGCCAGGCTCTGGAAGAGCCCCAGATTAGGCTGCCTTAAAGGAGACAACCATGAAGACGAAAAAGCCGAGAGTTGGGGTAATGGGCGGTACTTTCGATCCCATCCATTACGGGCATTTAGTAACAGCGGAAGGGGCGCGCTGCGAATATGATTTAGATCATGTCCTCTTTTTACCGTCTCGCCCGCCTCACAAAGATTTGAAAAAGGTAACGTGTGCTGAGCACCGCTATATGATGACGGTCTTGGCCACTTTAACCAACCCTTATTTCGAGGTATCCCGTATTGATATTGACCGCAAAGGAGCGAGTTATACAGTTGATACGCTGCAGATCCTGCGGGAAAAGTACGGGACGGAAACTGAACTTTTTTTTATAACAGGGGCAGATGCCGTCTTTGAGATCATCGATTGGAAGGATTCGGAACAGCTGCTGAAACTGGCCCACTTCATTGCGGCCAGCCGGCCGGGATTTAGTTTTGAGGAACTTCCCGCTGAAAGCAGGGCCTGGATTAATGCCCACGAAGATCGCTTCCATATTCTTCAGATACCCGCGATGGCCATCTCTTCCACCAGTATCAGGGAGAGGGTTCGGGCGGGGCTTTCTGTCCGCTATTTAGTCCCCGAGCAGGTTGACTATTACATCAGGCGGCATTTGCTTTACGGTCAAAGCCGCACCCTCATTTAGGTTTAAAGCAGCGAACAATATAATTAGGGAGGGGGGATGATATGCTGTCAGAACAGGAAGTCCTGAGGCGAAAAGCGGAATTAGAGCGGAGGCGGGCCTGGAAAAAAAGATACCGGCGCCGTCAGATTTTGCTGACCGGTTTTGCACTGATCGTAAGTATTATTTTTATGGTAATAGTGGCGCGATACAGCTACAGGCAAAAAATGCTGAGAGAACAGCCTTTCTTTGCCGCTGACGATAATAAAATCCGCATTTTGTTTTTGGGGACCGATGAAAAGTTGGAGGCCAATGTCAGGGCAGATACCATTCTGCTGGCTTCACTTGATCCGGAAACCGGTGAAGTTGGCTTGCTTTCCATACCCAGAGACACCAGGGTTTGGGTGGAAGAGCGCCAACACTGGGAACGGGTTAATGCGGCTTATGCTTATGGCGGGCCCGCTTTGACTGTGCAGGCAGTTTCTAATCTTCTCCAGGTGCCGATTCCTTACTATGTGCAGACCGATTTTCAGGGGTTTGAAAAAATAGTGGACATCTTGGGCGGTGTGGAGATGGATGTGGCAAAAGAGATGCACTACATTGACAAGGCCCAGGATTTAGAAATCCACATCCTGCCGGGAAGGCAGACTTTGAACGGTGAAAAGGCCTTACAGTATGTCCGCTACCGCGATCGGCTGGGTGATGTGGCCTTGGTTGATCCGTTCGGCAATGAGTACGGCGGGCGGGTGGAGCGCCAGCGCCAGTTTTTCCAGGCCTTGGCGGCTAAAATTTTAAGCCCCGGGGCCATTGGCAAACTGCCCAGGCTGGTGCCGCAGATGTTCAGGCTGGTAAATACGAATTTACCATGGGAAGAAGTTTTGAGCTTGACTGTCGCCGCCTCGAAATTTTCGCCCGACTTGGTACGTACCGCGGTTTTACCAGGCAACAGCGAAGTGATCGGCGATGCTTGGTATTGGATTGTCAATGAGAAAAAGGCCCAACCTGTCTTAGACAGTTTGATTTGGGGCAAGCTGCCGCCGCTGCGCGTCGTTGTCCTCAACGGCAACGGCCGCCAAGGGGCTGCCCAAGAAATGGCCGATTTGCTCACAAGCTTTGGCTATAATGTTGTTTCTGTGGGCAATGCGGAACATTTCAATTTTACCCAAACTGAAATCAGGGCGTCAGCCCGGGATATCAGCCGCACCAAAGCACTGACCGATTATTTGAATGCTGCCGTTAAGGCAACCGAAGCGGCTGAATCGGAAATTACCGTTATTATCGGCAAAGACTTTAAGATAAAGGATAGGAGTGTGGGAATTTGATCGAAAACAGCGCCCAAAGGGGTGCAAAGGTAGCCGCAAGAGCAGCCGATTGGAGAAAGGCAGAGGATGTTTTAATCCTAAAAATGCCTGAAATCATGGCGGATACCGAATATTTTGTAATCTGCAGCGCTCCAACCGATGTACAGGTGCGGGCAATAGTCAACTCCATCACCGGAGCCATGGCAGATGAGGGGTTTGAAATACTGCGCCATGAAGGCCGGGGCACTACCAACTGGGTGCTTTTGGATTACGGTAACGTGGTGGTGCATGTCTTTTTAGAAGAAGACCGCCGTTACTATGATCTGGAAAGGCTTTGGGCCGATGCAGAAAGAATTGCCTGGGCATGACCAAAGCTTATACCCACCTGGCCCCATTCTATGACTTTTTAATGGCAGCGGATTACCCCCTCTGGGAACAATACCTGCTCTCTTTGTTTAAAAAATTTGCCGCGGTGCCAAAGACGATCCTCGATTTGGGCTGCGGAACCGGTAATTTAACGCTGCCCTTGGTGCGCCGCGGTTTTGCTGTCACGGGCGTGGACAGCTCAGCTGAAATGCTGAGGCAGGCGGCTTTAAAAGCGGAGGAAGAAAACTTGCCTGTCACTCTGCACAAGCAGGATCTGCGCGGGTTGGCGCTGCCTCAAGTATTTGACGCAGCCATCAGTACTTGTGATGTTCTCAATTA
>JBHGWS010000131.1:0-3874 GCA_041936745.1 Candidatus Darwinibacter acetoxidans
CGATTACTTCCGGTACAGTTAGAATTTTAATAGGCAAAAAAGCCACCCCTTTATCCTTATCCTTTGATTCCCGTCATAGCGATTCCTTCCACAAACTGTTTCTGTAAGATGGCAAAGACGATTAATAAAGGCACGATGGCAACGGCAGCACCCGCCATCTGCCAGTGCACGTTGCTCCCATATTGTTCCGCAAAGCTCTGCAGCCCGATCGGGATGGTCCGGGAGGCATTAGAGTTGGAGATAATTAAAGGCCAGAGAAATTCTTCCCAGTTGGCAGCAAACGTAAAGATAGCTAAAGCTGAAAGGGCTTGTTTGGCGTTAGGCAGGATAATGCCCCAAAAAATACCGAGTTCGGAGGCACCGTCGATGCGGGCGGCCTCTATTAATTCACTTGGTATAGTAAGCATAAACTGTCTCATTAGAAAGATACCGAAAGCGTCAATAAGCCAGGGGAAAGAAACCCCTAATAAAGTATCGGTAATACCGAGAGAAACGCCAATTCTATATAAGGGGATCATCCGTACTTGAAACGGCACCATCAGGCTGGAAAGAATTAAAAAGAACCACAGGCTTTTGCCCGGGAATTCAAACTTGGCAAAAACGTAACCTGCGCTCGAGCTCGTTAAAAGAACAGTTGCAATTACTATAATGGCAACAATAACACTGTTTAAGTAATATTTGGCAAAGGGTACCTGCTTAAAAACCTGTTTAAAGTTTTCTAAAGTAGGCTCATTGGGAATCCAGGTAGGAGGAATGCGCATTACTTCACCAAGAGGTTTAAAGGATGCGGAAAACATCCAAGCCAAAGGCAGAAGCATAATCAACGCCCCGGCTACCAAAAGTGCGTAAAGCAGCGTTTTCCCCGCCAGCTTCGCCGCCCTATTGTTTGTCATCTTACTCATCCCCCTAATACTCAAAAGGTCTTTCCACTATTTTCATTTGCAGAATAGTAGCTGCCATAATTAAAACGAGGAGGGCGAATGCATTAGCAGATGCATAGCCCAAGCGGAAACGGCGAAAACCGAGATCGTAAATGTGAATAACAAAAACCCGTGTGCTGTTCAAAGGCCCGCCGGGTACGCCATAGGTGAAGCCTCCCGCGCTCATAACGTAAGGAATGGTAAACACCCTCAGCGCGTTGATGACCAACATCACGCCCAAAAAAACCACGGTTGGGTTTAACAGAGGAAGGGTAATGCGGAAAAACTCCTGCCACTTGTTGGCCCCGTCGATGCGGGCCGCTTCCTTGATATCCTCCGGTATAGTCTGCAGGCCTGCCAGTAGAATTACCATAGCTGTACCGATTTGCTTCCAAATGCCCACGACCATCATCGCGAGGAGTGCCCATTCTGTGGAGCCCAGCCAACCCGGTTCCGGTAGGCCCAACCGGCTTAGAAAATAGTTTACGACGCCAAACGTCGGTTCAAACAGCCAGCGCCAAACAAAAGCAGCCGCCACCATGTTTGTCACAACGGGAATAAAGTAAATCGTCCTAAAAGCGCCTTTAAACTTAACACCCTTGGCATTTAAAGCCAGGGCAACGATAAAGGCTATCACAATAATTCCCGGCACAACCCCCGCTGTCCAAGTAAATGTGATGCCCATTGATTTCCAAAACAAGCTGTCATTGAACATCTCAACGTAATTCTGCACACCTATGAAACTGGGCTTGATAAAAAGCCCCCAATCGAGAAGGCTGAGATAAAAAGAATAAAGAAACGGGTAGAGTACGATTAGGCCGAAAAGCAAAAGCGTAGGTGTGAGGAAAATGTAGGCCCATAAGGTTTCCCTTTTCGCGGCAGATAAACGCATAATAAGCCTCCTAAAAAGCAGAGGCCGGAAACCGGCCCCTGCCCGTTTTCGAAATGACTAAAGTTTCTTCTCCATTAGTTTGTTTTCTTCGTTTACTCCCCGCTTAACGGCTTCTTCTACGTCCATACCGCCGATTACTATGTTGTCCCAAATTTCGTTTCTGATTTCATCTACATCGTCCCGGCCGACACCTTCATAAGGCCTAGCGTATTTCAGCGAATCCATAGCTATTTTAGCTTCTTCATCTGGAGTTAATTCGGGATCGTTGACCAATTTGATTAAAGAAGGCAGATCGCGTGCTTCCAAAACCCACCTGCGCTGTACATCTTCGGATGCCAGGTATTGGATCCATTTCCAAGCCATTTCTTGGTCTTTCGTCTGCGCATTGGCAACATAAGCCCAATGGTGGCCCACAGTTGTCGGCTCGTCAACGTCATGCCCATCCGGTACAGGTACATGGTGAACCGACCAGTTAATATCCGGGTGGTTTAACTCCAGCCTGCCCCTTGTGACGGGATGGTTGATATAAAATGCGGCTTTTTCTTGTTCGAATTTCATTTGGCCGGTTAAGAATACCGGTGAATCAACTGCGCCTTCACCTGTCATCAATTCAGCAACATATTCCCAGGCTTTCATGCCTTCAGGCCCGCCGTAATTAACTTTCTTAGCCTCTAGATCTACAATGGGCCCTTCAATGATTTGATGTGTAAAAAGGTTATGGACACCCCACATGTAACGGGTATCCAAGCCGCCTTGGATCATCCTGCCGGCGGAATCGCGCTTAGTCACTTTTCTTGCCTGTTCTAAAAGTTCAGACCAAGTTTTCGGCGGGTTAGCCGGATCTACGCCCGCTTCTTCTAACATTGTGTCATTTACAAACAAAACCAAAGTTTGTACATCTGTGGGCAGCCCGTAATATTTTCCATCGTACTTAAATTGGCTGATGGTCCAATCTAAGAAAGCCTCTTCAATTTCTTCCGTGGTAAATACTGTTTCGGGTACTGGTGTCAACATGCCGGAGCGGGACATCTCAATGCCAAAACCCATGGGGATTTGGAATACGTCCGGCCCGGTGCCCGAGGCCAAGGCGGTAAGTAGTTTGTCGAAATAAGCGTCGTAAGGGATTGCTTCAAAGACAATAGTTACTCCCGGGTGTTCCGCTTCAAAAGCCTCTGCAATGCTTTCCAGCATGGGTGTACGTGATTCGTGGTGATGCTGCCAGTGTTTGATTACCTGCGCGTTTGCAGCGGTTGCCACAAACAGGCTGACAACTAAAACCCACAACAAAAGAAAACGACTTTTTCTCATTTTGACCCCTTTCTTTTGATTAAAAACACAACCCATCTTCCCAACTTATTGTTTGGCTATCCCTCCTCTTTTCCTTTAAAGATTCAAGATACGCTTGGCGTTTCCGTAAAATATTTTATGAACATCTTGGCTGCTCCAGCCTAACTCTCCAACGGCCTTGTATTGCTCTTGAAAATAACGGGCGACAAAGCCCCGCGGCAGCCAGCTGGAATCACTGCCGAAAAGGATCCGTTCCGGGCCGATCGTTTCATAGTAGCGCTGAAACAGATCATTAAGAGTCCATTTTTCAGGCATCCACCGCATCCACTCATTATTGCCCGATGTATCTATAACTACATTCTCACACACCCAGGCGAGCTGTAAGGTTTCCCTAACGTACCCGCAGCCAAAATGAGGTATCACAAAAGTTAAGTAGGGAAAACCCTTGGCTACATCGTGCAGAATTAAGGGATTGATGTTAATATGGCTACCAACCCCACCCCCACCGCCTAAAACACCAAAATGGATCAATACGGGAATTCGCAATTCTTCGGCTTTTGCCCACAAAGGATCGAAATCCGGGTGGTTTAATGGTTTGTTCACGGCAGGCCCCAACAACTTGTAACCTTTGAAACCCTTTTCTAGAACCGCCTCTTCCAATTCTTCCACTGCCCCCGGTGCCAAAGGATCATGATGGGCAAAACCGATGAACCTGTCCGGGTGCCTAGCGACAATTCTTTGCAGGGCTTCGTTGCCGCCGCCCGTGACAAAGGCA
>JBHGWS010000132.1:0-9108 GCA_041936745.1 Candidatus Darwinibacter acetoxidans
GACGATAGGATAAAGGAGTGTAGCGTACTGCCTGGTCAGCCGCTGCAGTTCTCCTTCGGATAATTCACGCACATCTACTTTTACGCCGCCTTTGGCTCCGCCGTAAGGGATGTTGGCGACAGCGCATTTCAGGCTCATCCAGGCGGCTAAAGTTTTAATCTCGTTCATATCCACATCTGCGTGGTAGCGGATGCCTCCTTTGTAAGGCCCGCGGATACCGGAATGCTGCACCCGGAAGCCTTCGAATACTTTAACAGAGCCATCATCCATTTTGACCGGGACAGAAACCTTTAGTTCCCGGTCAGGGTATTTAAACTTAATATAATCGTCTTCTTTTAGATTGAGCATTGCTGCGGCTTGATCCAAAACTTCCAGCATTTCTTGGTAAGCATCGTATTTACTATTCAAACCTGTACCTCCTTTGAGCCTTCGAAAGCTTTTAAAAACGGAAAAATGTGATCTAGTACTGCAGTTAAGCGCAATAAGTTTAGCGTTAATTATATAATTACGTAGCGAACATGTCAAGCACCGCCTGATAATCGTAAATTAAGGGCTTAAATATTCCTGAAAACGTTAAAAAAGAGCAATGTTATCTTTAATTTTTTTCCTGAAACCTCTCTATTAGGCTGCCCTAAAATGTATTTAAATAAGAGCGCAAAACAAAAGGTAAGCCCGGTAAGCTCGCTTAAATCGGTCTTTGTAGGTTGTTGACAGAGCTTAATAAAACTAGTAGTGCCGCGAATTTAGTGTCTTGCTGAAAATTGCCATGTTCTTAATTATGGCGTATACTGCAGGGAAAGAAAGTATTAGGGCATTAGCTCAGACAAGCTTTCCAAAACAACGGAGGTATTTTAATGTCTATCGAAAAAGTACGAGCTTATTTCGCAGAGCAGGGGATGGGCGAGCGGGTTACGGAATTTTCTGTCTCCAGTGCAACGGTTGAACTGGCAGCCGAGGCTTTGGGCTGCGAACCGAAAAGGATCGCCAAAACGCTTTCTTTCGAAGTAGGTGAAAAGCCAATCCTCATCGTTGCCGCGGGGGACACTAGGGTCGATAACCGAAAATACAGAGCGCAATTTGAGGCCAAGGCCAAAATGATAGCGCCGGAAAAAACCGAAGACTTAATAGGCTACGCGGTTGGCGGAATCTGCCCGTTTCTAGTCAAAGAAGGCGTTCAGGTTTATTTAGACGAATCTTTAAAGCGCTTTGCAACAGTTTTTCCCGCCTGCGGCAGTGCTAACAGCGCCATTGAGCTCAGCATACCGGAATTAGAAAAACATTCTAAAGCGAAAGGGTGGGTTGACGTCTGCAGGCTTGTGAAATAGAGCGAAAAAGGCTCTGTTCTCTCCAACAATTTTAGGTGCACGCTTAAAAAGAAAGAGCTTTAAATCAACCCCACAGAGTTAAATTGTTCCATTTAACCTTGTGGGGTTAAATGTATTGTGGTAAAATGAATTAACAGGGAAGGAGCGTGCCTAGATGAATATTTCACAGCCGTATTTACTTGTTTTAACTCTCGTGTTTGGCTTGGAATACTGGGTAAAGCAGTGGGCGGATAACTTATATACAAAGCGGCGGAGGCCTTTACAAGCCTACATAAATTACCGCCTTCTGCATGCCGCAGCCTTATTTTCACTGGGCTTCTTGCTTTTCGATGCCGTTGATGCAAAAAGCTGGCTCTTCTTTTCTCTTCTTGCGGTACTGCTCGGCAGCTGCGAACTTTTAACTGCGGTGCTGCGCCGTTGGTACGGGAAAGCATGGCAGGCAAAATACTATTGGCTGAACTTTCTCATTCCTCTAGGCCTGGCGGTGGTGAGCCGGCTTATGGCACCGTTTCTTTTCCCGCGCTGGGCCGTTGATTATCGCCTGCCATTTTTATTTGTCTTCTTAGGCCACCCTACGAACTACTTTATTAGGTGGATATTGACCAAAGAAGAAACATCTTTTGTGGACAGCGCGGCAGGCCAGGTTGGGCCGCTGTTAGGTATGCCCAACATAACAACTGAAACCGCGGCCGCGGCAAGCGCGGCTCAGAAGTACAATGGGGAGATAAATGCCGCGGCACTGCAGGCGGGGCGCTTGATTGGGATTTTGGAACGCTGGCTGATTATAGTGTTAACTGCAGCCGGCAGTATTACCGGGCTGGGATTAGTGATCACTGCAAAATCCATTGTCAGGTATCCTAAACTAAGTGAGCCCCACTTTGCTGAGTATTATCTGGTAGGCACGCTGCTGAGCGTAGTTTTGGCAGCACTAAGCGGTTATATCTTACTGGGTGGGGGTTAGCCATGTATTACGCTGCTTTGAAATTTGACATGATCAAATCCCGCCGGCTGGCGGCAAGAGCAAGCATTCAAGAACGCTTTCTGCTTACCGCCGAGGAGATTAACACTGAATTTGCCGGCGTGTTAGAAGCAAAGTTTGTGGTAACCCACGGAGACGAAGCCCAAGCCTTACTGAAAGCGGGTAATGCGTGGGCCGGCTTTCGCCTTTTTGAATACCTAAACACATCGCAGCCTGAAGTAAGTTTTCGCTGCGGGGTTGGCTTTGGGACGCTGAACACCGCTGTGCAGGAAACGGCGATTGGCATGGATGGCGAAGCCTGGCAGAATGCCCAACTGGCGATCGAGTTAGTTAAGCGAAAACGCCAGATAATTTGGTTTGAAGGGGCAGAGCAAGAAGTCAATGCCTTAGCCAACCTTTTAAGCTATCTCCAGTCTCGCTGGACGAAAGAACAAGCGGAAACGATACGCCTGATTCTCAGATCCCACACTCAAAAGGAAATTGCCGCTAAGTTAGGGATCTCCAATGCAGCAGTTTCTAAACGGCTGTCAAACGCTGGTTGGCAGCACTATCTCAGCGGCAGGCAGGCCCTTGAGCAGCAGCTCGTTCAACTGGCGGATCGCTTTGGCTAGGTTGGGAAAGCCTGTGTTCAAGGCAGTCATCCGGGAAAAGGAGGAAAAAAGGGTGAGGGGGAAGAAGCAATTAAGAACAAAGAAAGCCTAAGTTAAACCAACAGGAGGGATTCCGTGACTAACATCGCTGCAGTCGTCTTACCTTACTTGGGCAGGATAGTTGCTGCCATCGTCATTTATTTCCTAGGCAAAAAAGTAATTCAACTGATCGTAGAGCTCGTGGAAAAGAGGATGAGCAGTGTGCAGGTGGATGTCTCGCTGCGCACCTTCATATCCCCACTGGTAAGAATTACCCTGCAGATCTTACTCTTTCTCACAATTGCGGCAACTTTGGGGATTGAAATAACTACCTTTGCCGCAATAATAGGGGCGGCGAGCCTTGCTGTGGGCTTAGCTTTTCAAGGCAGCCTGGCTAACTTTGCCGGGGGAGTTTTAATTCTCATCTTTAAGCCTTTTAAAGTGGGTGACTTTATTTCCGCCAACGGCTTTTCCGGCACGGTAAAAGAAATTCAAGTCTTCTACACAATCCTCCAAACAATCGAAAACCAAAAAGTAATCATACCCAACGCGGATTTATCAAACGCCAGTGCCGTAAACTATTCTGCCTATGAATTACGCAGGACAAATTTCAAACTGGCTATCTCCTATGAGTCTAACCTGCAGGCGGCCAAAGAAGCAATCCAAGGTGTGGCTGAAAAACACCCCTTAATTTTGGAAGACCCGCCCATGCAGATCGTCATGGGAGAGTACGGGGAACACGGCGCCATTCTCTATGTTCGCGTGTGGGCTAAGCGCACCGATTACTGGGCAATGTACTTTGAATTTTTAGAGCAGATTAAAGAGGCGTTAGATGAAGCCGGCGTTAAAATTCCCTATCACCAGCTCGATGTACATCTTAAAAAGGAAGATGCCTAGGGATGCTTGGATAAGGCGGGGCTTTTAATATTCTTGGGGTCTGACCTGAAAGGAGAATCTGATGGGTTTTCTCAAAGTTTGGTTTGCCTTATTGATTCTGCTTGGTTTGTTGGTGATGCTGCGTATAATTCTTTTCATTGTTTCAGCATTTGTGGGCCCGTCAACTTTTGGTCCTCAATTAACCGAGGTTATTGTGGTCCTGGCCGCCATAGTATTTCTGCCCATAAGTATAATTATCATCGCGGCAAAAGAGATGTAAGCCGCCCGCTATTACCTAAAATTTGAAGATTGGCTGTCGATACCAGAAGGCCGGAACAAAATGCTGTTCCGGCCGCCAAGTTTACGGCTGAATATTAACTAATATGTTCAGGCCTGCGCCCGATTGAATTAAAAACAGGGCTTATTATAAGATCCGGGCCAGCTCGGTCAATCTTTCCGCTACAGCGGTAACCTCTTCCATGGTTGCAGAGATTTCTTCGGCTGCCGCCGCCTGATCCGTGCCTATCTGTTCTGTCAGTTGGGCATGCTGGAAGACTTGTTCAAAAAGCTGCCGCAGCTCTTTTAAAATAGCTTCGATGTTGGCGGTTGAAGCTGCGGAATCCTCAGACAGTTTGCGGATTTCCTCCGCTACCACTCCAAAGCCGCGGCCGTGCTCACCGGCGCGGGCAGCCTCTATAGCCGCGTTTAAACCGAGTAGGTTTGTTTGTGATGCTACGTTGCGGATCATGGCCAGGATTTCATTTGTCCGCTCCAAATTCCTAGCCGCCTGCCTGGCAATCGAGGCAAGCTCGCCTTGGGCCGAATTTAACCGGGCAGAGGAAGCAGCGAGCTGTTGCGTGCTTGCCGCTGTTTCTTGGAAACTTGCGGCCAACTGGCGGGAAATATCTAAAAGCTCGTTTTGGGTGGAAAGATCAATGCCGATATTTAAAGTGCCCACAATCGACCCCGCCTGATCTTTGACGGGGATGACCACTGCTTTAAAGGCAAAGCCGTAAGCCTCGCCGGGGACTTCATCAACTAAAACTTCACCGCTTTTAAAGGCCAGAAGCGTAGGGTCATCAGCCGGTATCGGCATCCCTTTTCGGGCCTTCACATCGATTTTTTCACCGGGGTAATAGGCCATAAACTTTTCACCGTCTGTCACCGCGGCCATGGTATCCAAGGGAAAAAGAGTTTTGAAATATTGTGCAGAGTAAGCCAGTGCATTTAAGATTTCTTCTCGTGTTTGATACATCGGGGCCCTCCCTTCTTTGTCTCCTTGACAAATTCTAGTAAATAGGAATGATTCCTGCTAAGGCCCCGTTAAGGTTTTGTTTTTTTAAAGGGCAATTTTCAAACCCACAGGGCAGTGATCGCTGCCCATGATGTGATCGTAGATATCCGCTGCGATCAATTTCTCTGCGATATCTTCCGAGATCAAAAAGTAATCGATCCGCCAGCCGATGTTGCGGGCCCGGGCATTGGCGAAATAAGACCACCAGGTATAAGCATCCCTTTTATCCGGGTAGAGGTGGCGGAAGGTATCCAAAAAGCCCGCATCTAAAAGCTCGCTGAACTTTTTCCTCTCCTCATCCGTAAACCCCGCATTGCGGCGATTGGTTTCAGGATTTTTCAGGTCGATTTCCCTGTGTGCCACATTCAAATCTCCGCAGGCAATAACCGGTTTTTTACGGCCTAAATCAGTTAAGTAGGCTCGAAAGGCATCATCCCAAGCCAGGCGGTAATCAAGCCGCGTCAGCCCTCTTTGGGAATTCGGCGTATAAACTGTAACCAGGTAAAAAGAATCGTATTCTAAAGTAATTAACCTGCCCTCTTTGTCGTGTTCCGCATTATTCAGGCCCAAAGTTACCCGTAAAGGCTTATGCTTGGTAAAGATGGCTGTGCCGGAATAGCCTTTTTTCTCGGCGTAATTCCAATATTGATAGTAGCCGGCCGGTTCAAGCTCGATCTGGCCTTCCTGCAGCCTGATCTCCTGCAGGCAGAAAAAATCACTGTCAATATCATTGAAAAAGTCCAAGAACCCTTTGTTGATACAGGCCCGCAGGCCATTGACATTCCAGGAAATAAGATGCATTAAAACACTCCTTTTAAGTTTAAAGGTTTCTTCGTTAGAGCTCAACAGATACCTCCCCGGCCGGGATGCAAATACCAGGGGTTTCCTTATTTTACTAAAATTAACAAAAGGGGAAAAGGATTTTAGCATTGTCTTAAGAAGTATAGATATAAAATAAAATAAGGAGGCCTTGGGATTTAGTTTGTAAATCAAAGAGGAGGAATGAGAATGCGAAGATTTGTTTTAGCTGTGCTGCTCATCGCCTTATTAGCCGTGACTGTATCTGCAAAACTGCCGCCGAACCCTTATGTAATGGAACCTGCTTTATTTCAAGAAATAGGGACACCCGGCGGCGAACTGGTCTTAGGCCTGGGTGCATCACCCCGTTCCTTTAACTTCTATGGCGTAGTGGACGGCCCCTCTTATACTATAATTTACAACTTCCTCGATCCTTTAGTGATGGAAAACCCGGTTACAGGCGAGATTACGCCGGGGCTGGCGGAAAGCTGGCAGATCGATGATTCAGGCACTGTTGTTACCTTTACCCTGCGTGAAGTGCTCTGGTCCGATGGCACGCCCTTTACCGCAGATGACGTAGTCTTTACCCTCAAGCATGTAGTTATGAACCCCAATGCGGAAGGCAACTCGGTTGACCGCTTCACTTTAGGTGGCAAACCGGTTGTTTGGAACAAAATAGACGATCGGACTGTTGAAGCAGTGCTGCCCGAGCCTTACGGTGCTTTCACCAGAGTGTTGAGCCACGCTTTAATATTACCGAAGCATAAATTTGAATCATACATCCACGCCCTCAATCCGGAAGTGGAAAAAGGCTCGATTAACAAAGCTTGGACTTTGGATACACCCTTGGAAGACGTTGTCGGCACGGGGACCTTTTTGGTTTCCGAATATGTGGTGGACCAAAAGATTGTCCTTACCAGAAATCCCTACTCTTGGAAAGTTGACCCCGCGGGCAACCAACTGCCTTATGTGGACAGCTTAGTGTACTTAATCGTCCAGGATTCAGAAGTTATGCTGGCTAAATTCAGGGCAGGCGAGATTCACCGGATTACGCCCACGGGCCAGAATTACCCCGGTTTAAAACAAGATGAATTAGCCGGGCGGCCCTTAAAGATTTTGGCCGGTTCACCTGTTGATCCGACCCCGAGCCCGCCGCACTTGGCATTCAACTGGGATGCGGAAGACGAGGAACTGCGGGAGCTGTTCCGAAATGATCTTTTCCGCCAGGCCATGGAATATACGGTTGATCGGGAACGGATCATTGAAGATGTGTATAATACGCTGGCTATCATACCGGGCGTACCGGTACTGCCGGCTAACACCGCATTTTACAACCCAAAAATTGAAGAAATCATGCGGCCCTATGATCCCAAGCAGGCCGCAGAGATCCTGGATTCACTCGGTGTTGTCTTAAAAGACGGCGTTCGGGTACTGCCCAGCGGCAGGCCTTTGGAGATCACCTTAACTACTGCCGCCAATGTGCAGGCGCATAACGACATCGCAGTAATACTGAAGAGCGAATGGGAAGAGTTGGGTATAAAAACTCACCTGCAGTTGATCAGTGCCGCCTTAGTTGGCGAGAAGCGCCAAGCAGGCGAATTTGAGGCGATGATCGAAGCTTTCGGCAACCAACCTGATCCGCAGCTGCGCAAAGCAATCTGGCAGCCGGGCAGGGCTCTTTACTACTGGCACTTCAGTGCCATGGACGAAGACCAAAATCCCATTTTAGACAACATGGTCGATTGGGAACTGCGCGTCTTTGACCTCTTTGAAGAAGGCGAAGTGGAAATGGATCCGGTGCGCCGCAAGGCTCTTTACGATGAGTGGCAGGAAATCTTTGCAGACAAAGTCCCCGTCATTTTCATTGCAAAAGGCATGGCCCTTACCGCAGTCAGCGATCAGGTGGGTAATGTCTTCCTGCAGGAAAACGGGCAGATCGTAGGTACCAACTACACTATTTACTTGAAATAAATAAGGAAAACGGAAGGTGCCCGCGGGCCGCCAGGCCCGCCTGGGGCACCTTCGTCTTTTAGGAAGGGTGGGCCTATGCTCAATTATATTTTGCGCAGGCTTTTAACCATGATCCCCATGATGGTCCTCATTTCTATCCTTTGTTTTGTAGTCATCAAGCTGCAGCCGGGGGATTTTTCCACTCAATTCCTCCACGATCCCAGAATCAGCCCGGAGATGGTAGCACAGCTGAGAACCCGCTTAGGCCTCGATCAACCTGCCTATATCCAGTATTTAACCTGGGTCAAGGGTATCATTACCCGGGGCGATTTTGGTTATTCCTTTGCTTATAAAAGGCCTGTGCATGAATTGATCTGGGAGCGGCTGGGCTGGACCGTGGCGGTTGCGGCCATCACTATCGTCTTTACCTGGCTTGTGGCCATCCCCATTGGTATTTACTCTGCAACCCACCAGTATTCTTTTTTGGATTATCTGCTGACATTTTTAGGTTTTATCGGAGTCAGCGTGCCCAGTTTCTTTTTGGCTTTAGTTTTAATGTACGCCTACTTAAGTGTGGGCGGCACTGCGGTGGGAGGGCTCTTTTCCCAACAGTACATTGGGGCGCCTTGGAGTTTTGGCAAGTTTATAGATCTGCTGCACCATTTATGGATTCCAATCATTGCCATCGGCCTTGGGGGTACAGCCAGTTTAATTCGGCTGATGCGGGCAAATCTTTTAGATGTTTTAGGTACGCAGTATGTGACAACGGCCCGCTCCAAAGGCCTGCCGGAGAGGGTTGTAATTTATAAACACGCCGTGCGCAATGCCATTAACCCTTTGATCTCTATTTTCGGGATGCAGCTGCCGTCCTTAATCAGCGGCACCATAATAGCTTCTATTGTGTTAAACTTACCCACCATGGGGCCCTTTTTTTACGACGCTCTTTTAAACAGCGACCAATATTTAGTAATGACTTTTTTAATGCTGTCTGCTTTTTTAATGCTGATTGGAAATCTTCTGGCGGACATTATGTTGGCTTGGGCTGATCCGCGCATTAGATACGAATAGGGGGATAGCTTTGATCAAAGAAGAACAAACAAGTTGGGAGCCGCTTTCTCAAACCGGCATCATGTGGCGCCAGTTTAAAAAACACCGCTTGGGGATGGTTGGGGCTGCAGTCCTTCTTTTTATTTATGTTTTAGTTATCCTGGCCCCCTTTTTAGCGCCCTCCGATTACATGCTGCAGCGGCGCAATTA
>JBHGWS010000133.1:0-16732 GCA_041936745.1 Candidatus Darwinibacter acetoxidans
ACGGCTGGTCTTAGGCGAAGAGAGGCCTTATCCCGATGGTTACGCTCTTAAGGTCAATGATCAGACACAGTATGTGGCTAAAATTCCCCTGTTAGGCTGGGACGGCGGACAGCAGGTAACGGCGGAATGGTGTTTTCTCTACAAGGATCCCCACCCGGAAAATTTATTTGCAGTTAAAGTGGGTACTGCTCAGTACGAGCCTTGGTTTAAGCGAGCCGATATTTTAATCGTTAAAAAATCAAAAGCACCGCAGGCAAACGACTGGGTACTTTTAAAAAACAGAGCGGAACTTAATTTAGGCAGGGTGATTGAAAAGCAGGTCATTAACCCCGCCAGCCTCGAAATCTACTCGGAGGATCTAAGGGTTGTCGGTGTCATCCTCAGGCAGGAGCGTCACTTTTCCCCATAGATTTTTAAATCAGCTAAAGCTTGGCGGGCGGCTTCTTGGGCCGCTTCTTTTTTTGAACTTCCTTCCCCTTGGCCGATTACCTTACCGGCAAAGGTTACGGCAATGACAAAACGCTTGGCGTGATCGGGGCCCGTTTCTTTCAATACTTTGTAAACGGGCGGTTTTTTTGCAATCTGCTGAAAGTGTTCCTGCAGAGTGCTTTTGGCATCGATATAAGGAATTTCGGCCGTGTCGTAGTCCGGCAGGTGGTTTAAGATGATCTTTTCTGCCCTCTGAAACCCCCCATCCAAATAGATAGCGCCGTAAACTGCCTCTAAAACGTCACAGAGCAGAGAATCCTGTTCGTGGACTTGGGCATCCTGTTCACCTTTGCCCACCAGCAGAAATCTATTTAATTGCAGGCGGCGCGCGGTTTCTGCCAGAGTTGATTCCCGCACTAAAACAGACCTTATTTTAGCCAGTTCCCCTTCCGGCAGATTGGGAAACTTTTTGTATAAATAAGTGCTTACGGCCAGCTGCAGGACAGCATCGCCTAAAAACTCCATGCGTTCGTAGCTCGCGGCAACTGCAGAAGTGGCGGAGCGGTGCGTTAGGGCTTGTTCTAAAAGCCGGCGATTTTCGAAGCGGTAGCCGAAAGCTTTTTCCAAGCGGTGAAAATCGCTCTCCTTTATAGTCAAGGCAAACCCTCCCATCGTTTAAAGAGTAAGGAAGCATTGTGGCCGCCAAAGCCAAAGGAGTTGGATAAAGCATAGGTCAACTTGGCCGGCCGTGCTTGGTTGGGTACATAATCAAGATCGCACCGGGCGTCAAAATGCTCGTAGTTGTAGGTCCCC
Source organism: Candidatus Darwinibacter acetoxidans (assembly GCA_041936745.1). Lineage (GTDB taxonomy): Bacteria > Bacillota > Limnochordia > Darwinibacteriales > Darwinibacteriaceae > Darwinibacter > Darwinibacter acetoxidans_A. Next base: position 1,243 of record JBHGWS010000133.1, read on the forward strand.
GGTATGATTTGGTGTTTTAAAGCAAGCAGGCAGGCGGCTGCTTCCACTGCGCCCGCGGCACCAAGCAGGTGGCCTGTTAAAGCCTTCGTAGAACTGATGGGTATGTTGTAGGCACCGTCTCCAAAGACGCCTTTTACGGCCTCTGTTTCATACAGGTCATTGTATTCCGTAGAAGTACCGTGGGCGTTAATATAATCTACTTGGTCCGCAGCGAGTTTGCCGTCTTTTAAGGCTTCCCGCATGGCCCTTTGGGCCCCTTCGCCGCCCGGTGCCGGTGAGGTAATGTGGTAGGCATCGCCGCTGGCACCGTAACCTATAATCTCACCGTAGATGGGGGCACGGCGCTTTAGAGCATGCTCTAAATTTTCCACAATTAAAATTCCCGCGCCTTCGCCCATCACGAAGCCATCCCTCGTTTTATCAAAGGGGCGGGAGGCAGTCGCCGCTTCATCATTACGCCGGGAAAGCGCCCGGGCAGCCACAAATCCCGCTAAGCCCAGGGGGCAGATTGCCGCTTCGCTCCCTCCGGCCAGCATGACATCTGCCTGGCCGCGGGCGACGATGCGGAACGCTTCGCCGATGGAATGAGTCCCTGTGGCACAAGCGGTTACTACGCTGAGATTAGGGCCTTTGGCCCCGGTCAAAATTGCAATTTGGCCGCTGGCCATATCGGGAATAATCATGGGGACGAAAAAGGGGCTGACCCGCGCCATCCCTCTTTCGTAAAGGATGCGGCTTTGTTTTTCCATTGTTTCTATGCCGCCGATGCCTGAGCCAACTAAAACACCCGTGCGGGGCGCATTTTTCTCGCTGATTTTAAGCTCGGCATCACTAAGGGCCATGATCGCCGCGGCAGCGGCAAATTGAGCAAAGCGGTCCATGCGCCTGGCTTCTTTATGCTCCAGGTAATCTTGGGGCTCAAAATCTTTAACCTCAGCAGCAATTTGGACGGGCCAATCGGCCGCATCAAAGCGGCTGATCTTTTCTACACCGGATTTACCTGTTAAGATACTCTGCCAAAACTCATCTTTTTTACCCACAGGGGAAATAATGCCCAGCCCCGTGACAACAACTCTGTTCAATCAACCCACCTCTTATGTTGAAAGGGCCCGAAAGGGCCCGTCTGATTAAGTGTTTTCCGCAATGTATTCAACCGCATCACCTACAGTTGCGATTTTTTCGGCTTCTTCGTCGGTGATCCTCAGATCAAATTCTTCCTCCAAGGCCATCACCAGCTCCACAACATCCAGTGAGTCTGCCCCCAGATCTTCAACGAAAGATGCTTCCAAAGTTACTTTAGAGCGGCTAATGCCCAACTGATCGACAATTATGGTTTGCACTTTTTCTAAAATATCCTGTTCCAAGACAGCCATCCCCACACCTCCTCCCACTCCATGATCCTCTTATATTACTAGGCCGCCATCGCAGTGGATAGTCTGGCCGGTGATATATTGATTGTGCTCCGAAACGAGAAAATTAACCAGTGCCGCCACATCCGCCACACTGCCCGTTTTGCCTAAAGGAATTAAATCTAAAATCTTCTCCCGCTGCTCAGCGGTTAGTTTAGCGGTCATTTCCGTTTCAATGTAGCCCGGGGCAACGACATTGACTAACACCCCCCGGCCGGCTGCTTCTTTGGCCAATGCCTTGCTGAAGCCGATTACCCCAGCTTTCGATGCGGCATAGTTAGTTTGGCCCCCATTTCCTGTCACGCCGATTACGGAGGAAATATTGACAATCCGGCCCTGCCGCCGGCGCAGCATGGGGCGGATGGCCGCCCGGCAGACATGAAACACGCCCGTTAGGTTTGTATCTAAAACGCGCTGCCAGCTTTCATCACTCATGCGCAGAAGAAGGCCGTCATCCGTAATCCCCGCATTGTTGACGACAACATCAAGCCTGCCGTGCTTTTCAATGATCTCATCGATCAGTGACTGCACTGCCGAAGCGTCCCTTACATCCGCGGCTCGAGCCACCGCTCCTCTTTTTTTCCAAGCGGCAAGCAAATCTTTATTGCGGCCCGTAACAACTACCAAGGCGCCGTTTTCCTGCAGCCGGGCGGCTATGGCTTGACCAATCCCCCGCGTGGCGCCGGTAATGAGAGCAACTTTTCCAAGCATATCCATGCTACTATATACCCTCCTCGGTGACAAGTAAAAACTTTAAAGCCGGTTGGGTCCGCCGCCCTAAATTTATTAAAAGCGGTTGAGGACCTACTTCAATGAATTCCCTAACATTTGCGGCCCAAAGTGTTTCCACACAGTCCTTAAAACGCACGGGTGCAGTAATTTGGGCAGCAAGCCTGAGCCGGATCTTGTCCGGATCATCGCCTAAAAAACTCACTCCATCGCCGCTCAGGACCGGGGCGTCAGTTCGCTTAAACTCTATTTCTTCTAAGAATTCTTCAAACTGCAGAGCCGCCTCATTCATTAACTTTGAATGGAAAGGGCCTGCCACATTTAAGGGGATGACCGCCCGGGCACCTTGTTCTTTGGCCAGGCGGGCTATTTTTTCTAACCCGGCAGCTCTGCCGCTCACCACAACCTGGTCCGGTGAGTTTTCGTTGGCCACCTGCACCCAATCATGTTCAGCCACCACTCGGCACAAGCGAGCGACTTTTTCGGAATCCAAACCGATAACCGCTGCCATGCCGCCTCCGTTCGCCGCCGCGTTTTCCATAAGTTCACCCCGCTTGGCAGTTAACCTAACGCCGTCTGCAAAGGAAAAAGCACCGGCGGCCGCCAAAGCGGTAATTTCCCCCAAGCTGTGGCCGACAAAGCAGGCATCTTTTATCCTGCTGCCGAATTGGCTCCATAGAGCGTAACAGGTCGTAAAAATTGCCGGCTGGGCAAAAGACGTCTCTGCCAATTTTTCTGCCGGGCCCTTTTGGCAGAGTTCTTTTAAATCGTAACCTAAGATGTCGCTTGCCTGCGAAAATAAGTGCCAGGCCGCAGTATTCTTGAGGGCTGCCGCCATGCCCGGTTTCTGGACACCTTGGCCGGGAAAGGCCAGCACTCTTTTAAACGCTTTCATTGGCGTTACCCCTAAACCATTTTATTAATTGGGCGGACCAAGTCAGGCCTGCGCCAAACCCCACTAAAACAACCAGATCGCCATCTTTAAGATCTCCCCGCCGAGCCAGTTCATCCAGTGCAAGGCCGATGCTGGCGGCAGACGTATTGCCGTAGCGCTCAACGTTGACAAAAAAGCGCTCGGGCGGGATTCCTAAGCGGTTGGCCGCCGCCTGGATAATCCTGATATTGGCCTGGTGAGGCACCACCCAATTAACCTGGGAGTGCTCCACACCCGCGGCCGCCAAAATCCTATCCGTGGCAGCTGCCATAACCCGCACCGCAAACTTAAAGACATCGCTGCCCGCCATTTTAATAAAGTGCTGTTTGTTTTGGACGGTTTGTATCGAAGCCGGCTTTAAGGAACCGCCCGCCGGCATCTGCAGCAGCCCGCCGCCGCTGCCTTGGGCTCCCAGCTCCGCTTCAATAATACCGTAGCCTAAGGGGACTTCCCCTAAAATAACCGCACCGGCCCCATCACCAAAAAGGACACAGGTTGAGCGGTCGCTGTAGTCCGTAATTTTGCTTAAGATGTCTACCCCCACAACTAAAGCGGTCTTGTAAGCACCTTTCAGCATGCCTTCCGCCGCAGTTAAAGCATAGCCGAAACCGCTGCAGCCGGCGGAAAGATCAAAGGCGGGAATATCTTCAACTCCCAGAAGATCCTGTAAAAGGCAGGCCGTTGCGGGAAAAGCCATATCCGGTGTTACAGTGGCGACTATGATCAGATCTAAGTCCCGGGGCTTCTTGCCCGCCGCCTCTAAAGCCCGTAGGGCAGCCTTATAGGCCAGCGTTGATGCTGTATCTGTCGGGGCGGCAATTCTCCTTTCCTTAATGCCCGTGCGCGTTACAATCCACTCGTTTGATGTTTCCACCATGTTTTCCAGTTCAAAATTATCTAAAATACGCTCGGGCACCGCGGAGCCGGTGCCTAAAATCCCAATTTGTTTTCCCATTTAAAAAATTCACCCACCAATTCTAGTCTGCTGCAATACGTCCAATGGATTCAACGATCCTGTGGTTTACAGCATCCTCTGCCACGCGTATGGCATTGTAAATGGCCTTCGCATTGGAGCCGCCGTGGGCGATGATTACAACGCCGTTCACGCCCAACAAAGGAGCCCCCCCATATTCTGTATAATCAACACGTTTTTTTATACGGCTTAAGCCTGGTTTCAGCATTAACGCGGCCAGTGTACTGATAACGCCGCTAGTAAATTCTTCTTTCAGCATGCCAAAAAGGGCTTCACTTAACCCTTCGGCGAATTTAAGCACGATATTGCCCACAAAACCATCGCAGATTATAACGTCGATGTCGCCGCGGGAGATTTCGCGCCCTTCTATATTGCCCACGAAATTTAAAGATGTTTCCTGCAGCAAGGGATAGACTTCCTGAGTCAAACGGTTGCCCTTGCCCGGTTCGTGGCCAACGTTTAAAAGGCCGACGCGGGGATTAGGGACCTTTAAAACCTCTTTGGCGTAAATTGAACCCATCTGGGCAAACTGCACCAGCTGGTTGGGCCTGCAGTCCACATTAGCACCTACATCCACAATTAAACTGACTCCTTTTAAGGTGGGCATAAGGCTTGTGATGGCGGGCCGGGCCACGCCTTTGATCCTGCGGATAACAAAGAGGGCTGCCGCCATTGTTGCACCGGTACTGCCCGCTGAAACTAAAGCACCCGCTTTCTTGTTTTTAACGAGTCTGGCGGCGGCCACCAGCGAAGAATCTTTTTTGGTACGGACCGCTTCTACCGGGGCCTCCTCCATAAGGATTACTTCCGGCGCGTGCACAATTTCAATGTTTTCACTACCCGTTTTCCCACCCACCAGGCTTTTCAGCCTCTTTTCATCTCCCGTCAGCGCAACTTTGATTCCCTCCGCACCGGCTCTAAGGGCCCCTTCCACGATCTGCTCGGGGGCAAAGTCGCCGCCAAAAGCATCGACTGCAATTACGCTCATCTGTTATTCAGCCCCCTTTTTTTTACCTACATCCACTACAACATATTCGCCTTGGAAGACAATCTCGTCCTGCACCCTGCTTGTGACTTGAATTGTGTAGTGGCTCCCCTTTACGGTACTCGTTGCCGCTTCAGCAACCACGCGATCGCCTGCTCTCACAGGTTTGACAAAACGGACAGTTGAATTTTTTGTGAGGGCTAAATCCGAATTGACAATGGCTACAGCCAGGGAATTACCCTGCGCGAAGAGAAAATGCCCCCTGAGGATTTGGTTGCGCTCAAAGACCATCTGCTCCGTCACTACTAATACGGAGGTGCCCCGCTTACCCAGTTCCAGATCGATCAGTTCGCCGATTACCTCTTCCCCCTGCAGCGCCCGCAGTTGCGAATAGACGCTGGAGGCTATGTTTTTTGCTCTGGCCCGCAACTCGGGGATATCTAAGGCCATCCTGTCTAAACGAATTGTAGCCACACTGACTTGCAGTTCTTCGGCCAGCTGCTTATCTGTTAGGAAAGGATCTTCTTTGAGGCGTTCTTTTAGGCTGCGATGCCTTTCCTTACGGCTCTGCCTCACTGCTTAACCCCCTTTGTGGTCAAGTGTTATTACCTGGTATTAGAATCTGCTTCGAGTATACTGGATCCGGGATAAAAAGTAAAGTGAAATTTTTGAAATAAAAAGGCGTCCCCGGCGGGACACCCTTTTTGTTTACTTTTTATTTATTCCGCTTTTTTAACCTTCATTACTTGCCTTCCTTTATATGAGCCACAACTGAGGCAGGCTCGATGAGGCAGTTTTGGTTCACCGCAGCTTGGGCAGGTGTTTGCGTTAGGTGCTGCAATTCTCCTCCAATTTGCCTTCCTGCTTCTAGTCCTTGCTTTCGAATGTTTTCTCTTTGGTACTGCCATTTTCTTTCCTCCTCTCCGCGGTCTTTAACAATTCTTGTAAAGGCGCCATGCGGATGTCAACTTCCGGGCTGAGGCAGTCGCACGTTTCATCTGCCAAACGTATCCCGCAAACAGGGCATAACCCGGGGCAGTCCGGCTCGCAGACGCTTTTCATAGGGATATTCATTAAAACGGATTCCCTGATTAAATCGGCAAGATCCAACTCGTCCCCTTCGACAAGGGGAATCTCTTCTACCATAAATTCATCTTCTTCCGCTTCTTCAGGCTTGAGTGGAGTACTCCGGAATTCCTCTTCAACCCGCGCCTGCAGTTTCAATTCAAATTCATCCAAGCAGCGGCTGCACTGCAGGCCCACTGCCAAGCCCAGCTCGCCTTGAACTAAAAAGCCGTTGCCCGTATTAGTTACGGTAAGCTGAACTTCAATTGGTGACAAGGCATGAAGAATTTCAGGATTGGATTCCAAAAACTCACTGGCAACCCGCTCGTTAACCTTAAACGATGCCCCTTTTCGTCCCAGTAAAGAACTAATGTTGATACGCATCCCAATCACCTCATAGATTATACAAAGATTACCTGCCGGTGTCAACTGTAAGAGTCGAGCTTGAGCCCAATTAATCGTTTGATCTCATCTATATTTGCTAAAGCCACTTCTCTCCCTTTTTCTATAATCTCCCCGGCGCGATTTAACTGCGTAAAAGTAACGTTGCCTAAGTCCGGATTTAAAACAATGTCGCCGCCAACAGGGTTTGATTTAACCACCTGGTGCTGGAGGATATCGATACTGTTAATAATCACATCACTGAGATTGCGCAGTTTGCTCCGAAGTGGGCCAACGCCCACATCAACGGCTATCACGAAATCTGCGCCTAAATTTCTGCAGACTTGCACAGGAACCCGATCTACCAAGGCCCCATCCACTAAAGTACGGCCGTTTAATTGCACCGGCACGAAAATACCGGGAATGGACATGCTCGCTTGGGCCCCGTCCGCGGCCAAGCCCGAGTCGATAACTACCTCTTTCCCTGTGGCCAGATCGGTGGCAACAACCGCTGTTGGGATATTTAAGTCTTCAAAACGTTTTTCCTGGGTTAAAAGCCGCATCATCTGATGTATTTTATCAGATGATACCAAGCCCCATTTAGTGATCGTGAAACTGACCAGGTCATTCCAGACCATCTCATCAGCCATTTTTGCCAGCAGCTTTAAATCTGCCCCCGCGGCGTATAAAACGCCGATGAGTGCACCTGCACTGGTGCCGGCTACAGCATGAATGGGGATTTTATGCTCTTCTAAAACCTGTAAAACCCCAATATTGGCTAACCCCCGGGCCGCACCGGCACCTAAAGCCACCCCCACCTTGAAATCGGGCATCGTACACACCTCCGGTTATATTCTCCTTTAGCTTTTAGTATAAATAAACATAATGGCAAGAAAGGGTGATCGGCACCATGGCCCGCAGCCGCGTCTTGGCACTTTTAGTTTTAGTTATTACAATCATCATTGTTGTTTACCCGGAAGCAGCCTTTCGGGCTTCCCTCGACGGCTTAAAACTTTGGTTTGAAATTGTCCTGCCCGCTTTACTGCCCTTTTTTATCATGGCTGATCTCTTAATGGGTTTGGGGGTGGTGCATTTTATCGGCGCCCTTTTGGAACCCTTGATGCGCCCTCTTTTTAAAATACCCGGGGTCGGCGGTTTTGCAGTGGCGATGGGTTTAGCCGCAGGCTATCCCTTAGGAGCGAAAATTACGGGCGAATTAAAAAGAAAGAATCTTTTAACGCCCGTGGAAGCGGAGCGCTTGGTCAGCTTTGCTAATACGGCTGATCCCCTTTTCATTATCGGTGCCGTGGCAGTTGGCATGTTTAACTTTCCCGAATTAGGTGCCACTTTAGTCTTAGCCCACTATCTGGCTGCCGTGTTGGTAGGTTTCTGTATGCGTTTTCACCGGGGGCAGGAGAGTCCCGTAATAAAAAGAAAAGCCGGCTATTTCCAAAACGCATTCCGTTCCCTGGATGCGGCCCGCCGAAAGGACGGGCGGTCTTTGGGCCGCCTGTTTGGCGATTCCGTCCAAGACACATTCCAAGCCATGCTTTTCATCGGTGGCTGCATTATGATTTTTTCCGTTTTGGTCAGGGTAATTAACGCGGCGGGGTTTATGGCTCCCATCAACGTCATCATCGCTCAGATCCTGGCATTTTTGGGCCTGGATAAAAATCTGGGCCCGGCAGTCGTCAACGGTTTTTTCGAAACCACTTTGGGCGCTCAAACAGCAAGCCTGGCTTTGGCACCCCTGCAGGCGCAGGCGACGATTACAAGTTTTGTTGTCGGCTGGAGCGGCCTATCAGTCCTCAGCCAGGTTGCGGCCCTGTTGGCGGGCACTAAAATACGCCTCGGCCCATATCTTCTGGCCCGGCTTTTACACGGTTTTTTTGCCGCCGTTATCACCGCGGTTCTTTTAGGCCCCGCCGACTTCATACCGGCTGCTTTAATTAAAGCGGTGCCGGCTCTGAGCGGGGTAGATTTAATCAAAGGTTCTTTTTTGGGAAGGCTCCTTGCCTCCACCCGCCTGGCCGCCAGCATCACGTTTATCCTTGTGATTTTCTTGAGCCTGGTTTGGCTCGTTAAAAGAATAGTCTATATTTCGTTCCGCAGCTCTTAATCTTCGGCCTGCTGTTTATTTAATTCTTCCTTGCTCCGTTTCACTACGGCGAGGGTTTTTTCCAAAGCTTCCTGCAGGTTGGCGAAGATTTGGTCCGCGTATTCAATCGCGCCCCCTTCAACCTCCCTGGCTCGCCTGTGGGCCTCTTCTAGAAGCCTTTTGCCTTCTTCTTCCGCCTGCCGGTGTATTTCGTTGTTGCGCACAAGCTTGGCAGCATATTCTTCTGCTTTGGCTATCATTCTTTCCGCTTGTTCTTGGCCCTCAGCGATCATTTTATCCCGCTCAGCCGAGACGGCTTCCGCGCGCCTTACTTCCGCGGGAATAGCTGTGCGGATAATGTCAATTAAATCAAAGAGCTCATCGGCATCAACTAGGATCTTGCCGACAAGGGGGACTTCCGGCGCCCTTTCCACAAGTATTTCCAATTGATCAATTAAGACCATGAGGTTAACTCGATTCACATCCTACCTCTCCCCGTTTTTAAATTTTTCATATAATAGTTTGGCCACCAGCGGGCTGACCCACTTTGTAACATCGCCGCCCAGGCTGGCAACTTCTTTGACGGCGGAGGAACTGATAAATGAATATTCGCTGCTGGTCATCATAAAAACCGTTTCAATTGACTGCTGCAGGTTGCGGTTCATCGCCGCTAATTTAAATTCAAAATCAAAGTCGGTGACTGCCCTTAAGCCCCTGACTAAGGCAACGGCCTCTTTTTCCCGGGCGTATTCCACCGCTAAACCGTAAAAAGACTCCACGCTTACATTAGTGAGCCCTTTTGTCTCTTCCCGCAGCATTGCCAAGCGCTCTTCCAGAGAAAAAAGCGGGACTTTGGCCGGATTTATCAGGACAGAGATGTAGATATAATCAAAAAGATTACTGGCTCGTTTAATGATATCTAAATGCCCATATGTAACGGGATCAAAAGTGCCCGGGCACACTCCGATTCTCACTACTTGTCCTCCTTGTACTTGAAGAAGCTTAATTTAGTATCGCCGTAGATCCGTTCATCCGTTAGACAAAATTTCAACATATCCCAGGAAATTTCCTCTTTTTTACTCGCTTCCCCGATAATTATTCCGCCCTTTTTCAAAAGGGGGATTTCCGCCAGCACAGATAAAGTGCTTGTGAACAGCCCTTTTTCATAAGGAGGATCAAAGAAAATTATGTCAAAAAATTGTTCTTCCCGCTGCAGCCGCCGCAGGCTGCGGAACGCATCGGCCCGAAAAACTTTGCCGCCGCTTAAACGGGTTTTCTCTAAATTGTCTTTGATCACATTTACCGCAGCGGGGTTCGAATCTATAAATACGGCACGGGCGGCACCCCTGCTTAAGGCTTCAATGCCAATACCGCCATTACCTGCAAATAAATCTAAAAAATAAGCCCCGGCTAGCTGGGGCCCTAGGATATTAAACAGTGCTTCTTTTACGCGGTCAGCTGTGGGCCGCGTGGCTGAGCCTGCTAAACTGGCTAGTTTAGTGCCTTTAGCCTGCCCCGCAATTACTCTCATGGCTCTCCTCCATCCTGTGGGTTTTTTTACCAGTATAGAAGTTAGGAGCATTACCACATACTAACAACCGAAGAGAATGACCTCCCCAAAGGTTAGGAAAGAAAAGATTTCTCCTCTCCCGGGGCAACGGTACTAGGTCCGTTGCCTCTTTATTTCTGCCTGCAGCCGGGGAAATGCCGCTAATGTGGGATCTTTTTCGAGAAGTTCGTGCGCCTGCTGGGCACTTTTCTTTAAAATATCACGGTCTTCAACAATGTCCCCTATTTTAAATAAAGGCTGGCCCCACTGCCTGACGCCTAAAAGATCGCCGGGCCCGCGCAGCTTTAGATCCGCTTCCGCAATGTGAAAGCCGTCATTGGAACGGCGGATAACATTTAACCGCTCTTTGCTCTGCTCGCTGAATGAATAGGGCAGCAAAAAGCAGATGCCCGGTTCGCTACCCCGGCCGACCCGCCCTCGTAATTGGTGAAGTTGGGCAAGCCCAAACCGCTCAGCGTTTTCAATAACCATAACTGTGGCATTGGGAACATTCATTCCCACTTCAATAACTGTTGTGGCAATGAGCACATCAATTTCCCCGCGGAGAAACTCTGCCATTATTTCTTCTTTTTCTTTCCCCATCTGCCCGTGCACTAAACCGACACGCACTGACCGGAGATAGCCTTTTTTTAGATCCTCCATCTCCTGCACGGCCGCTTTTAAATCCAGGTGCTCGGATTCTTCCACTAGAGGAAAAACAACAAAAGCCTGCTGGCCCAGGCGTACCCGGGAAACTACATAGCGGTAAACGTCGGCCCGTTTATTGGGGTGGACCAAGCGCGTGTCCACAACGTGGCGGCCTTTGGGCAGCTCTCTAATTTCTGTCGTATCCAAATCCCCGTAGGCTGTTAACGCTAAAGAGCGGGGAATGGGAGTCGCGCTCATGACTAAAAGATCCGCATTGCCTTTGCCTAATAAGGCAAGCCTCTGCCGGACGCCGAAGCGGTGCTGTTCATCGACGATGGCTAAAGTGAGGTTTTTGAAATCGACTTTTTCTGTAATCAAGGCATGTGTCCCCACAACCACATCGATCTCGCCGGCAGCTATGCCTTGGCGCACCTGCTCTTGTGCTTTATTCGGCATATTGCCCACTAAAAGCTCAGTCGTAATGCCCAAAGGTTCAAGTGCTGCTTGGAAACGTTCGGCCATCTGCCTGGCTAAAACTTCAGTGGGCACCATCATGGCTGCCTGGCCCCCGTTTTCCACCGCTTTAATGCAGGCATATTCCGCCACAACTGTCTTGCCCGAACCGACTTCACCCTGGATCAAACGGCGCATTTGGAGGGTCGATTCCATATCCCCCGCCACGTCCGTTAAAGCGGATTTTTGATCGTTTGTCAGCGTAAAGGGCAGGTTTTTTAGGTATTTGGCTACCAGTTTTCCGTCAGGCCTGTGCTTAACTCCTGCCGCCGCTTGGCGGCCTAACTGTAGGCCCAGGTGAAAGAGAAAAAACTCCTCAAAAACAAGCCTTTCCCGGGCTTGTTTTTGCAGAGCATGATTTTTAGGAAAATGAATTTGGCGCAGAGCCTCCCGCCGGCTCATGAATGTGTTTAAAAATTGCGGTAAGATTTCGTCTATTTCCTCCAAGTGTTTAAGGCTGGTTTCTACCCAAGCAACCCTTTGGGCATTGCTCACCGTCGCCACTAAAGGATAGACAGGAAAAAGCCCCTTCCTTGGCTGCTTTAAGAAGAATTCCGCCGAAGCCATCTCCGGCCCCCGCAACCCTGCGGTAACCTGGCCGAAAACCCAAAGCTGCTTCGCCTTATTTAAACGCCTGTAGAGATAGCTGGGGCCCGCCCCTCTGTGAAAGACAAACCAAGTTAGATTAAGCGGCGTCAAAGACCATTCTTCCCCCTGCAGCTGGGCTTGAATTAAACGGCGGCCCCGGGATATGTGCCGTTCCCTGAGATTAGTAAGGCTGCCGGTTATAAGCTGCGTTTCGCCCGGGATTGCCTCATGGGGCTGAAAAGTTTGGGTAAAATCCTTATAACTGCGGGGGAAACTGTATAACACGTCGCGGACCGTGAATAAACCGAGTTTTTTGATGGTTTGAGCTCGTTTGGGGCCCACCCCCTGTAAAACTGTAACAGGGCTGTCCAAAAATTGTTTTTCTGTCACAAGCTCACCTCTACAAAAAGGACCCTGAAAGATTAACCGACCGGGTAAGCGAACATGGCAACTGTGCCCGGCCCGGTGTGGACGCCAATGGTTGGGCCGATTGGCCCGATCATTATTTCGCCGTCCAAGGGCAAAATCTCCCGCAGGGCCTCTGCCAGTTTCTCCGCTTCCATAGGACTCATGGAGTGGCTTAAGCCAACCCGGAACCGCCGGTTGGGATGTTTTTCCCGCATTTCTGCCGCTAAATCGTGCAGGCGCTTGAGGGCTCTGGCTTTGCCTCTTATTTTTTCAAACGGTGCCACTTCCCCGTCCACAAGAGTAAGGACGGGTTTAATATTTAAAAGGGTCCCAACCAGTGCTGACGCTAAACCGATTCGGCCGTTTTTTTGTAGATATTCCAAGGTATCTACAACAAAATAAACGTGCAGACTCTCCACGGCCTGCCCAACCAGATCCAAAACCTCATCTAAGCCCAAACCTTTTTGCACCGCTTCGGCTGCCGCGGCAGCAATCATCCCGGCCCCGATCGAAGCACACTTCGAATCGACTGTGACTACTTTAATATCCGGTTCTACCATGGTTCCCGCTAAAACTGCCGATTGATAAGTACCGCTCATTTTAGTGCTGAGATGAACGGAGATAATTGTATCGCCCGGTTCGGCTATTTTTTCATAAACCTGCACAAAATCGATTGGCGAAGGTTGGCAGGTACTGGGCATAACGTCATCGCTCTGCAGCCTTTCATAAAACTGTTCGACGGAGATATCCACCCCGTCATGAAAAATTTCTTCTTCAAATTGAACGGTCAGAGGGACCACATGGATCGCCAATTTTCTTAAAACCCGGGAAGTCAAATCGCTTCCGCTGTCAGTTACGACGTGCAGTTTAGGCATTGCTCGAACCTCCTATTTAAAACCGGCCTTATTCAACAGAGAGAATATAGTAGTAGAGCGGTTGGCCGCCGCTGTACATCTCGACTTCACATTGAGGATGGTCCTTAGCGACTCTCTCCCGCAGCTTGGCAGCTTCTGCCTCGTCCTGCTCGGCGCCGTAATAGATAGTAATTACGGAAGCGTTTTCATCAACCATATCTGCCAGTAAATTAGCGGCTACGTTTTCCGGATCGGAACCAACGACAGTGATTTTACCGTCGGTTAAGCCGATAATATCCCTCTCCTCAATCTGTAAATCCCCCGCAACGGTGGAGCGCACCGCGTAGGTAACCTCACCCGTTATCACTTCTTTGATGGCAGCCTCCATGGGCTCCACGTTATCCGCCGCGGTGCCCTCAGGGGTAAAGTACATTAAGGCGCTGATACCTTGGGGCACCGACCTGGTCGGGATAACCTTTATCTTTTTATCAACCAGTTCTTTGACCTGCTGCGCCGCGAAAATGATGTTTTTATTGTTGGGCAGCATTAAAACGGTTTCTGCGTTAACCTTGTTGACCGCGGCAACCAAATCTTCCGTACTGGGGTTCATAGACTGGCCGCCGGAGACTACATAATCCACGCCCAGGCTTTTAAAAATTTCCGCTAAGCCCTCACCGGGCGCCACGGCAACAACTCCGATATTTTTAGCGGTTTCTTCGGGCGCTGCCTGCGGAAAACCGATTACGTTATCTTCCTGGAGGTTCAAGCGGTGCTCGTGCTCTGGCGCTTGCCTGCGGCCTTTTTCATATTCCTGCTGCTGCAGGAACATGTTATCGATGGCTATTTCGGTCAGTTCGCCCAAGCCGGCGCAAAACTGCAGGACTGAGCCCGGGTCATCCGTGTGCAGGTGTACTTTTACCGTCTGCGGATCGCCGACCACGATCATGGAATCGCCCTTCGGCGTTAATTCGCGCTGAATCATTTCGCGGTTGAGGTTTTCTCCCAGAATGATAAATTCCGTACAGTATTTATTGCTCAAAACCGCTTCGCCGGGCACAGCCTCTGCCGTTTCAGCCACAGGCTCTGCCGCAGACTTTTTAAAATAGGCGGAAAGTTCCAGGGGATCTGCACTCAAGCCGATGACAAAACCTTCCAAGATGCAGACAAGCCCCTTCCCGCCCGCATCAACTACGCCGGCTTCTTTTAAGACAGGCAGAATGTTAGGTGTATCCTCCAAGGCCGCGGTGGCGCCGTCTAACGCCGCTTTTAAGACAAATTCCGCATTGCCGCCTTTTTCCGCTGCCTCCTGGGCTGCATCGGCAGCTACGCGGCCGACGGTAAGCATCGTGCCTTCTACAGGTTTCATTACCGCCCGGTAAGTGGTTTTTGCCGAGGCCACGAGCGCCTGGGCTAAATCAGTGCCGCTCGCCGCTTCTTTGGTATTTTCCAAACCTTCGGCAAAACCGCGGAAAAACTGGGAGAGGATGACGCCGCTGTTGCCGCGGGCACCCATTAAAGAACCTTTGGCTAACAGAGCTGTTAATTGTTTCAGGTCGTTTGATTTCGATTGTTCCACTTCGGCCAGTGCGGCGTTAAGAGTCAATGACATGTTTGTCCCCGTATCTCCGTCCGGGACCGGAAATACATTAAGCGCATTTACTATATCTTTTTGCTGGCTCAGATTGTAAGCCGCGGCCAGCAGCATATTCTTAAAAGTCAAACCAGTAATCACGTCCAAGACTTTTCCTCCGCTCACTTTCTCTTTGCTCCGGTTACCCGCACACTCTGTACTTTGACATTGATGCGATCGACTTTAAGTCCAAGAATGGTTTCAACCGCGTACTTAACCCTTTCTTGAACATTTTTGGCAACCTCAGATATTTTGACACCGTATTCAACAACTATATATAATTGAACACTGATGCTGTCTTCGTTAAATTGGATATCCACCCCGCGCTCGAAATTCTCACGGCGGAGCAGATCAGTTAATTCTTCCTGCACATTGCGAGGAGCCATGCCCACCAAGCCATAACACTCCATGGCTGCCACACCGCAGACGGTCGCTATAACTTCTTCTCTAATGTTTATTTTTCCAAGCCCGGATTGAATTTCTTGGGTCACAATAGTCCCCCTTTCGCCAACCTTACCAGATCGGACCATTTTGCTATCACTACCATTCTAACCATTCAATGTGTGATTGTAAAGGAATTTATCAAGGGAGCTAATTGCGTTGTCACCCTTTTTGGCAAAAAGTTAAAAAGAAAATGTACCTCGAAGTCGACATTAGTTCGCTTTTTCGCAGCATACGTGCACCCGGTGTTGTTTGAAGCGAAATTAAGGATCACTAAATAAAACT
>JBHGWS010000134.1:0-25176 GCA_041936745.1 Candidatus Darwinibacter acetoxidans
CGGGTTTGATGTCCAGATCTCCGTTTTTGATCATCTGGACGATGTTTGTCTGAATGAAGTCCATGGTGATAGATACGGCATTGTTGAGGAGAGAGTGTACCATGTAGTCCAGGATGTCTTCTTTGCTTTTGAAGTAGTAGATTAGGGCTTTATTGACATCTGCTGCAGTTGCTATGTCGCTTACCCTTGTTGCATCATACCCCTTCTGAGAAAACAGCTGGGTTGCCGCTTTGATTGGATATACCGGTGCGGCGGAGCCGCGGTTCCGGTGTTGGCTGAGCCAGCAGTCCGGAACCACAGAGCCACCTGATTTTTCATTCTGCAAGGTTCTTATCTAAGCCATAGACTTCGCGCATAGACAAATCCTTAGATGGATCCATGCTTTGAATGTTAATTCTGTAAGCATCATGAACTACTCTGTCTAAAATGGCATCCGCCAGCGGGCCATCACTACCACCCAGCTGATCATACCAACCCTCGGAGCGATACTGGGAACAAAAGATAGTCGAAGATTTTTTCCGGCGGTGATGCAGTAATTCAAAGATGTCTTTTTGTTCCTTCTCGTTTGGCTTCAGCAGCAGCCATTCGTCAATGATTAACAGCAGCGGTTTCGTGTACTTTGCCATTACCTTTTTGTAAGTGCCGTTGTCGCGGGAAAGCTCTAGATCGATAAGGAAATCGGGAAGCCTCACGTATTTAGTCGTGAAAAACTGCTTGCAAGCTTCCATTCCGAAAGCACATGCTAGATATGTTTTCCCACAACCCGTTGCTCCGGTTATGAAAATATTGCGATATTCAGCAAGATACTCGCAGGTAGCAAGTCTTGCAATCAATTCCTTGTTTAATTTCCGCCCGGATGTGTAATCAATATCCATGATGCTTGCATTCGGTTGGTCAAATTCCGCATTTTTAATCAGTCTTTTTAGGCGGTTGTTTTTGCGTCGGGTGTATTCAATATCCACAAGCATGCCAAAGCGGTCTTCAAATGCTACTTCTTTCATTCTCACATCATTGAGTTGAATCCTAAATCCGTCTGCCATTGCGGTCATGCGCATCTCAATTAGCTTGTTGATGGTACTTTGGTTAGTCATCGGCTCTTACCCCCGTAGTAACGAGAACCTCTTGTGACACCGTGGCCATTGGTTTTTTCTGTTTTGGGCGATTTCTTTTGATCGGCCGGCTTTTCTTGTACGGCGGTAAGGATGTTTTTTATGCTTTTGTAACTCGGGCAAGACGTAAAGGACAGTGCTTTGCCACAGGCAGCCTCTAACCGAGCTGGGGAATGCTTGTCAGCAAGCTTAAGAAGGCCCATACAGCTTCTGTAGGTTTGTTGTTCTACCCTTCTGGAGGTAAGTATTGAATTAACTGCTTGAGCTGTGTTGGCGCCTATCTGTTGAGCCCACTTACGGAAACGATCACCGGTCCATTCAAGGTATTTCTGATGCTCTTTGGGCATATGTTCTACAACGGTGCTGTACTGCCCTTTTCGGCCGTTAAGGCGAAGATGGGAGGCTATTCGGCTTTGTTTGTAGAATATCTCAATGATCTTTTCCGTCATCCTAACATCAACTTTGCGCTTAATATACTCGTACGGAACGGAGTATAGCATTCCCTCAACGGATATGTGATAATTGAACATAACAGTTGCTTGTTTCCAATGGGCAAGTTCATAGGGGGTGGCCGGTAGCGGGGCCAGTAACGGCAACTCTTCTTCACGGAAAAGTTCTAATCGGCTGCCCTCTTTCTTTTGAAAAGGCTTGTTGTTGAAAACTTTTAATTTTTTCATGATAGCTTGGTTTAATTCGGCAAGTGAAAAAAATTGCTCGTTGCGTAGGGCAGCGGTAATCCACGTGGAAACATAACCAACGGAACCTTCCACATTTGCCTTGTCCCGCGGCTTTTTGGGCCTTGCCGGGATAATAGCTGTGTTGTAGTGTTCTGCCATGTCGTGGTAGATACGATTAACCTTCTGGTTGTACCAATCGCCCGTCTTAACAACAGCGGTCTTGCAATTATCGGAAGTAAGAATCTTAGCAACGCCACCGAAAAATTCATACATGTGTACGTGGGATGTTATCCAGGCTTGTTGCTTTTCGTTGATAAAGGCTTCAACGTAAGAATATTGACTGTATGACATTACACCAACAAAAATGTGGGCATCGATTACTTCACCTGTATCCGGATCAATGATATGCGCCGGATCACCGGCCCAGTCCACCTCTACTTGTTCTCCCGGCTTGCGAGGTATGTGCATTGTTGCCCGTCGTTTCTGTTCATCCTGCCGAATGTGATAGCAAAACTGGGAGTACATGAGCGGTTCGGCACTGGCAAGGCGGCAATCTTCGAGATATTCTGTCCACAGTAACTTTTTGTTCACACCGTTTTTTTGCAATTCCTTATGAATGTAGTTAAAATCAGGCATTTTCTTGTTACTTTTGGCTAGTCCGTCTTTGGGGTAAAGAATCTTTTTCAATTCGGCGTTTGTCTGCTCAGCAGGCAAAGGCCACGCAAGGTTCTTTTCTTGTGCCTTTTTCCAAACATTCGAAACAGTATTTCTGGAGCACGAGCAGCTAAGTGCTATGTTCCGCTCGCTAAATCCAAGACTTTTCAATCTAAGGATTTCGCGATAATTGGTCATGTTAATGACCTCCTTTAAATGTTTTTGCACCCTTATTCAGGTACATAAATACATTATAAAGGAAAAAATTAACAATGGATCACCACAGCCGGAATATGGCCCAATTCGGGCCGGAATGATGGCCCAGTCATGACCGGACTGGTGGCCCAATTAGGTCTATAATATCCAGTAGATATTTACATTCCCCAAATTAAAAGTCTCCGGGACCTCTACACGAGCATATTTTGTAATATTTAAATCCACATCAAAGTTTTCAGTTGCAACATATTATCCGTGTACCAAAGCGCTGAGGGCCACAACAAGCAACACACTCCACACAAGTATAAAAGTCTTTTTCATTGTTTTTCCTCTTTTCGTTAATTTGGGGATAGGTTAGAAACAAGCTTGTTTCCGCCTACCCTTAATAGATCGTAATGAAGTTAAGTCAAAGGAAACTTAAAACAAACCCAAAATTTCAACAAATTCAAAGATGATCTTGACGGGCGCGCTATAATTTGATCGCTAGTGCCTTACGTCACCGTCCCTTTGCGCAGTAGGCTCGATGTAAAAATTGGGCAATATATAAAGTCACACGGACTTACTTCTTTGTACGTTGGTATTTCCTTAAGGTATTATTTTGGCGTATTATCTACTACCCGGTGATCCAGCTTTTTGATTTCGCCCTTTTTTCGACACCCAACCGGAACGATAATGGCCCTACCGCTTCTGTGGGTGGTAGGGCATACAATTTCGCCGATTATTACTTAGCATCTTAAACACTTCAAGTTTTTTATGCTTCGAGATAAGGTGAAACTGTAACAGTTGAAGCCAATAGTAAGCAGGAGATGACGGGTTTTTAGCAAAAATACCGGTAACTCCAATTTTGCTTAAGCGGGAGGCTTTATGATGAAAAAAACGCCTATAGCCTTAAACGGGCATCAGCTTAAATTGATAGCCATGACTGCTATGCTCATTGACCATCTCGCTTGGGCCTTTGTCAAGACTGATACGGGCTTAGGCCAGGCAATGCATGCCATCGGCAGGATTACCGCGCCCACCATGTGCTTTTTCATTGCTGAAGGCTACCGCCATACGCGCTCGCTCCCCCGTTATCTTCGGCGAATAGCAGTGTTTGCTTTGATTTCTCAGATCCCCTTTTCTATTTTTTCCTTAGGCGAAATCTCAATTATCCCCCTCAATGTACTTTATACTTTAGGGTTAGGACTGGTGGCAATTTACTGCTACGATAATATTGCGGATTTCAAGAAGCGGAAATGGGCCCTTGCCGCCGTTTTGGTTTTGGCAATACCGGCGGATTGGACTTTTATCGCGCCTTTACTCTGCCTTCTCTTTCATGTTTACCGGGATGATTTCCCCAAACAAGTTCAGTGGTTGAGTATTTTGGGCGGTATCCTCTTTTTTGCCGGCTTTGTAATGATGCGCTTTAATTTTCTGGCAGCGCTGCAAAATCATGCATTCCATTTAGGCGTCGTCTTAAGCCTGCCCCTGCTGAGGCTGTACAACGGTAAGCGGGGCGGCGGCAGATACAGCGGCTGGATCTTTTATATCTTCTATCCCCTGCACCTTTTGATCATCGGCAGATACATGTGGTTTTATTAGGCTTTACAATAATATAACGTAATGATTTGAACTAAAAAGGCTCCGCTTACGACTAGAAGGGTGAAGGGGTTGAGGCATGTGGGCTTTGACGAACTTTACGAAGAAAACGCCGCGGCGGTCTACGGCTACCTCATGTTCAAGCTCCGCAGCGAAGAACTGGCGGAAGATCTTCTGCAGGAGACCTTTCTTGCGGTTTACCAAAGCTTGGAAAGGGCAGAGAAAATAAAGGCACCGAAGGCTTGGATCCTTGCCATCGCTCAAAATAAAATGGTGGATCATCTGCGGCAAAAAAAGCCTTTAAAAAGCCTTTCACAGGCGGAGCCGTCCTACCGGCAGGAGATCGATTCCCATTTGTTTTTAGGGGAAATCTTGGATCAGCTGGCAGGCGTTGAGCAGGCTATAATTTACGGTTTGTACGTAGAAGATCTAACCTATTCAGAACTTGCGGGCATTTTAGGCATCCCGGCAGGCACAGTAAAGAGTAAAGCCCACTACGCCAGAAAGAGGCTGCGGCAGTGGCTTAAGGAGGCAGGCAAATGACTGCGGAAAGGCAAAACTACGAAGACTTGGCTTTGGGCTGTCTCCAGCGGTCTTTGGGTGATTCTGAAAAACGCCTGGTGCAGCGGTTGATCATGGAAGATGCGCTGTTTCTTGCCGTATTGAAAGAAGAAATTGAGTTAAAAAGAAAGTTTGCGGCACTGAAAACACCGCTGCCTCCTGCAGTGAAAACCCGCATCGGCAGGAATATAGTGGAGGCACAAAACGAGCGGGTTTATACTGAGATTTTAAAGCCGGTACTTGAAGCGACCATGCCCGCGGTCTTAAGCCCCTTCCTACAATTACTGCAAAGGAGCGTGTTGGTACATGAGTAACGAGATTCCGGTCAAAGAAATTGGTGAATTGCTGGGTGTGGTGGGAGAAAAGTTACCCACTTTGTTGAAAGAGGTTCAAAAGGTCCTCTTTTCCCAAGAAGGCGCTGATACCATGAGTAAAGCGGTCGGTACATTTTACAAAAATCTCATGGAGGCGGGGATGGCGAAAGACGATGCTTTATTCTTGACCCAAGAGTATATGAGCACTTTAAAATCCCTGGCCCCGCGGGAATTTAAGCAGTCTTAGGGAAAATGTTACGGCAGGTTTTAGCAAGCATTGTTGGTGCGGGTAAAATCTTGGGTGCACTTGCCTGGCAGGCCCCGAATCTGATTATCCAAAAAAGGCGGGCCGCCAGCCGCTTTCAAGCCCAGCTTAAAGCTCTAGGATTAGACGAAGAAGCGGTGGAGGTTTTGACCAAGGCGTATTTAGATTTAGGCAGCACGAAGAATTGGTTTGGCGGAATAGATGAAGATGCCGAGTAGTTACGGCATCTTCTTCTTTTTTTGGGTAGGAATTGGCAGCTTGATTTGGGATAGGTTGCCAGTAAGTGTGCAATATTATTCTTGAGGCAAAAACTAGACAGGACGTGATCAAGCTGGTCGATACAAACTCAAAAATGACAGAGTCAAATGTCAAGACGGAACAATTAAAGCAGTACCGCAGAAGGAACGTGGGAAAACCCTTAACCAGTGATTCAGGTGTCAAGATAGCCCACGATAACTGGTCGCTGAGGGCAGGTAGGCGCGGGCCTTTGCTTTTCCAGGATAACCGCTTTTACAAAAAACAGTCTCATTTCAGCAGAGAGCGGATACCGGAGCGGGTGGTGCATGCGAGGGGTTTTGGTGTCCACGGCATGTTTGAATGCACCAAATCCATGCAGCATGTCACTAAGGCCCACTTTTTAAGCGAGCCGGGCATAAAAACACCGGCCTACGTACGCTTTTCCACCTTTATCGGCAGCAAAGGCTCCAAAGACACAGCGGTGGATGTGAGGGGGTTTGCCACTAAGTTTTATACAGAAGAGGGCAACTACGACAATTTAGCCCTTTCTTTCGGCGTCTTTGTTTTACAGGATGCCATGAAATTTGTCGACTTTGTGCACGCGGTTAAGCCCAACCCCGTAACGGAGGTACCTCAAGCTACTGCCGCCCATGACCATGTTTGGGATTACGTGGTCAACAACCAAGAATCAGCCCACTTTATTATGTGGCTCATGTCCATGCGCGGCAGGCCTCGCAGCTGGCGCATGATGGAAGGGTACCCTATCAACGCTTTCAGGTTTCTCAACGAGGCGGGCGAATCCACCTTCGTTAGGTTTATCTGGAAACCAAAACTGGGCGTCCACGGCCTTTTATTGGATGAGGCCAACATCATCGGCGGGGTGGATCCGGATTTTCACCGCCATGACATGATCGAAGCCATCGAACGGGGTGCCTACCCTGAATATGAGTTGGGGGTCCAGTTAATCCCGGAAGAAGATGAATTCAAATACGATTTTGATATCCTGGACGCGACGAAAATATGGCCGGAGGAAATTGTACCGGTGGAGATTGTGGGTAAGTTAACTTTGAACCGGCTGGTAGAAAACTTTTTTGCCGAAGATGAACAGGCCTCCTTCGATCCGGCTAATTTAGTGCCGGGGCTGGACTTTTCCAGCGATCCGGTGCTGCAGGGCAGGATATTTGCCTACCGGGATACAGATTACCACAGATTGGGCACGGGTAATGTGGAAGATATCCCCATTAACCAACCCATAGTACCTACTAATTACAAACAGCGTGACGGGTTCTCCCGCTACCGCATCGACGTTGATCCCGTTTCTTACGCGGGGAATTCCACCGCCGAAAATTCCCAAATGGACCAAAGAAGCAGTTTTACACATTACCCGCAGCAGGTGACGGGAACAATCACGAGGGAAAAGCCCAGTGCATCGTTTGACGATCATTTTTCCCACGCCAGGTTGTTTTGGAACAGCTTGTCACCGGTAGAAAAAGACGATCTTGTTCGGACCTTCATTTTCCACTTAGGAAAAGTGACGGACCAATCAATCCGCCAGCGCAACGTGGATATGTTTGCCAACGTCGATCAAAAAATGGCTGCCATGATTGCTGACGGGATCGGGGCTAACCCGCCCAGAAGCGGCAATGTGCCTGAAACTGCTGTCTCCCCTGTGCTCAGTATGGGCAGCACAACATGCAGTGCCGCAACTCAAAAAGTAGGGGTTATTATTGCTGAAGGCTTTGAGGATGCAGAAGTAATGGGCTGCATTGAGGCATTGGAGCAAAAAGGTGCTTTTGTGGAGATAATCAGCGAAAAGCTCGGCAGTGTAACAGGCAGGGGCGGTACTGAGCTGGAAGTCGATAAACTTTTCATTACAACCCACCCCGCCCTGTTTGACTCCCTTTACATTGTGGGCGGTACGGCCTCCGATCAGGCGTTATTCGATCTGAAAACTAAGGAGTATGTAGATGCGGCTTACAGATTCTACAAGCCGCTGGCACTGGCCGCGGAGGCGGAGAAGTATCTGCCCCGCACAGGAAACTTAGCCGGTGTAATCTATTCGCCGGACAGTCCCAACTTCATAGATGAATTTGTGCGGGCAGTTGGCCAACAGCGTTTTTGGGACAGGACATTGGTTTAGAAAAAAGCCCCGCATGGGGCTTTTTTTAGTCCCTAAAAGAGGACAAGCCCTGTTTGGAGTTGTAATACTTCAGGCAGGGGGGAAACATTGTGGCTGAAATCTTTTCCGAACTTCTCCATTCTTTAGAAAACACGCCTGTCATAAACACCCACTCTCACAGTTTGCGAAGCCGGGCATATCGCAATTTTAATTTAGATAAGGTGCTGGAGAATTCTTACGTTAATTGGAACGGCATCCCAGTTCCTAAAACATACGAGGGCCGGGTGAGTTACCTTGAGAAAAACAGGTTCAACTCCTATTTTTTGTGGTTGGAAAAGGCTCTTCAGAAACTCTTCCGTTTTTCCGAGCCCCTTTCCGCGGCTAATTGGGACGAGGTATCAAAAAAAGTGGCGGCAGCCTATGAAACAGAGGCGCACCATTTGGAAATTTTACGCAGGCAGTGCCGCTATGAGAAAATTATCTTGGACACCTTTTGGCGGCCGGGGGAAGATAACGGCGAGCCTGAATTGTTCGCACCCTCTTTTCGCATCAACGTATTTTTATTCGGCTACAGCCCTACCGCAAAAGATCATAACGGCCACAGCATAAAAAGACTTTTTCAGTACGAACCAAGGGATCTTGCAGGTTATATATCTTTTCTGGCGGAACAGATTCGGGTTAAGAAAAAGCAAGGCTGTGTTGCTCTGAAATGCGCCACAGCCTACGAGCGCGATTTAAACTTTCGAAAAGTTACCCGCCGGCAAGCAGAAGCAGTATTTAAAAAGAAGGCGGCGGGCCAAACTGACGAGGATATCAGGAATTTTCAAGACTACATTTTTTGGGAAATATGCAGAATTGCAGCCGAGTTGGATCTGCCCCTGCAGTGCCATACGGGCATGGGCCTTTTGGGTAAAAGCAGGGCTTTGGGTTTAAAAGAGGTTATCGAGGGTAACCCCAAGACTAAATTTGTTTTACTGCACTGCGGCTACCCCTGGCTTGCAGACGTTAACGGGCTCTTACGCACCTACCCCAACGTCTACCCCGATCTTTCCTGGCTGCCCCTTTTATCTACCGCCGCTGCGGTTAGGGCACTGGCTGAGCTTCTTGATGGAGGGACCGGTGATAAAATTTGCTGGGGGTGCGATACCTTTACACCCGAGGAAAGCTATGGCGCCCTGCTGGCTGCCCGTTTTGTGTTTGCCCAGGTGGCCGCAAAGAGAATTAAAGACGGCCGGTTTTCTTGGGAAGATGCGCTTGCTTTGGGAAATAATTTGTTTTATAAAAACGCCGCGGCTTTATATGGTTTAAAATAGTAAGGGGTTAATTGAGGAAAACACAATAGGAAACTGCAGTGATTTCACGAAGTAAAGAACGAAGCTAAATTTAAGGTAAACGTTGCGGAGGTAAAAGAAGTGGAACGACTGGAAGATATACAAAAGCAGGTACATGCCAAACGAGAAGCAGGCTTTAACTGCGCGGAAGGCGTATTTTGGGGTGCGGCTAAATACTTGGGTTTAGAAGTACCTGTTTCCTGTGTCACAGGTTTCGGGGGAGGGGTGGCAGGCAGCGGTTCAGTCTGCGGCGCGCTGTGCGGCGCAATTGCGGCTGCCGGAATTTATGTGGGCAGGGCCACAGTCGAAGATAAAGCAGGCAAGGCCAAATGCAGCGAACTGAGCCGGGCAATTGCCGAGGGTTTTGAAGCTGAAATGGGTACACGGCTCTGCCGGGAAATCTTGGGCTATCTGCCGGGAACCCAAAAGGCAAAAACAAGAGGCATTAACCCCAAGTGCCAAAAGGCGGTTATGGTTGCGGTGGAATTGGCCGTTAAGGAAATAATGGGAGATCAAGCGCTGAAACAGGCCTGAAATTATAGGTTTGTTTTTTCCTTGAGCAGTTCAACGAATTCCTCTCCGTTTTGGGGGGAAATCAGAGAGATGCGTTTTTTGTAACGGATCTCCCAGCGATCTAAAGAAAGGGCCGGGGCCGCTAAAGGGCTTTTTGATTTTTTAATGCCCTCTATCTCGTTTAAGGGAATTTTCCTGGAAAAAGGGCCGGATTTGATTATAAGGTTTTCCTCTGTAATGGCATAAAAGGTGAAAAACCAAATCCAGATCACGAGGGCTGTCAGAGCGAGCATGATTATTATTGTAAAAAGTGAGCCGGAGATAATGCTTGCCGCTAGGCCAAAGCCCATCGATAG
This sequence comes from Candidatus Darwinibacter acetoxidans, assembly GCA_041936745.1. GTDB lineage: Bacteria > Bacillota > Limnochordia > Darwinibacteriales > Darwinibacteriaceae > Darwinibacter > Darwinibacter acetoxidans_A. Next base: position 9,931 of record JBHGWS010000134.1, read on the forward strand.
CCAGATTACAATACCCAACCATAAATCCTTTTTCGACGGGAAGGTCCGCATAAGATTCCTCCTAGCAATCATTTACAGTACCATACTTATTTTACCACAAAGCGGGGCTGTGGGGCAGTGATGTTATTGGGAGGCGGTGAAAACGGCTAAAAAGGGCTTGTCCCTTATCAGTTAACGCCCCAAAAAGATTTAATCGAGCCGACTGAAGATGAATTAAAAGCAATTTTAAGAGCGGCCGATGAAATCATTTTTTCCGCGGGTAGAAAATTCTAAAAGGCTCGAAAGAAAAAAGAGTGCCGGCGCACGATTTGGATCAATGTTCGGTGGGCGATTATCCACGGCTATTTAGCCATCGACTAGCGGTGGCCTGCCCCTAATTGTGTTTTCTCCCGAAGGTTGGGAAATGTATAAGCCAATTTGTGCTGCGGAACTGCATGAAACAAACCAATCGAGAGGCCGTTTTAATCCTCTTAGAGCAGTTGGCCGCAGCTAAAAATGTCTTCGTGATATCTTTTTTAAGAAAGTGGCCTGAGGTTGAAGTAAAAAAGGTGCCCCAAGGCATAAATCAGGTTATTTTACAACTAAAGTCCAGCTAATCGAGCCTTTTAAGAACAACCCGCCAATCATCGGGACCCGCTTCTTTGTATTCCCAGCCGTACATATCTTTGTATTCGGCAGCCAGCTGATACAAAAGGGGTTTCGGGTCGTGATCGTTGACAATTTCCAAAGCTTCTCCCATTTTCAGCTCAGCCAGTTCTTTAAAAATCAAAGGGTGGCGCTCTCTCGGCGCCATATCGCGTACATCAATTGTCTTCATGCAATCACCTCTCTATAGCTATTTCCCAACTTACAAAAACGTACTCGGGCCCGGGGGTACTGTTAGATATTGGCTGAAATTAAAAAAGCGCTCCAAAGAGCGCTTAAGAAATGAAGATGCCCGGTGGATTATTCATTTAACGCTAAATTTCCCACAGGCTTTTCTTCGCCTTCTTGCTTCGGTGGATAGATATAACGATTGACCAACAAAGCAACTATGGCACCGAAACCGGTTAAGGCGGTGCGGGAAACAGCGTAATGGGGAACGGCGCTGGGGTCCACTCTCATCAGTAAATCAAAGAAAACAATACTGGCAATAAATATGGAACCCCTTAATTTTAGCCGGTTTAAGACGTAAATAATGAAGATCACGCCCGCAGGGGCGACTGTAACCCGCAGCAGTAGGGACTCCATAGGCAAAAGAGTGCTGAGTAGGGCCAACAGCGTCCCAATGACTGCTCCGGCGAGCGTTCCTAAAAAGCGATCTAAACCAGCTCTAAATGATGTGGAAACGTTTGCCTGCATCGTGAAGACTGCGGTCATGCAGGCGAAAAATGGCTGGTTTATGCCAACCAGGTGCAGAGCTAAAATACAGATAGCAACGGCAATTGCAGTTTTAAGGTTGCGCATTCCTATTCTCGGCATTATTCTCACCGCTTTCATTCAACTTGCTGATCCTCCCGGGCAAAAACGCCGTCCCTCAATTTCATTCACCTTATGCAGGCCAATTCCTGCAACCCAATGACAAAATGCTCACAATAAGTTGCAGCGGGTAAAAAGGCTGCTGCAGCTCGTTTACAGCGATCGGCGGTCCGTTAAGGGGCGGTTTTTTTGGCTGTGTTTAGCCTGCTCTTGCGAATTGCGTAAAAAGAAACTCCAATAAAAAAAGGCCGCCCTCCCGGGGCAGCCTTTTTAGTTAAATTTCGGTTTTAGTCTTCCTCAAGGTGTGGATATTTATAATCCAGGGGAGGTAGGAGGTTTTCCTTAATTGTCCGCTGGGATACCCATCTCTGTAGGTTGATTAAGCTGCCTGCTTTATCATTTGTCCCCGAAGCCCGTGCTCCGCCGAAAGGCTGTTGGCCCACAACGGCGCCGGTAGGCTTGTCGTTGACATAAAAGTTACCTGCGGCTTCTCTTAAGGCCTTGGACATATGCACGATGACGCGCCGGTCTTGGGCGAAAATCGAGCCGGTCAAGCCGTAGGGAGAAGTAGTGTTGCAGAGTTCCAATGTTTCGTCTAAGTCTTCGTCTTCGTAGACGTAGATTGTCAAGACGGGGCCGAAAATTTCCTCTTCCATCAGTTTGAACTTTGGATTAGTAGTTTCCACTATGGTTGGGCGTACGAAATAGCCGACCGAGTCATCGCATTCGCCGCCGGCTAAAATCGTGGCTTCGCTGGAATTTTTAGCGTAATCGATATAGGACTTGATGTTATCAAAGGATGCTTGATCGATTACCGCACCCATAAAGTTAGTAAAGTCAGCTACATCACCCATGGTCAGTTCATTAGTCATGGCAACGATGCTGTCTTTGACCTTAGGCCAGATACTCGCCGGGATATAAGCGCGGGAGGCCGCGGAACATTTCTGCCCTTGGTATTCAAAAGCGCCGCGCACTAAAGCTACGCTCAGTGCCTGAATATCTGCGCTGGTGTGGGCGAAGACAAAATCTTTGCCGCCCGTTTCCCCCACAATCCTGGGATACGTCCGATAGTTTTGGATGTTAGTGCCAATTGTTTTCCACATGTTTTGGAAAACTGCCGTACTACCCGTAAAATGGATCCCGGCCAGGCTGGGATGGCTTAAAACCGGATCGCCCACTGTGCGCCCGGCACCCGGTACGAAATTGATGACACCCGGCGGCAGGCCCGCTTTTTCTAAAACCTTGAGGACAAAATAGGCATTATAAACAGCGCTGGAGGCGGGCTTCCAAACAACGGTATTGCCCATCATTGCCGGCGCGGTCGGCAGATTGCCTGCAATGGCCGTAAAGTTAAAGGGGGTTACGGCAAAGACAAAACCTTCCAGGCCCCGATGTTCCACCCTATTCCAGTTTAAAGGCGTTGAGTTGGGCTGTTGGCGGTAAATTTCTGCCATGTAGCTGACATTAAAACGCCAAAAGTCGATCAGTTCACAGGCAGAGTCAATTTCCGCCTGGATGGGCGTTTTACTCACGCCGAGCATAGTAGCTGCATTAACGGTGTAACGCTGCTCGTGGGCTAAAATCTCGGCCGCTTTCATAAAGATGCCTGCCCGCTCTTCCCAAGGCAAACTTGCCCACTCCTGCCTTGCCTTAAGCGAGGCTTCGATGGCGAGCTTAACTTCCTTTTCGCCCGCTTCGTGGAAATTGCCTAAAAGATGCCCGTGGTTGTGGGGCATAACACATTTTTTTGTTCGACCCGTCCTAATCTCTTTGCCGTTAATGACAATGGGAATGTCCAGTTGTTCACTGCTTAAGCGCTTAAGTTCGGCCTTCAGGCCCGCTCTTTCTGCGCTGTTTGGCCCGTAGCCGTAAATCGGCTCGTTTTTGGGAACGGGCATAGTCAAAATTGCATTAGACAAACAAATCACCTCTCCTTATATTTAATGCTTTCAATTTATTGTAAAAACTCTTCGCCTGCAAAATCGCGGTAAGGAGACAGATCCTCGAATACTGCCGGATCCTCTTTTCCCTCGGCTACGGCTGCGGCGATCATCTCCGCCAAGCCCGGCCCCAGCATGAGGCCTTGGCCGCACATGCCCACGGCATGGAAAAACCCTTCAATATCTTTGTCGAAACCAACGATCGGTTTCGCATCCGGCGTCATAGGGTACAAGCCCCGCCAGATCCGCCTGACCCTTAAGTTACGCAGGCGAGGGTACAACTTCAGCATGCGGGGGACGACCATGGGCAGAAACTCGGAAGTGGAGCGCCTGTCAGTACCGAACCTGGGCGGCCGGGGCGTGACGCAGAAGACAACGGAGCCGGCGTAGTTTTGGTAGAAATAGTAATTGTCTGAATCAACGTCCGGCTCAATATCAACAAGCATGGGCTTGAGGAAAGGTTGGACCGGTTCAGTCACTCCCGCTTCATGCGATTCGGGATAGACCTTGAGGTCGGCGCCTGCCATTAAACCGATTTCCCGGCCGTAACCTCCTGCGGCATTAACTACAAAGGGAGCGCTGAAGCTGCCCCGGGAGGTTTTAACTTCCTTAATTTTTTGCTTCTCTACCGCCAAGCCCACAACCTTCGTGTTAAAAAAGAACTCCACTCCCGCCCTTAAAGCCATTCTGTGAAAAGCGCCCGCCAGCTTTAAGGAAGACAGGTGCCCGTCATTGGGCGAAAATGTGCCGCCTAAAAGGCCTTCTTCTCTAATACCCGGCGCTATTTCCCGTACTTCCGCCGGCCCAATCCAATCAATATTAAGGCCGAAATTCTTTTGAATCGGCAGAAGTTTACGTAAATTCTCTTCGATTTCCTGATTATAAACGGGGAAGAGGTAACCGCCTTCCACATAATCCACATCTTCGCCGTACTCGGGTTTCAGCCGCCTGATAAAGTCCAAAGAAGCGTTCCCGATCTTAATCTTGGCACGATCCGAGTGCGTTGCCCTAATGCCGCCGATGGCCGCTTTGTTTTCGCCTTGGCCCACGGAGGGCATCTGATCGAGCACCGCAACGCGCAGGCCTTTTACGGCCAGGCGCTGGGAGAGGGGCAAGCCTACGCTGCCTGCTCCAATCACAATGACATCGTAGTTCTGTTTCACTCATCTTCACCCCTTTGATTCGCAATAGCTTTCATGGGAACTTCAACGGCCAGGGGGCGCAGGGTACCTTCTGTAATCTCATCTCTTTTTACACCGGCCTGCAGCATGACGCGGGGGAACAGTTCCGTACAAGTTTTGCCGCCGCAGGCACCCATGCCGGCCCGTGTCAGTTTCAGTTGATTTATATCTGTGACTTTGTTTTCTTTGATGAATTCAACGAGTTCGCCGACGCTGACCCGCTCACAGCGGCAGACTATGGCGTTTTCCGGCAGATAGGAATATTCCGCTTCATCTAAAGGTTTTGTTACGGATTCGGCCTGCACTAAAATACCGGCGGCTTTGACGGCCAGCTCTTCCCGTACTTCCACTGTAATTAAATGAGTGCGGTGTTTTCTGTTAAACCGCGTTGATTTAACTCTTCCCGTACCCACAGGCAGCCCGTCTTTGTCTCTTAGTTCGATTTCGTCCCCCTTTTTGTAATCATGGTCAAATTCGTGGGGGAGGATAACTTCCGCCATGCCTTCTTCTTGGGCGCGGCGGACGAGAGTAATGGCAAGGCCGGGGCAGATTAAGACACAAAGCCCGCAGCCGATGCATTTACCGCTGAATTGGGGTAAATCCATAATCGTACCCGTTTTGCCCGAGAGCTGGATCGAATCATGGGGGCACACAGTTGTACAGGGGTTACACGGTATTTCTTGGTAGCAGTGTAAGATGGGCCTATAACCTCGGCCTGCAGCCAGGGAATGCTCTCTTTCCTCAATTTTACCGGGCGGGCTTTTTAAGATTTCCGCCTTTTCGCGCCACTCTTGGGGGATGGAAATATCTTTGCCCAAAAGTTTGGCGGCTTCTCTGCCAATGATTCTGCCGCCCATCATGGCCGAAGAAGCTTCCGCTATTTCGTGGGCGTCTCCTGCTTTTAAGACGGGAAAGCCCCCTTCAATACCCGCTTCGTAGAACTCATCGGCGGAAACAAGCCCCACCGCTATTAAGACCGTATCTACGGCAAACGTCCGGGCCGTTTTCAAAATGGGATTCCAATCTTCGTCAACTTCCGCGATAGTCGCCCTTTCCACCTTGCCGTCACCTTCTGCGGCAAGAATGGTGTGGTTTAGATAAAGGGGCACGCCCATGCGCTTTATTTTATCGGCATGTACTTTATAACCGGAAACCTTATCAGCTATATCAATAATCCCCACAACGTCAATGCCCGCCTGCAGTGCGTGGTAGGCACCGATTAAGCCCACATTGCCGCAGCCGACGATAAGCACTCTGTCAGACGCTTTGATAAAGTCTCGATTGACCAAGGTTTGAAAAGCACCGGCGCCGTAAACACCGGGCAGGTCGTTGCCGGGGAACAAAAGAGAGCGCTCACGGGCACCCGTGGCGACAATTACGGCTCGAAAAGAAATGTGGTTGTAATATTTTTGTTCTTGGAACACTCCGGCCTTTTTATCACTGTAAATGCCGATGACGGCGGAATTGGTTAAAACGGTGATGTTATCTCTGGCTCTGATTTCTTCCTCTAAAATGACGCCGATATCAGTGCCGCGGGTTCCTGCATAACAGTCGGCTACCGAGCCAAAAAATTTGTGGGTCTGCAGAACCAGCTTGCCGCCCAGCCTATCCTTATCGTCTACGAGTATGACGGAAAAACCCTGATCCGCTAATTCAACTGCGGCTGTCAGCCCGGAGGGGCCGCCGCCAACTATTAAGACATCGCATTCCATCTCCTTCGGTTTTTGAGATGGGCGGCCGTTATCATCAGCGGCCAGATTAGGATAATGAACCAATGTCTCAATTACCATGCCTTCCTTAAGGGCTGTAACACAGCTTTTTTGGGGTTGGCCGTCAATAATGACTGTACACTGGGCGCACTGCCCGTTGGCACAAAAAATGCCCTGAGGAGCATCGCCTACTGGATGAATAGAAAAGGACTGAATGCCGCTGGCGAACAGGGCTGATGAGACCATTTCCCCTTCCCGGCCTTGATAGGTTTGACCATCGAAAGAAAAGGAAACCATCTTTCCTTCAGTTACATCGAGGACGGGATGTTTTGTGATGCGCACCTTAATCACCTCCGCGTGAATTGCTAGTTATTTTGAGATGGCCCTAAAATTTGTGGGCTTTCTTACCTTGTTTTTGTATTATTTTTATACTAAGGTATTCTGTTAAGAATCTCTTATTCCTTCCCGCCCAAGCGAAGAGAAGCGGCTTGAGCAGTAGAAACCATGGGAAGAGAGTGAACTGCCGGTGGGTTTTGGCACAGCCTTTTGTCAATTTCGTAACCGCTTATTATTCCGGGTTAAACTTTCGGCGGTGCCGCCGGATAAAAAGGCGAATACCATAAGGCGGTTTAATTTTAAAATAATATTAAAAATTCGTCAAAAAGGATTCAAAAATTAAGGGATATAATGATGGGGGAGAAGTGTGTGAAGTATGGTACGATCGTGCTTGACATTTTCCCAAATACCTGTATATTAGAGTTATGAGAATGATTGTCGCTTTCATTACAATCACAAACAAAGCTCGCTAAGCTAGAAAGGGGGCCTGTAAGTGGAATACTTATCTTTAACACACTTACGTCCCGGGGAAAAAGGCAGGGTTGCCAGAATTGCGGCCGGGGCTTACGCCACGAAAAGACTATATGAAATGGGTTTTAACAGCGGTGCCTCAGTTCAGGTTGTCAAAAATGATTTGGGCCCGTTAGTGGTTTTATTATCAGGTAATAAGATAGCTTTAGGCCGTGGTTTAGCGGAAAAGATGGTCATCAGCAAACAAAGGAAATAGCCCAGAGGGGCTTTCATTTTTTTGGTTTTAAATAAGAAAGATTATTAATTGAGGGGAGATGGGTTGAAGACTATTAGTTTGGTAGGCAACCCCAACAGCGGCAAAACCACTGTGTTTAATGCCTTAACGGGCTCTAACCAACACGTCGGCAATTGGCCCGGGGTTACAGTTGAAAAAAAGATAGGAAAACTCAAATATAAGGGGCATTCTTATCGTATCGTGGATCTTCCCGGAACCTACAGTTTGGGCGCTTATTCGGAAGATGAGATTATTGCCAGGGATTTTATCCTGCAGGGGCAGCCTGATGTAGTAGTTAATGTGGTAGATGCGACAAATATTGAACGCAACCTCTATTTAACTGTCCAACTTTTGGAGATGGGTGCGCAGGTAATAGTGGCGTTGAACATGGTCGACGAGGCGGAAAAGAGAAAAATATCCTTTGATGTGGAAGCCCTCAGCAAAAGGTTGGGGGTACCGGTTGTGCCGATGGTGGCTTCCAAGCGCAAAGGCATCGACCACCTTTTGGAAGCGGTGGCGAATCTGCTTAACGGCCGATTAAACATGCAGGCTGACATCTCGTACGGCGCTCGAATAGACAGCGATGTGAACAAAGTGAAAAGGCTTTTGGGCGCCGATGATCTTGGTTATCCCGCTGATTGGCTGGCTGTGAAACTTTTGGAAGGCGATGAGTATGTGCTGCAGTATCTGCGGGAGCACAAAGCGTTAAAAGGTTCCGAACTGCAGGATGTACTGCAAAAGTATGCGGAGAAAAGCGATCACTACCAGCTGGAAATTGTGGACAAGCGATATGAGTTTGTCAAGCGGATCACTGACGGTGCGGTTTTTAGGCCTTCGGAAGAAGTTAAAACCTTAACGGATAAGATCGACAGGGTGGTCACGCATAAATATTGGGGGCTGCCCATTTTTGGCATGATTATGCTGGTGGTTTTCCAGCTTACTTTTACCGTAGGTGAAGATCTTTTAGGTGAATTGGCAGAAGACGGCATTGAAATGTTCGGGCAATTTTTAGGTGATCTGCTTTTAAAGATTAATGCGCCCGCCTGGCTCAGCTCTTTTGTAGCAGAAGGGCTAATCGGCGGGGTGGGGGCGGTAGTCGAGTTTGTCCCCCTGATTGTGATCTTATACCTTCTTTTCGGAATCTTGGAAGACAGCGGTTATATGGCAAGAGCCGCTTATGTTATGGACAACATTATGAGGGCCTTAGGCCTGCAGGGCAAAACCTTTATTTCCATGATTGTGGGCTTTGGCTGTAATGTGCCCGGTATTATGTCGACGCGGACTTTAGAAAATAAAAAGGACAGGATGATCGCAATTCTGATCAACCCCTTTATGTCCTGCGGCGCCAAACTTCCAATTTATCTGGTATTCATCGCCGCGTTCTTTCCCAAGCGGGGCGGTTTGGTTCTTTTCTCCATCTATTTCATCGGCATTTTAATGGCGCTGCTTATGGGTCAGATTTTCAGTAAAGTCCTCTTTCCCGGCGAAGCCTCTCATTTCATTATGGAGCTGCCGCCTTACCGCATGCCTACCTTGACCAATGTACTGCGCAATATGTGGGATAATGTCCATGGCTTTTTAACCAGGGCGGGAACGACGATTTTCCTGGTCGTCAGCCTGCTTTGGGTTTTGGCGGTTTTACCGGGAGGTGCTGAACCTTACGGGGCGGAAAGCATTTTAGGCAGGATTGGCCTGCTGGTGGCACCGATTTTTAAACCGGCGGGCTTCGGCAACTGGCAGGCCGCTGTCGGTTTGTTCTCCGGTATTGCGGCAAAAGAAGCCGTGGTTGCCACTTTAGGGATGGTTTATGCGGGGGTGGAAGAGGGTGTGGAGTTAATTGGTGCCATTAGAGGCGCTTTTACTCCGCTGACGGCTGTTTCCTTTCTGCTGATGACCCTGCTTTATACGCCGTGTGCAGCGACGATTGCCACGATCCGCAAAGAAACTAATTCCACAAAATGGGCGTTATTTACCGCCCTCTATACCTTTGGGATTGGTTGGGCAGTTGCTGTGTTGGTCTTTCAAGTCGGTACGGCCTTAGGTTTTGCTTGAAGGAAGGTGTGCTGTGTTAAAGGAACTGCTTTGGGAGATTAAAGAGGCACCTTATCTTTCCAAGATGAGCCTGGCTGAGAAACTCGAGCAGCCGCTGGCTTTGATCGAGGACGGCCTTGCCCGCTTGGTCCAAATGGGCTACCTTAAGGAAGACAGTGGGGTTTTTGACTGCGAGCTACCCTGTAAAAAATGCCCTTACGCAGCTGCCTGCGGCAAAGTCCCCATTAAAACGGTGGCTCTGACTAAAAAAGGCGAAAAGGTGCTGGCGGCCGAACAAGCTTAGAAATAAGAAAACCTGCTTTTTGGGCAGGTTTTCTGCTTTAATTGCTTGTTTTTAAAGTGCCGCCTTCTTCTTCGACGTTGAGAATAATCTCCGGGCTGAGAAAACCGAGCAGGTCCCCTTTATACAGGCCTAAATAGCCGTTGCCCAGATCATTATTGCCCATTAAGCTGGTGGGCAGCCCGCGGGAATTATTCAATTCCACTACTCCGCCGTAAAGTCCTGCTCTTAAGCTGGCCAGTTTCGTCTCTTTCTTAGTGCCGTTGAAAATGTAGAGGGCACCTGTTTTTTCATCGTTTTGCAAAGAGGCGGTGAGGTGGCCGTCACTGTTAAAGATGCCGATGGCTCCGCCATCTTCGTAGGAAAGAAAAGAGACAACCCGCTTACCTTCCTTATTATAAAGCTCGAAGAAGACATTGTCCTTCTTATCATCGTATTTTAGGGAAGCCACGGTACTGCCTTCGTCATTTACTATCACGAGTTCTCGCGCTACGATCCTATCCCAAATTTCCTGTGTGGCCTTGACCACATTGACGCCCGTTAAAGCGTAGAACAAAGCTATAAACAACAAGGGGTAGATGATCAGACGTTCATATTTCGACATGAAATCGCTCCTTTGTGACAACTTTGTCTCTCAGTAATTCGAGTCAGCAGGGATAAATACCTTCTTATTGCCGGGAATCAGCCAATTTTCACTAACGCTATAATATGTCGCAAGAGGCTTTGGTTTTACGGGCGGACCGCACCGGCTGCTTTAAGCAAGCCGCTCAACCAGAAGGCTAAAGCGGCATTTAAAGACATAAGGGAATAGAGGTTTATTCTTTCAACCAAACCGGCCCAGGCGGGCCACTTTTGGGCGGCCACAACTGTTGCCAGACCGGAAAGAATGAAAACGAAAGCAAATCCCCCTAAAAAAATCGTCATTTTGCGGTGACGCCCATCTTTTTTGAGGCCGATTGTCAAAAGTAGGGAAAGGGTGATATAACCAAAAACGATGATTGCCGTAATGGCATAATGCATCATGTTCTGCCAACCTAAACCCCAGGCGGTGTCAGCTAAGGGAAAGAGCCTATAACCGAAGGTGGAAAGTATCTCTGCCCCCGCTTTAATTACTAACCCCGCGTAAAATGTCTTGTTGATCGGAACCAAACGGGCAAAAGAAAAAAGCAGCACGGCACAAAAAAGTAAGTTGAACAGATCGTAGCCGTACAAAACCTTAGAAGCGGCGGCCCGGCTTATGGCGGTTTCGGCCGTTAAATCGCTGATCGGCTGGCTGCAGGGATCGTAAGCGGGCCAAGCCAGGCGGCCGGCTATCACGTGTGCCAGATAAAAACCTACCGCCAACAGGCCCGTTAAGGGCATTAGTTTAGGGTAAAGAAGTCTTTTTGTAATTTTTATCAACCCCCGCAGGATCAGGCGTGTTGTTCCGCCTACCCATTTTTAACTCCGCCGGTTTGCCGCCTAGCACATCGGCGGCTTGTCATTCTTGCCAGCGGTAAAGCCTCCAGTGGAACAACGCCGGTGCCCAAAGCTAATTTTATCTTTCTCCCGTACCTAAAGGTAATGTTAAGGAACTAACAATCGTTACCAGTCTAACTAACGATTGTTAGTTTGTCAATGCCTTTTACGGCACACTCCGCAACGTATTAATGAAAAGATCTTGATCGGGGTTTCTGGCAGCGGGGCCCGCGTATCACCATTGCAGAAGATTTCCGCACCATGAAATTTAGCGAGATTGCCGCATCAAAAAACTTGAGCACGACCGCCAATTTCTACTTCTGGTGGCCGCGGCCGACAAACCAAGCGCGCCAAACGTGGGGTGCCGGACAGGAGCATGGCGGTTGTGGGTATTCGTCTAAACGGGCTTTGGGCCCACCTCCGCGGCCCTGTTTACATCGGCTTGCAGCTTTTTGGAGGCAGGGGCGAATCAGCTTTTGCCGCGATTATCAACCGGAGATTAAGACGCCCTTTGCAAAAGTTTCCTGATCTCTTCTTGCAGTTTTTGTGCCCCTGTCGTTTCCCTTGTCTTTAATGCCGCAAGCTCTTTTTCCTTTTCTATCTCTCAAACTGCTTGTTAGGGCTGAAGATGCCGGGCCGCCCAAGCGATCCCTTACGGCAATGAAGTGTTGCGGCTCTAAAACTTTGCTGAGAGCGGCCTTGGAAATGGCAGTATGCCTTTCTATAACCTGCTGAAAGAATTCTTGGAATTTGTTGTAATCGAAGGATCGAAAATCTCTGTTTTGGTTAATTAAATTTTTGACCAAAAGGCCGGCGATTTCGTGGGCCTGCCGAAAGCCCAGGTTCTGCGCGGACTAAAAAATCTGCCGGCTCTATAACCGTCACATAACTTCTTGTGCACCCGCTCTTCCTTAACGGTAAGGCCCCCAGTGAAGCCCCTCAGCAGCTTAAGGCAGCGAGAAGCCTTTTAAAGACTACCTGGCTTGGATCTGCAAAATCGTTCTTGTCCCTGAAGGGGGTGTTTTGCACCGCATCTATTATCGTACCGCGGCCGCCGCTGACCACGGACCGGCCGCTTTTGGGGAAGTTATCTTTTGTTTGCCTAACATTCCCGCCTGGCATCGTTTACGGCCATCATTTCCTGCAGGTAGTTTTCCTTAAAAACATCAAAGAGCGGTTTTAAGACAGCCTCTTTATAAATTGGGGCTGGGAATACGCTCTTCGCTTGGGGTTGAAAGATTTTGCCAACCTTTCTTACAAAGAACCCTTTTCGAAAAGGGCTTTTTTCCGGCCCTGCCGGTAGGAAATCGACCTTGCGGCGGGAAGTAAGGTTAAAAGCACACTGTGAGATTAATCTAAAAAAGAGAGGGGCTTGCAAGATGGCACCTTTGGATTTTAAAGATATAATATTAAAGCACTATGCTCGCTATCCTAAACTGGAAATTGTGGATTTGGTTAAATTAGCCTACCAAGCGGAATTTGCCGGCGGGCATTTCATTGCTGACGAAAAGGCCGCCTTAAAGCGGCTGGAGAAAGAATATCACTCCTTACAGGTTGCTGGGCGGGGCCCTCTTTTTGAGGCGATAGGCGGGGGCCTTTTTAGGCTGCACTTAGCGCCTCTGGCGTCTTGCGGCGTTGCTTTGGCTACCGTCAACCGCTTTTTCGTCAACACTGCGCAAAATTGGCGGGGAGAAGAAACGGGTTTGGCAGCTAAGTTGGCAGTGATGCTCGAATGCTGCCGGCAGGGCCTACTGCCCTTTGAGCCGGCAAAACTGGCAGCTTACCTTGAGGAGTATAATAAGCGGGGCTTTCCTCCGGTCAGTCACAGTGAAGTTTACCGCAGCACTTATTTCCCCGCCTACCGGGTTGTTCAAGCTTGCTATCGAAATTATTTCCCGGTTTTTGCCGCCATCGATTCTTTGCAGGCGGCTCAGGGCCGGGTTGTGGTGGCAATTGACGGTAACAGCGGTGCGGGAAAATCGAGCTTGGCCGATCTGCTGCAGGCCGTTTACGGCTGTCCAGTCCTGCATATGGACCATTTTTTCTTAACGCCAAGTTTGCGAACGGCGGCCCGCTTACGGGAGGTCGGCGGTAATGTAGATTATGAGCGTTTCAAGAAAGAAGCGTTTGATCGCATAGAACAGGGCAAGCCTTTTCAATACAGAATTTATAACTGTCAAGACGAATCGTTCAGTTTATCAAAGGAACTGCAGCCAACTTGGCTGACTGTCGTGGAAGGCTCCTACAGCCTGCACCCGACTTTAATTGACGGCTACGATCTCAAGATCTTTTTAGAAGTGGATGAAACAACCCAAAGTGCCCGGATCTTGGCGAGGAACGGGCCTAGGATGCACCGGCGGTTTATCAATGAGTGGGTCCCCTTGGAAAACGAATATTTCGAGAAGATGGGTATTAAGGAAAAAAGCGATATAGTCATCAATACAGCTGATTTTGAAAAGTTCAATTAACTACGGGAGGAATCTGCGTGTTGCCCATTTTAGAGCCTTTTTTCATGCTTTTTATGCTGATTGCCCTAGGTTCTGTCCTGCATCATTTTAAAATCATGGATCTCAGTTTCAGCAAAAAACTAAGCGGTGTGGTAGTTAAAGTGACATTCCCGGCTCTTTTGTTTACCTCCATGTATCAAAACATTGATCTTACAACTCTAAGGCGGGGTTTGGTCTTTTCCTTGGTGGGTTTGGGTATCTCTCTAATCTTGGCTGTCACAGCCCACTTAAGCGCAGGGCGCTTGGGCTTGGAGAGAAAAAGTTACGGCACCTACCAAATTTTATGCACCAACGGTAATAACATCTTTTTGCCCGTCCCCATCATTTCTTCGTTATACGGGCCGGTTTACGTCGTCTACGCCTTTTTGTTTGAACTGGGTGCCGGTTTATTTTACTGGAGCTGCGGCATTTCTCATTTCCGGGCCGGGCCCCGCTTCAGTTTAAAAAGGGCCCTCAACCAGAACATGCTCGCTTTGATTTTGGGCCTTTCGGCCGGTGTTTTAAATATTGTGCTGCCCGGGACGGTAGTGGGGGCTTTGGAATTGCTGGGCAGCATAACTATAGGTGCCGCTATGCTTATTATCGGCTCGTTAGTGGCCGATGCTTTGAAGAAAAGGCCTCCTTGGCGCTCCGAACTTTATGGCGTTTTGGCCCACCGCACAGTCTTAAGCCCACTTTTGGCCTTTGTTTTTCTAAAATTATTCCCCTTCCCGGATGAGCTGGGCCCCATCCTGCTTTTATTGTCAGCTATGCCGCCTTTGGCAACTACCGCTTTGGTTGCGGCTAGTTTCGATGCTGATGAAACTTTGGCCACGCTTGGGGTGGTTATCCCAACTCTACTCAGTTTTGTAATCCTGCCCCTGTTTTTGTACTTGGGGGGCTAGAAAAAGAGGTGTATTTGGTGTTTACCTTTTTAGGAACGTCCGCGGCTGATCAGTACCCCGGACTTTGGTGCAGCTGCGAGAACTGCAATAAAGCAAGGCAGGCAGGCGGCCGCAACATTAGGCTAAACAGCTCGGCTGCTTTGGGTGCCCATACTTTAATTGATTTTGGGCCCGCCATCCCCATTCAATTGGCGAAATGCGGGCTGTCGCTTTTGGCAGTAGAGGAACTTTTGATTACACACGCCCACGATGATCATTTTTTCCCCTGGTATTTACGCTGGCGCTTATTTAAAGAAGGCGGCGGGGGGCCTGCCGTCACCAAACCGCTGCCCCTGGTGGTGTACGGAAACGAAAGAGTTAAAGAGTTAACCTTGGCGGCCGTTAAAAACGATCTTTTGGGCCACGGCTTGGAAATTGTGGTTTTAAAGCCGTGGGAAACTGTGACTACTAAGTACGTAAGATGCACCCCTATTTTGGCCAATCATGATTTTCGGCAGGAGTGTTTCAATTTCATTTTAGAATACAAAGGCAAAACTATTCTGTATGCTGTCGATACCGCGTGGTTTTTGCCCCAGGCGCGGGAGTTTTTAACCTCTTACCGCTTTGATTTAGTCGTAATGGAAGGTACTTACGGTTTCAAAAATAACTACGACGACACTGCCCCCGGCCATGCCGGCTTTGACACGAATAAGCGGG